>DNQG01000047.1 GCA_003501255.1 Candidatus Magasanikiibacteriota bacterium
AAATCCTTCCTTTCTGCCGGTTCACAAGGCGATGAAGTCAAAGCCCTACAACAGAAACTAAAGACCCTTGGCTTCTTTACTCTTGAACCTAACGGTAACTTTGGTCCTCATACCCAACAAGCTGTTCAGGCATTCCAACGTGCCAATAGTCTTCCTACGGTTGGTTATGTAGGCCCGCAGACCAGAGCGTTGCTGAATAGGTAAAGCTTCACATAAAAAAACACCCCCTGACAGGGGTGTTTTTTAAATCCAATGTGCTTTTTGCTCTTGCAGCCGGAGGCATACAATGCGAGTCCCGACTAAGTCGGGACGAACCGCCGCGAGGAGGAAAATTCGTATGCCGAGGCTGCCTCTGAAAAAGCACATTGTTATTCAAAAAACAACACATCTTTCTTCACATCAACCTTAACTTTGTCGCCAGATTTTATTTCGCCTTTGATGATTTTCATGGACAAGGGATCAAGCACCTCAGTTTGAATGACGCGCTTGAGCGGCCGCGCACCGTACGTGGGATCATAACCTTTTTGTGCAAGGTAAGCGCGCGTTTTTTTACTGATGTCAAGTTTGATTTTTTGTTTTTGCGTACGGGCAATGACAAAATTGAGCTGTAGGTCAACAATGGCTTCAATTTGTTTTTCACGCAAAGAGTGGAAAATAATGATTTCATCAATACGGTTTAGAAATTCCGGCTTAAAGTGCTCTTTGAGCTGTTCCATGATTTTGTCACGCATGCGCTTTTCCGGATCACGAGGACCATCATCTGCTTGCGCAAAGCCCAGGTCGCCTTTTTGGNNGCGGCCCTTGGCGTCAGTCAGTTTTCCGTCATCCATGATCTGGAGCAACATATTGAACACATCAGGATGCGCTTTTTCAATTTCATCAAACAACACCACAGAATAGGGGCGACGTCGGATGATTTCCGTTAGTTGCCCACCTTCTTCATAACCAACATATCCCGGTGGAGACCCGATCATCTTTGACACAGAGTGTTTCTCCATGTATTCACTCATATCAACGCGCACAAGGGCCTCCTCGTCATTAAATAAAAACTCAGCAAGCGCACGGGCCAGTTCCGTTTTGCCAACACCCGTGGGCCCCATGAAGATAAATGAGCCAATGGGCCGACCTTCTTCCGCAATGCCGGCGCGTGACCGGCGAATGGCATTAGAAACAGACGTAATGGCTTCATATTGGCCCACCACACGCTTTGAGAGGTCGTCTTCCATGCGGGAGAGCTTCTCGGCTTCATTTTCCAGCATACGGTTGACCGGAATGCCGGTCCAGCGTGAAACAACGCCGGCAATATCTTCTTCCGTCACTTCTTCCTTCAAAATTTTACGTGTTTTTTGCAGATCTCCCAATTTTTTTTCATCAGTCGCGATGGCTTTCTCAAGTGTGGGAATTTGTCCATATCTGATTTCAGCAACTTTTTGCAAATCACCCTGGCGTTCAGCAATTTCCGCTTGCTGTTTCAGTTTATCAATCTGTTTTCGCGCATCACGGATTTTGGTAATGACTTCTTTTTCATTTTTCCAGTGTAGTTCAAGCTCCTGCGATTGTTCCTTGACTTCAGAAAGTTCTTTTTCAAGCCGTTTGAGACGTTCTTTTGATTCCGCGTCTTTTTCTTTTTGCAAAGCACGCTTTTCAATTTCCAGCTTGGTTGAGGTGCGTTTGAGTTTATCAAGGTCATCCGGCATTGAATCAATTTCCATACGGAGCGCGGATGTGGCTTCATCAATTAAGTCAACGGCCTTGTCCGGGAGAAAACGGTCCGTGATGTACCGTTGTGAAAGATTTGCCGCCGCCACAAGCGCCGGGTCGGTGATACGCACGCCATGGTGAATTTCATATTTTTCTTTGATGCCACGCAAAATGGCGATGGTATCTTCAATGCTTGGTTCATCCACTAACACGGGTTGGAAACGGCGTTCAAGCGCCGCATCTTTTTCAATATATTTTTGGTATTCTTTNNCGTTCTTCAAATTCACCACGAAATTTTGTTCCGGCGACAAGACCGCCGATATCAAGCACAATAATTTCCTTTTCTCTTAAGGATTCAGGGATATCGCCTTTGACAATACGCTGGGCAAGGCCTTCCGCGATTGCGGTTTTGCCTGTGCCGGGCTCGCCGATGAGCACGGGATTATTTTTAGTACGGCGTGATAATACCTGCATGACACGACGGATTTCATCGTCACGGCCAATGACCGGATCCAGTTTTTCCTGGCGTGCCAGTTGCGTAAGATTGCGCCCATATTTTTCAAGCGCATTATATTTGCTTTCCGGCTCTGGTGAATCAACGCGCTGTGATCCGCGTACTGTTGTTAAGACCTTCATGACCTCATCATAGGTAATGCCGGTGTGGTTGAGAAGCGGGGATATGGAGTTGCGTACGGACAAAAAAGCCAAGAGTAAATGTTCTGTGCTGATGTAATCGTCATGCATTTGGCGTGCGACTTCTGCCGATTGATTGAGGATCATCATCATGGGGTGGGACAAATAAATTTGTCCAATACCAACACCGCCGCTCCCCATGGCATACCCCTGGGACTTGGGTAGTTGATCAATGTGGGCCTGCACCGCAGCTCTCAAACGAATCAATTCAACATTTAATTTTTTAAGTACTGAAACCACAACGCCTTCTTCTTGTTCAAGAAGGGCAAAAAAAAGATGAGGCGGCTCAATTTGTGGTTGCCCGTTGTCATGGGCAAGGGCGTGAGCGCGTTGAAGCGCTTCTTGGGATTTGGTGGTAAAATTTTGGGGGATCATATATATAGTACTATAGTAGCTCCTCGACGCCCTCCCATTTCTCTCGCCTGCGTCGCTAATAGTAAAAAGGTGGTTAGCACTCACCATATGAGAGTGCTAAAAGCAGTATAGCATACACTACAAGAGTGTCAAGAGTAACTTTTTTTGCTTTATTTAGCCCAATTTAAACCCATTGATAAAAGACCCTGCATCCATGGCCTTTTTACCTTCGGGCTGGAGCATGAGTATTTCAAGCAGGCCATCGGCGGCGGCGATAAAAAGTTTATTGCCTTGAACAATAAGGGAGCACGGTTTACCATTCGTGTTTTTTACGGCATGGGCAGGCCGCACTTCAAGCAACTTTAACCGGAGTGGTTTTGCTTTATAATGTATTTCTGTAAAAATGCCGGGCCATGGCGTGAGCCCGCGCCATTGGTTATAGAGCTCGGCAACGGTTTTGTTACCATCAACGCGGCCATCATCGCGCGTGAGTAAGTGCGTGAATGACGCTTGGCTATGATTTTGGGCGCGCGGTTGCAGAGTTCCCGCAAGATACGGGGGTATTGTTTTGAGAAGAAGATCAACAGATTCTTGCGCAAGCCGTTGCCGTAATTCAGGAAATATTTCATCAGAATCAATAGCATATTTTTTCTGCGCGAGAATAGGGCCACTGTCCATACCTTCATCAATGAGCATAATGCTTACGCCGGTAACATGAGCGCCATCAGTGAGCGCCTGTTGTAAAGGCGCCGGGCCGCGATACTGCGGCAGAAGCGATGGATGTATGTTAATGCAACCATACCGTGGCATAAGCAGCACATCAGCAGGAATGAGTTTGCCGTACTCAACAATAATAAAAAATGATGCATTATAGGACGCCAGGTTTGCTTTGAAATCAGTATTTTTTAGTGTTTCCGGTTGCAGAATATCGCCATCAAAGGCCATGGTCTGTGCGACCTGTTTAACCGGCGGCGGTGTCAGTGTTTGCGTGCGTCCAACGGGTTGGTCTGGTTGTGTTACGAGAGCCGTGATGTTCCACACGTCAGCAGCAAGCAATTCTTTTAAAACCGTTGCGCCAAACTCGTGAGTTCCGAAAAAAATGCAGGTTAATTTCATGCTTTAATGCCATTAGTGTTTTTTGTGAGGTTATGCGCTTTATCAATAAACAGTATGCCATTATTGTGGTCTACTTCGTGTTGAATGACGCGGCTAAAAAAATCTGTTGCTTTGAAGGCGAGACGTTCACCATGCTTGTTGAGTGCCGTAACCTGAATGTCTGCGGTTCGTTCAACATCACCCCACAAGCCGGGGACTGACAAACACCCTTCCTGTCCCCATGCTTTTTTTTGTGAAAGCGGGAACCATTCCGGGTTGACGAGTATAAGGTCATCATGCCGTCCCAAACCAAGCGCTGCACGCTCTTCTTTTGAGAGTACATCTCGTATAATGCAGATGATGCGCTTGGGCGTATCTACCTGGACTGCCGCAAGCCCGACACCATCTTTAACGCGCATGGTATGGGTGAAATTTTTTAAAAATGTTTTGCATTCGTCAGTTTTTAAATATCCTAAATCAACCTCCTGTGCGCGTATGCGAAGGTTTTTGTGGGGGTGCGTGAGGATGTTGAATATTGTTGGCATACAATTTTTTTTCAAAATCGCGTTTTTTCATTAGCGATGCAGCGCGAGAGAAATGGGATAGCGTAGCTATTACATTATAACGTCATCGGGTTGGGATCAACCCTAACATCAGCCGGCAGCATCGCATTAATCTCCAGCAATGCAGATTGTACCATGTTTTTTTGAAAACGCAAGAGAAGCGAGTATGGTTCGTGTTTCCCATACGGTCCGGTTATGGCAAGCGTGGGGTATGCGGCGGCAATATTTTCGTGTATTTTTTTAATAAGCGCAGCGGTGGTCGCTTCAAGGCGCACCAAATAAGCGGCAGGCGGGTAGTTTAATTTTTTTCGCGCTTCATATTCATACTCCATGAAAAGCTTATAGTTGTCCGACTTCAACGCCGCAAAGAGTGGATGGTCTTGCGTATATGTTTGTAGTAAAACCGCTCCTTTAGTTGTTTGCATGCGGTAAGCAAAATACATAATGCGACTGTAGGTTTGCTCAAGCGCCGTGTATTCAGGGCGTGTGAGCATACTGTCTGTGTCCACCACAATAATAGCGCTCACCGCGTGCCATGGTATGCGGCTTAAGGCAAAGTCCGTGCCCACAAACCATCCTGCCGGGGGTATGGATACGTTTGGGTTGTCACTGTCCAAACACACCACGGGAAGTGTGCTTTTGAAGGTGTCACGCAATGTTGCTACATCCTGCGCAATTTGTTGCGTACCGCGTCCGTATTGTTTAAATGATGAACCGCGACATCGGGTGCAGGTGAGCGTTAAGGGTTGTTTTATGGAACAGTGGTGACAGCGCAATTCTTTAACTGCTTGATAAAATACAAGCGGCAGCGCGCACGAAGGGCATTGCACCGGTAAGCTGCAATCAGCACACACAAGAGCCCGTGCGTACCCACGCCGATTAACAAAAAATAAAATGGATTGATCACGCGATTGTTCAATTAATACAAGCGCTGAATCGGAAAAAGCGCTGTAGTTACCTTTTTTTCGTTCGTTAGACATGTTCACTATGCGTATTTGTTTTGTTGAGCACACGGTGGCATTTTTTTCTTTGGTGTATAAACCATCTTGTAAAGCTGCATACGTTTCAAGGGAAGGAATATGTGACATGAGATGCAACCGCGCTCCGGTGAGCTGTGAGACCGTGTGTGCCACTTCGCGCGCATGGTACAGGGGCTGTGCGTCCCAATTTTTGTGGTGGTCATTGGTTTCGTTATCAAATAAGATGCTTGAAAGCTGCGGAAACGGCAAGAAAAGTGCGCTTTTGGTGCCCACAACAACGTGTATTTCACCATTACGCACCGCACACCAAGCATCAAATTGTTCTTTTTGGGACAGCTCCGAGTGATACACGATGTGGTCAACCCCGGCATCACGCAACCATCCTGCGGCTTGCTCTGCCTCAAAACGTTCTGCGGTAAGATACAAATGCGTGCCTGGTTTTTTGAGATGCTTTACCATATAGTCCCGTTGTTCAGAGGCGCGTGCATAGTTAAAGTAACTTGGTGCCGCAGGTATCACAAGCGTACGATGCTGTTTGAGCGGTGAGAGTGTAAGATTTTTTATTTTTCTTTTTTGTAGGGGCAGCACGCAGCGCTGTGCAAGCGAGGCCTCCGAAAAATGATAAAACAAAGATATGTGTTGCCATAAGGAAAGCTGCCACGCCGGTATGAGCGGGTGTTTGTGGACAATCGCGCTGATGGGTTTACTTTTTTTTACTCCTGCCTCCTGTTTGACACGCACAACAATACCAAACAGTTCTTTTGACCGCCAGGGAATGGCAACAAGAACGCCGGGCTTTACTGACCCGGCGTCATCTGGGATAACATAATCAAAAGAGTGCAAATTATTGGGCAATCTTACCAAAGGAATAACTTCAGCGTACATACCATGCAATTACAAAACACATTCGGCCACCATATAGCCCACGCCGTGTGGAGCTTCATAGGAGAGAAGCTTAAACGTATAGTTAACGCGTTGGAGAGCTCCCATAAGCGTTATAATGGGTTTAAAACCACATGCACTTGCCGCTTCAACAAATGCCGGCTCCCAGGAAAGCATGCCTGAACTGTTTCCTCCTTGCAGCGCTTCTTGAATTTTTTCATCAAACAGCGGTCCTTCTTTTTTAAATCCTGCGGGCGAGTCAGTGGTCAATGCGTGGGAAAGATCAGCCGAGGCAATTAGAGCAATGGGTTTGTGGCTATTCATGGCAACTTCTTTGAGAACATAACCAAAATTAAAATGTGTTTTGGAGTCGGCAATGCCGCAGACGCTCACCGGCACGACCTGTGCTTTTTTGAGGTGCTCCGTGAGAAATTGAAGCGGCACACCAATGCCGTGGTCAACAGTATCTTGCGTTGTCATCTGCATTTCAAATCCTTGTTTTTGAGCATGTTCTTTAATTGTGGTGCCCGTAACAGCATCAATAGCATACGTGTGCTTGGTGGCAAGATCTCCCAGCGCTGCGTAGTTGGTTTGACACGTGGTATTAAGATTAACACCAAAAGCCCCGTCCAAACACTGCCCGTGTGGGCTTAAAATAATGATGGTTTCCGCTTTGCTGATGTACAAATCTTTTTCCAATTGTCGCATCGCTTCTTTTGTTTTTTCAAGTTGTACATCTTCTTTTCCTTCAAACGCAGGAATGAGAAGCGGCGAGTGTGGTGTGATGGCGGCAAAGACAAGCATAGAAGTACGATTAATTCTATTGTGTTGTGGCAACAACGTTGTTGTTCAGACGTACGGGTTCGCCCTTGGGATGCAGCAAAAGCGTTATTTCATCCACTTCTTTAATGGCATTTTCATTAAAACCCATGCCATTGAATACCTCCATAGTAGGAATGGGGCGCCGGCGGCTGTCTGAAATGATATATATTTGATTTGACAACGGTGTTTTTACCAACGTGCCGTCGCGCAGGAGAATAGGCTCATTCTTGAGCGGATAATCAGCAATGGTCTTGCTGTCAACGGTGATGGGCAGGCGATCCGGATAATTTATTTTTGCGATGAGTTCGTTGGCAATGACCCTGCGTGTGCCCTGAAAAGCGTAGTAGAGGGTGCTATTATCACGATTTTTAAGCACCGCACCCGTGGGGTAGCTGTCTTGTATGGTAATGAATTTGCCGGTTTCATACACGCGCACATCATCTTTGCCCACGTCAATAATCTCATCTGGGTTATATCCCAACTTCCGCAACACGTCTTGCGATGCGAGTGGGCGTTTGGTTTCATCAAGCAGCAGATAAATGAGGCCATTTGGAAGGCGCAGCAAAGAATAGTTGGGGAAAAGAATAGAAGCGCCGAGCTCATAATTTTCAAGTTCATCGGGATTAACTTTAATTATTTCTTCTGTGTCATACCGTGAAAGAAATGAGCTTTGTGTTTCAAATAAATGTTTTTTGCCTTCGCGGATAAGCCAGACGGTTGTGTCATTCACGGCCTGGAGCACGGTGCCGTTGGGATAGCGGCGTGTAAACCAGTTGTTCCAAATGCTCCACAAATTTTTGTTGCCATGAATGTGAGGCGTATAAATGTATTGATTAACTGTAGCTTGTGTCTGGGGTATGACCGTCTGTCCGTCTATGCGGACCGCTTGGCCAATACGTACGCTGAATTTTTCAGGATTATCTATATAAAAACGATTGGCACCGGCCGCATAATCCACCTGGTTGCCAAACCCTCTAAACTTGGCAAGTGTCGGATCGTTTTTGTTGCATGAATCGCAAATGCCATATCCGGCTGCCCAGTCAAGCCGGTCATCCAGTTTGTTTTTGGGAACTCCTTCAATTAAACTTTGTTCTTTTTGGAGAGTTGTTAAAATGTAGCGCGGGTTAATGCGGTGGCGCTGCGCTGCTTCATAAATCATGGTTGACGCTTTTTTGAATTCGCCATTAACATCCTGCGCGGTGTACTTGGCCAAGTAGCTCCCCTTATATTCAAGAAATTTTTGAATGTCCACCACGGTCATGCTGTTGTAGTCAGTCAGTTCGGCATCGTTTAAAATGAGGTTGGGGTTGAATTCAAGAGCAAAAACAGCTTGTGGCAACGCTGTGGTAATACCAAATACAAACAACAGCCCGTATAAAGCGATTTTTGAGAATACATGATGATGCATAGGTTGTAGAACTCATAGCGAGTTTCCCTGAAAAAGGCTCACTGCGCTATGAGTTCGTATATTGTCAGTATACCAAGTATGGGCCTGTGGGGCAATAGGATTTGCGCTCGCAAAACAGTGTGGTATACTATACATATCCAATATCTTGACAAAAAGCAAAAAAGGTGTTATAATTGCCTGTTAATTTTAGCTATTAGACTATGTTTAGAGAGAGCGGATTTAATTATATGGAACCAATGCAACAAGCGCCAGAGAAAAAAAGAAAAGGTTTTGAGCATACAACTTCCAAACGATTAAAAGAGGAATTTGGTATGAAAACGCCTGTTGAATCATCGGAAGCTATTGTACACCCGGATAGTTCTGAATATGATGTGGATATCACCGAGCAGTTTTTGTCGGCGCCGGTACAGTTGGCGCTTGATTCGGCGTTCAAGACCAACGCAAAAGGAATTAGTTTGGAAATTGATGGCGTAGAGTACAAATTGCGCAGTGTAGGGCGAGGTGGAAAAGAAACAACGCACATTGTATACCAGAATGACCAACCGATTGTTGTGGCCAAGTCAGCCCAGATTGAATCACCAAAAGAAGGTGATTTAACGCCTTGGCAGCAGTTTGTTGAACCGGCTGCAAGCGCTGTAATGCATTTACCGCATACAGCAGAAGGTGCTGAAAATATAACACAGGTGCGGAATATAGCTTATGATACAAAAAATAATATAGGCCGTGTTGAATTTGATTTTGCCAACGGTGGTGATCTGGAACTTATTTCAAAAAACAATGGCTTGTTACATGAAGGGGTTAATAAACCAGAGATAATTGCTGCGTTACTTGAGGAAACCGCGAAAGGACTGCGGTATATGCACAACGCCGGACTCATGCACCGTGATATTAAACCAGCCAATATTGTGCTTGATAGGGGTGCTGATGATGTTATCCGCGCCCAGTTAACGGATTTTGGTTTTACCTCAACGATGCTTCAAGAGCAGGCGTTGGTTCCAAAGGGGGTAGTGATTGGTTCGGTGCCTTTTATGGACAACCGAGTTTTGAGTCATAACAGAGATGAACGTTCAGACATTTACGCGTTAGGTATGACCATGGCAGTAACATTATTTGGCATGAAGGATGTATGGAACAGTTTTGTTAAGGAAATAACGGGAAAAGATATAGGGGAAGTGGGGAGACGTGAATACTTTGATGCTGCCCGCGCAGCTGCTGCGGGGAAAATGCGTGAACGCGTCCATTCGCTTCTCAAGCTACATCATAAGAATGCGTCACCTGAATTGCAGGAAGTATATGATATGATTGTTGCCATGCTCAATCCGACGCAAGAGTATTCTAGTCCTTTAGGGGGTGGAAGAGTTCCTTTGACTTTGGATACTGTTATCGCTGTTGCGCATGAAGCTGCTTCAAAATATGGGGGGAGTAGCGTTTTGCTAGAAAATATATTCCCCAAGGAGAACCCAATCGCTCAGCCGGGAGAAGACAAGAGTTATGTGCGGTATATGTATGATAAAGGAAGCGGCAGTGTTGTTCCACCGCCCCCGGAAGGAATAAGCCATCCGGCGCTGGGAGATGAAGATGGGGATGGTGATGTGAGTGTGGCAGAACCACGTGACGTAGAAGAAATTGAAGATGATGGAAACGCGCGGGTTGAAGCGGCCGCTGGTGAAGAAAGCAGCCCAAGGACCATTATAGATGATGCGGTTTAAAAAGTAGTATGTTTAATGAAATCATTTTTGATATTGAAACGGAAAATACGTTTGCCGAGGTGAATAATGATTTCAAAGGACTGCGCGCGAGCGTGGTCTGTTTGTATCACACGGGTTTGGATGCGTATAAACATTTTACCGTAGACCGATTTTCCGAGATGTGGCCGCTCTTTGAGAGCGCTGATCGTTTGATTGGCTATAATAGTGAACATTTTGATTTGCCGGTTTTAAATAATTATTATCAGGGCGATTTGCTCAAGCTGCCCAGTTTGGACATCCTACGCGTTATTAAAGATTCTTTAGGGCGGCGTATCAAATTGGACGATGTCGCGCAGGCAACGCTCAAAGTGGGGAAAAGTGCAGACGGTTTACAAGCCATTACATGGTGGAAGGCCGGTGAAAAGCAAAAAGTGATTGATTATTGTATGCAGGATGTGAAAATAACCAAAGACATTTACGAATACGGACTTAAAAATAAACAACTCTTTTATCCTACGTTGACCGGAACTATCCAACCATTTCCGGTTAAATTTGATGCGCCGGTTGTTCAGCCAAAACAAAACACCGCCACAGCGGGCGGTGTTAATCTTACTTTGTTTTAAATATGAGATTAGACATCTGCTGGTGAGGCAGATGGCGCAGCAGGGGCTTCGGCAGGAGTTTCTTTATTTTTTGTTTCTTCAATGTTAGCTTTGCGTTTGGCTGACAAAAATACTGAACGTTTTTTTTCACCCTTTACAATACCTTCTTTAAGCAAGAGGTTGTGCACTGTATTTGACGTTTGAGCTCCTTTTGAAATCCAATATTCAATGCGGTCTTTTTTCAGAGCAATAACTTTTGGTTTTGCCACGGGGTCATAATTCCCCAAGATTTCAAGAGCGCCCGACTGGGTGTCTTTTGCTTTTTCAGAAACAATAAACCGGTAGGTAGGATGCTTTTTTTTGCCTAAACGCTGTAATCTAATGGTTAACATAATTTGTGTATGTGGCAGTACTATATCATAGGCCAAAAAAAACGTCAAGAAACATAATCCAACAGGGGTTTTTGTCAAGCTGACGTTCCAAAAAACCTTAACAAAGCCATATTTTGACTTTTAGGTTATTTTAACGTATAGTGTGCATGCTTATGGCATTCACTTATCACATTATAACATATGGCTGCCAAATGAACAAAAATGACTCCGAGCGCTTGGGGAGCGTTTTGGAACAAATTGGTTTGCAGCCAACGTCTGATGTACACACAGCGAATGTCGTGGTATTAAATTCGTGCAGTGTGCGCCAGACCGCGGAAGATCGTATTTATGGTACTGTTCGTGAGCTTGATCTGATTCGCAAGCGTGAAAAGCGCGATGTGATCATAGCGGTAACGGGTTGTATGGCCGGGCGTGATCGCAAAGGTGTGATGGAAAAAAAATTGCCGGGCGCTGATTTGTTTTTTCCTACGCGAGATATGGTGCAGCTGCCGCGCTGGATTGCGGAATTACGACCCGAGCTTGTTTCAAGCACGCCGGAGTTGGGCGTTGACTATTTGAATATTCGGCCTAAGATAACTCATGAACACAAGGCATTTATTTCTATTCAAACCGGATGTAATTGGTTTTGCACTTATTGTGTGGTGCCCTATGCTCGCGGCATGGAGGGGTATCGGTCGCTCAAAAGTATTTTGAATGAGGCGCGTGAGTATGATGCTCATGGTATTTTGGAAATTACGGTATTGGGGCAAACCGTGAATCATTATCAAGCGCCGGATCCGGAATGTTTTTCTTCTGCAAACCCTTATAAAAATCATTTTGCGGCGTTGTTGTGGGAGTTAAATCAGTTGCAAAATGTGCGGCGTATTCATTGCACATCCATGCACCCTATGCATTTGCTTGACGAGGTGATTGATGCATTTGGATTGCCTAAACATGTCAATTATATTCACTTACCGGTACAGGCCGGGAACAATGAAGTTTTGCAGCGCATGAATCGCAAGTATAAGGTTGAGGAGTATCTGGAACGCATTAACCGTATTAAAGCGNNGTTGCGTTGTATAAAAATGTGGATTTTGATATTTGTTATACGGCCATGTACAGCCCGCGCACCGGGACATTGGGATTTAAATTATTTGAAGACGATGTAACGCGTGAAGAAAAAAAGCGCCGGTGGCGCATAATACAAAATTTAATGGAAGAAACTGTACTGCGTAAGAATGAGACGTATGTGGGACGGACGCTTGAAGTGTTGGCTGATGAATACAAAGGCGGTGTATGCCGTGGTAACAGCCGCGAATTAAAAATGGTTAAGTTCCCAGGCACCCGCGACGACATAGGGAAAATAAGACACGTGAAAATTGAAAAAGCAATGGAGTGGGTGCTTGAAGGCATTGTAGTATGAAACCAAAACTTATCGTTATACTAGGCCCAACCGGGTGCGGCAAAACCGCGCTTGCTTTGCAATTGGCACAGGAGTTTGGTGGCGAAATTATTAATGCTGATTCACGCGCTATTTACCGCGGTTTTGATATAGGTACGGCAAAATCAACCCATGAAGAACAGGCAAAAGTACCGCATCATTTGCTGGATATATGCGATGGCGACCAGAATTTTAGTGTTGGAGAGTTTAAAAAAAGGGCTGATGTTGTTATTGTAGACATTAACCGGCATGGTTGTGTGCCGTTTTTAGTTGGTGGCACTATGCAGTATATAAGCGCAGTGGTGGATAATTGGAACATACCAGCCGTGTCAAGTGGAAGTGCGCTGCGTGCTGAACTGGAAAAACTTACCAAAAAAGAATTGCAACAAGAATTGCGGCGTCTTGACCCGGAAAGCTACAAAGTTATTGATACAGAAAATCCGCGTCGTTTGGTGCGCGCGCTTGAAGTGTATAAAACAACAGGCCAATCATTTGTGGCGCAGCGTACTAAATCAGAACGCCAATACGAAATGCTTATGTTAGGTATTGAACGCCCGCGTAAGGAGCTGTATGAGCGTATTGATAAACGCGTTGATCAAATGGTAGAAGATGGTTTGGTAAAAGAAGTTGAACAGTTATCAAAACAATATGGCTGGGATGCGCCCGGTATGAGCGGTATTGGATATCGGGAATTTAAAAACTATTTTGAAGAGGGGGCAGCGCTTGAAGAAGTTGTGCAACAAATCAAATATAACAATCATCAATACGTACGTAAACAAGAAGCGTGGTTTAAAAAAATTGACGGAGTGATGTGGATGCGTGACATAAGCCATGCCTCTGATTATGTACGCGCGTTTTTGTCTCCGTCCGCATGAGTCGTGAGCGGAGATTTTTTTTGTTTATAAAAATGGAAAATGATTTCTTTAATAACAGGGACAGCAGAAATAAAAATAATAGCCAGAATGAGCAGGCCAAAGTGCTCTTTTACCCACGGTATGTTACCAAATAAGAAGCCGCCAAAAATAAATAAAGAGCACCATAATAGTGCACCCACAATATTATACGTCACAAAAATACCGTAGGGCATTTTCCCGATACCAGCCACAAACGGCGCAAACGTTCTCACCATGGGGATAAAACGTGCCAAGATAATTGTTTTTTTCCCGTGTTTTTCATAAAATCGCTGCGCGCGGTCAAGGTGTTCTTTATGGAATAAAAATGACGCTTCTTTTTTGAATATCTTTGGTCCTATGTATTTACCGATGTGATAGTTCAAAGCATCCCCGGCAACTGCGGCAATAAAAATAATAATAAAAAGCAACCAAATGTTGAAGGAACCGGCTGCGGCCAGAGCGCCTGCCGTGAACAGCAAGCTATCTCCAGGCAAAAAAGGCGTTACCACAAGACCGGTCTCAAAGAAAATAATCAAAAAGAGCAGAACATAGGTCAAGCCGGCGTATTGATTAACAATGAGTTGCAGGTACTTGTCAAGGTGCAGTACAACTTCCAATATTTTAAAGAACATAGGCGCATTACCCAAGTTTCTCCTTCAATTTTTCCGTTGCCAATTTTGGATCAACTTTACCTTCCGTTTCTTTCATGACCATGCCAATTAAAAATTTTATCACTTCAACTTTGCCGGCACGATATTGTTCAACTTGTTTTGGGTTATTCTCAACAACACGCATCACTGCATTTTCAATGAAACCGGCATCGGCAACTTGACCTAGGCCTTTTTCTTCCATAATGTGCGATGGATCTTCACCGGCCTCAAGCATAAAACCAAGTAGTTTTTGAGCATTTGAGCTGTTGATTTGGCTGGTGTGAATAAGCGTAATAAACTCCGCAAAGTTTTCCGGAGTAATTTTGAGTATTCTAATATCAATAGCAGCGTCTGCCATTTGGCGCATTAAGCGGTTTAAAATCCAGCTGGACACAAGTTTTCCAACCGTGGAACATTCTTCGCGTTGCTTGTGTTCAGCCGCCGCAGTATACCCTGGCGTTGCTTTGAGCCACGCATAGGTTTCAGACATGACGTTTTCAGCAAAGTCAGCCCAGTCAGGATCATCGGCGAGCAGTTTGGCAGCATCGGGCGCAAAACAATACTCTTGCGCAAACCGCAGGCGTTTTGCGGGTGGTAATTCCGGCAACGTGACATCACGCTCAAGCTCGGCCAAATTTAAGGGCGGCAAATCAGGGTCAGGGAAATAGCGATAATCATGCGCTTCTTCTTTTTTGCGCTGTTCAAACGTTTGTTGTTTATCATCATTCCAGCCGCGCGTTGAAAGATAATTTACCGGATTGCCTTCCTCCCATAATTTTGTTTGCCGATCAATTTCATATTTTAATGCGCGTTCAACCGCGCGGAATGAATTGATATTTTTAACTTCGGTCTTGGGGTAGAGTTTATTGTCGCCTGCGGGGCGTATGGAAATATTGGCGTCACAACGCATGTGGCCTTTCTCCATATCCGCTTCAGATACGCCAATCGTACGCATGAGTGTTCGCAATTCTTGTAAAAATATTTTTGCTTCTTCAGGCGTACGCAAGTCAGGTTCAGTGACGATTTCAGAAAGCGGCGTGCCGCAACGGTTGAAATCAACAAGCGTGGCGCCGTTTTCATGGATATTTTTTGCTGCGTCTTCTTCCAAATGCAAACGGTTAATGCGCACATCAGCGGTTTTTCGTACTGCTTCCGGGTTATCAATTTCTATGCGCACCAAACCATTGGTGCCCACAGGCCGGTCATATTGTGAAATTTGGTAGGCCTTGGGTAAATCAGGATAAAAATAATGTTTGCGGTCAAACTTTGATTGTGAGGTAATAATACAGCCGAGCGCTTTGGATGCTTTAATGGCAAAGATAAGCGCTTCCTTATTGGTCACCGGCAGCGTACCAGGATGTGCTAAACAAACAGGGCAGACCGTGGTATTGGGCGGTTCGTATTCGCCGGCGTTTGAGCACGAACAAAAGAGCTTGCTTTTTGTTTTAAGTTGTACGTGTATTTCAAGACCAATGATACTTTCGTATTTCATATCAATAAACAGAAAGGGAGGGGCGTTATAGTGTGTCCTTTGAGCGGGTTCCGAGCCCGTAGCGGGCACGGTTCGTCCCCGACTCAGTCGGGGACGAGAGCGAAGGGCGAGGCCCTGAGGGCGGCACGCTGGGCCGCCCGAGGAAAGCGAGAAGGACACACTATAACGCCTAATGGGCTTAAATATGCGGCGTCCGTTTCAGTTCCAAATAAAGAAGAATGGTTGCCCCGTAAAGCCAGGGGTAAAAGAATGATGTGGTGAGTGCCCGCAATCCTCCTGAAACAAGTACAGGCATTAACATGGTAGCCGCTTCTCGCGGTCCTGTAAAGAGGTTGTCAACAATAAGGTACTGGAGTATTTCATCAAGTAAAATCTGTAATATACCAATCAAAATGATGGGGATAAGCAGGCGTATGGCAACCGCGAACCATCGTCCACGCACCAAGTGCCACCCTTTCTTGAGTGATTCAACAATACTGTCGCCTTCAAAGAGCACATAGTATTGGCTGAAAAACAAAAACACAAACAATATAAGTCCTGGAATGATAACAATCAACGCGCCCACAACAGTGGCAAGCATAATAATGAGGGCCACCACAAATGCAGGAATAAAATGCCGTGCCGTTATCATAAGTTCATCTTTCCAGCGCGCTTGCTTTTGCGTAATGCTGGCGTAGATAATGCGTAGCAGCGTAAAACTGATGTATAAGCTTATGAGCGATAACACAAAGACCAAAATGGCGTACGTGATAAAAATATTCAGTGGCTGTTCTGATAAAGCAGCAACAGACGGTGCATACAAAAAACGAAACAGTGGTGTAATAAATGCAATTACAAAAAGAACAAAAACACCAGGCAGGTACGTGCGGTAGTGTTTACCATACAAGTTCCATGCCTGTTCAATGAGCTGCCAAAATGAAGGGAGCATACGTGCGTGGATTATGACAAAAGCTGGAGCGTGAGCCGCTCAGCGTTCTCTTTCATTATACCAAGTTCGTCGGCTGTTGAGAAGTCAACAATGCGCGTGTGGTTATTTTCAAAAAATGCACGAAACTGCCCTGACGCGTAATTTTTCGCTAAACGTTCAAGAAAATCACGTTTTTCATATATGGAATCGTCTTTTTTGTCAGTCCGCAGCGACAAGCGTTTAACCGCAAGATCTGCAGATAAATTGAGTACCATGAGCACATCAGGGGGGTGAGCAAGTTGAAAAGCATTACCTTCAAGCGCAGCGATAACATCCATGGTTAAGTCAGGCGCCGTAAGCGATTGGTAGGCCAGTGAAGAACCGACCCCGCGTTCTTGCACAACCGTACACCCTGCTTCAAGCGCAGGCAACACAATACGTTTGTAGTGAACCAAGCGGTCCATGGCGAATGCTTCTGCAACCGTATAGGGTGAATAAAGGGCACTACGTGTATTTTTAATCATTTCCTCTCGTATGGCAGACCCGACCCATGCGTAGGTGGGTTCACCGGTCAGGAGCAGGGTGTGATTTTTAAATTCTTCAAATGCAGGGAGACGTTTGTGTTCTTTTGCAAAATGTACAACATCAAAAACCGGCCCTTTTGATTGTTGCAGGGTTTCAATCATGAATCGTGCGACCATGCCTTTGCCACATCCGTCAATACCTTCTAATACGATTAACATATAATTTAGTGTCCGGTGCTTCCAAAACCGCCGCGCGTGGGCGCANNATGCCAATTTCATCTTCCGGACCGCAAAAATCCTGGTCAATCACACCAATGCCGTTTGCCAATTGCAATCCGCGTCTGCTTCCCAAACTTGAACGTGCAGCCAAAATTAAAGCGTATCCTTTTGGTACTTGAATGATGAGGTTTGAAGGTAAACGCTTAATTTCACCGGGAGCAAAATCCACATCAACACGACTATACATATCAAACGCTGCGGCGCCTGGTGTTTGGTAGGCAGGTAAGGGGAGCGATGTATCAATGCGTTGTATGCGAACGTTCATGATTTTTTAGCAGCCGTGGCCTTTTTAATTTGTTTAACAATATCGTCAATTTGTTTGTGGAGTTGTTTAAAATCACCGTTATTGTTAATGACAAAATCAGCATTTTTCATAACGCCTCTGATGCTAATCTCTGTGCTGCGCTTGCTGTCTTTTTGAAATTGCGTCCACGTTTTGGTCGCGTCATCAGTATTTTCACAGCGAAGACGTATGCGTTCAAACCGTGTACGCGCTTCCACCTCAATGGCCGCCAAATGAAAATGGGTGAATTGTTTGAGGTGCACAATATCAGCCGGCCGTCTGATGCCGTCCACGGTCATGAATCGTTTTTTTTCTTTTTCAACATCACGCGCCATGGCATTGGCCAATACATCATCGCCAAAATGTCCGCGCAGCGTTTCTGAAAGAAAAATCATGTTATCACGTGTGTGAGGCAAGTAGACGCGATCAAGTGTTTCACGCAAAATGGTTGAAAAACGCAAGCTGGGCGCGCCGTAGCGCTTTTTGCAATAGGCCGCGGCTGTGCCTTTACCGCACGCCATTTCTCCCACAAATCCAAGAATTATTTTTTGTGATGGTGAAGCCATACATTATTTTAAAAGGCGACGGGCGATATCCATGCCGGAAAATCTGTATAGATTTGTGTCATGCCATGTACGAATTTTTTGTTTTACGTTTGCAGAGAGTACGTGTTCAAATTGATTTTTAATGTTGTGCGGTGTGGCAATAACAATGCGATGTACGCCGATTGTGCGCAATGCATCTTCAAGATGGCGCGCGGCTTGTTTGCAAAATACTTGGTGTTGATTTTCTATAATTTCATGGGGCATTCTTTCTTTGCCGGTATACTCTGGTTTTGGATTTAAGAAGCTGCCGGCCTTGGACATGGCGCGGCCGTCAATAAGGTACCATTTGGCGCGTGTGGTGTCTGTTACAAACAGGAGTGTTTTTTCTGTTTGTTCGGGGAGTTCTTTGGGGAGTTGCATAGTATGTATAGTTTAGCGTGTTTGGCGATGTTATGCAAATGTTATCCTTAAAGACCATATTTTGGCTGGTATTTGAATTAAAATAAGCGTAATTTGACAATAAACCGCTCATCATATAAACTATAGACACTTAATATTTAACACTCTGTGCCGTCTTCCTCCCTCCAAAAACGGGGAAAGGCGCGGGGGAAGGCCCGCCGGATCGGCGGCAGAAAAAGGAAGCACTATGAATCAATTACCCACACTTGTTGAGATGCTTGAGGCCGGTGTGCATTTTGGACATCGCGTGAGCCGCTGGCATCCCAAAATGGAACCCTTTATTTTTACGCAGCGTAATGGGGTCCATGTTATTAATCTTGAAACAACGCGTGAAAAACTCGCAGAGGCCGCTACGTTCGTCAAGACCTTAACAAGCCAAGGAAAGCTTGTTCTTTTTTTGGGCACGAAAAAACACATCGCGCCCATTGTTGAAGAAGCGGCCAAGCGGTGCGGTATGCCCTACATCAATCAGCGCTGGATTGGGGGGCTCGTGACTAATTTTTCTGAAATCAAAAAACTCATTCAAAGATACAACACACTCAAAAAAGAACAGATAACTGATGCATGGGAAAAATACACTAAACGCGAACGCTTAAAACTTGCTAAAGAAGTTGAAAAGATGGATGTGATTTTGGCGGGTATTATCAACCTCCACAATGTGCCTGATGCCATTTTTGTGGTTGATATGCGCGTTGAAAAAACCGCAGTGCGTGAGGCAAATCAGGCCGGTGTGCCTCTGGTGGGCGTGTGCGATACCAACGTTAACCCGGAAAAGGCAACGCACATTATTCCGGCCAATGATGATTCTGTGCGCTCTATTACCATGATCGCGGGCATTATTGCCGATGCAGCAGCTGAAGGCCGCGCAGCATGGGAGAAAAATCAAAAAGCTGTTGGTGTCACAAAACCAAAAGAAAGAAAAGAACAAAGAGCATTTGTAGTGGCAACAGGATAATATACTTCTATGGGAACTTTAGAACTCATTTCACAATTACGAAACACAACGGGTGCAGGCATGATGGATTGCAAAAAGGCGCTTGAAGAAGCTGACGGGGACATGCAGAAAGCGCAGGATATTTTGCGCAAAAAAGGCGCTGTCAAAGCAGCCAAGCGCGAAGGCAAAGTGGCTGCCGAGGGTGCTGTTGCTTCATATATTCACGCGGGTGGGCGCATTGGCGTGTTGCTTGAGTTGAATTGCGAGACAGATTTTGTGGGCAAGACCGATGGTTTTCAAGAGTTAGCACGTGAATTATGTTTACACATTGCTGCGGCCAATCCGCGTTATTTGGCGCGTGAAGATGTACCGGCTGCTGTGCTTGAGCGTGAACGCGCAGTATATGTTGACCAGATGAAAGCAGAAGGTAAACCGCAGAATATTATTGATAAGGCCGTTGAAGGTAAATTAAACGCCTTTTATAAAGAGGTGTGCTTGTTGGAGCAGGCGTTTATTAAAGATGAAGAAAAAACAGTGCGAGGGCTGCTTGATGAAAAAGTTGCAGAACTCGGGGAAAAAATTACGCTTCGGCGCTTTAGCCGGTTTGAGTTAGGCGAGGGGATTGAAAAGACAAAAACTGATTTTGCGGCCGAGGTGGCGGAACAGCTCGGTGGATAAAAGATTTGACAAAGGGGTAAAATTTTTGTAGTATTAAAATGTAATACTAAGTATTAAATATATGCGTACAACTTCGCTTATAACTATTTCTTTGCCCCCGGCTATGCTTAAAAAAGCAGAGCTATTGGCAAAAAAAGATCACATGACTCGTTCAGAGCTTTTGCGCGTGGCATTGCGCACTTATTTGGAAGAACAAAGCGCGCGTGAGGCCATTAGGATATACAAACAAGAGGCCCGTAAGGGGGCGTTAAAAGAATTAAAGGGTTCGCTTACAAACGTAATGGCATAAGTATGCGGATATAGGGTTCTTTTTGAATTTATTGATAATGAGACAGTCGTGTTTATTGATGTTGGAGACCATGGAATTTATAAAGTTTAGGCAAAATGTTGTGCGGACGCTGCGAGGTTGTATTGCGCCTGTGCGCGGGCTATATTATGCGCTCGCCGTGTAGGCCATTTTGCAGCATCAAAACCAAAGTAATTATCGTCAACCACATCAATTAAAAATCGTGCGCTTAATTCAAGCGCAATTAGGCGTGTTGCTTTGAGCATCACGCGGCGTTCTTCAAGTGTTGCATCTGTGCCAAGATAACCTGCTATAAATGCCTCAACATAGGGGGCGGACAAAGCACTGGCAGGATCGTCTTCCATGCATGGGTTGCACCATGAACGCATGGCATCGCCAATATCAATAAATTTTGAGTGATACATGGTTGTATCAAGATCAATAATACCAACGGCCGTATCGCTATCGTCAAAAATAAAATTGGAAAGTTTTGGGTCGCCGTGAATAGGAATGTTGGGCCCGGCTTCTTGCGGTGTAAGCAACGCTTCACCCAATTCACGGTGAACATCATGTCCCAGCGCGTTCACTTCAGCAGGCAAACGCTCTAGCCGTTCCTCAAGTTTGTGTTTGATGTAAGGTGTATCGTGAAAATGAGGAATAGGGTGCAAAAGAGGTGTTTGATGCGCGAGTATTGCATGCGTTTTTTGGAGGATATGCGCTGCTGATTGTACCACAGCAGGGGTTGGCGCAACATCATACGTTTTTCCGGGAATAAAATCATACATCCGGAAGCGGTCGCCACTCGGCATTGTATGCATCGTTCCGCCAGTGTTGTCTTTGAGGAACCGTGGCGCCATCAATCCAGCGGCGTTGAGCATATTCGCAACTTCAACAGCGGCGTTAGCTGCTTCTGAAGGTATTGCCGGCGCTAGGTATTGCAGGGCATAGCGGCCGTGCGCAGTTTCAGCTAAATAGGATTGATTAACATTGCCGCCTTTGAGTAATTTGATTTTTACGACAGGATGTGGGACGAATGTCCTGATAACATCCTCAAGTTCAATATTTTGGAATGTTTTTTGTGGCATATCTAATAAAAAATACTATACCGTTTTTTTATTTTTTTGTCTACCCGTTGTAGCCCATACAGCTGTGAATTACGAAACTCGGTGAGCGGTGTGCTTTCGGGGAGGCTCGCGCAGCGCGACGGCGCGAGCGCGAGCCGAAAATTCAGCAGAATTTTACGGCGTACTCCCCGAAAGCGCACCCGAACAAAGAGTTTCGTAATTCACAGCATACTGGTACGGGTCTATTATTTGTTGGGACAAAAAATTAAAAAACCGGACTCATCATTCCTCCAAAGATGAAATCCGGTATGCAGCACGCTGTTTGAGCTTGCGCCGCAGCAGCATGATTGCGAGAAGCAGAAGGAACGGGTGTTGCGAGGGTGGGTTCTGGTTGCAGCCGGTAAAAATCGAGCTGCCGACCAATGCACCACACCGCGGCCCGTGACCTTCGCCGCGGTTGAAGTCGTCATCCACGGCGCCGTTGCCGTCATTGTCCAGGTCGTCGCACCCTTCAAACGCGCCCGGGTAGGCATATGGGCTGAACGGGTTGAAGTCACCGCAGAAGACCAGGGGGTCGTCTGTCAGATAGGACCCCACGCCGTCATGATCCCCATCGCCCATGCTTTGGCCGTCGCATTCCACCGAAAGTGGCGGATTGGGAGGCGGTATGAGATTACACTGCAGCCCTTCATCCGTGAGCCCATCGCCGTCGTTGTCTACCGCGTCGCAGTGTTCTTTGGCGCGCGGGTAGGCGCGGGCATCAAACGGGTTAAAGTCGCCGCAGAAAACCAACGGATGCCGAGTGGTGTAGCTGTTGAAGCTGTCACCGTCCGGATCCCCCAGGTTTTCTCCCGGACACAGGTTGGCAACCGGCTCTGGCGCGACCACCACGTCAATCACGCCGTCGCAGTTGTTGTCCAGACCGTCATCCAGGATTTCCTCTGCATCAGGATTGATGGCCGGATCATCCGGAGTGCAGTCAGGCGCGAACACGAACGGATTGTCCGTAGTGCACGCCTCGTGGCCGTCGTGATCGCGATCGCCATCGCACTGCTCCTGCGTCCACGCCGTTGTCGGCAGGAACGCGAGGCACAGTACGATGGCAAGAAACTTGCTCATCGCTGACCTCCGATCCGCCGAAGGCGGAGCAGATAGAGAAGAAACGCAAGGAACGCGAGCGGGTTGAACATGGGTTTGAACACACTGCAACCTCCTCCGTCCCGGAGCCGACATTGGCTGCATCCGCTATCGACCAGTTCGCCTCGCGGGAAGCCGTCTTCATCCACCAGGCCGTCGCAGTCATTGTCCTTGTTGTCCTCCCAGTCGTCGGCCATGGGGTGGATGTTGGCATCGTACGGGTTGCAGTCCCCGCAGAAGAAGGTCGGATTTCTGGTCTGGAAGCTGTCGAACCCATCACCGTCAGCGTCACCCAGGTTCTGCCCAGTGCAGGTTGATTCCTGCGCCAGGGCCTCAGACAGCACCAACGAAACCCCGACCAGCAAGCAGACAGCGATGACGAGTGCGCCGCGCACAGTTCACCTCACGTTGAATGGGCCAATCATTTGCGCCGAGACCCTCTCGACACACCTTCTCGGCACAAAAATACTAGCCCATTCTGTGGGTTAAAATACCCAGTACTATAGCAAAAATAGGGGATTTTGTCAAATTGAGCACTCTCCATTTGACTTTTTTGGCTTTATGTAGTATAAAAAATATCCCTTTTCACGGAGGTTAATTGTGCCACGCAAAAAGAAACCGGCCGGCCCGCCGCAGACAAAGCTTGATGTGTTGTGGTGGTGTTTGCCGGTTCAAGCAGGTTATTTCTACGGCGGCAAAACGTACCGGCATACGGTTGCAGTCCCTATCGCACAAAAACGGGCAAAAACATCCAATGGTGAACGTGTTTTGATTATTGCAGCATTACGCGCGCTGCACGCTCCTCATCTTGATGGTGTGCCAGACCGCCACATCACCATTTCACGTGTTGAGATATCGCGCGAGGTGGGGATTATAGTCCGGTGGTGCCATCGCAATTTGGGCAGCAGAACATTCCGTACACACATGGTGGCGCTGCGGCCGCGTGGTAACATGATACGCGATGAGCGATTTCGCTTAGTTGTTTTAAAAGCATTGGAGGTGTGGTTTAAAGCTCATTATGATGGTTACGACCCGCGCAAATTGCGCTTGGTTGAATACAGCGTGAGCAAGTGGAAATGATAAGTCGTGGAAAAGGGGTATGGCTTGTGCACGTGCGCGGGCCTTTTTTATTATCTAGCGAAGCGAGTGAAGAGCAAACTTGTTTGCTCTTCCGAGCAAGCGACGATAAAATACCCCGTGGTCTTGCCACGGTGATGGGAATGCTTCCTGTGCTCTCATNNCCGAGCCGAGGAGCTAATATAGTATTCTATATTTTGGAGAAATGTGGTATGATGATATAAAGATTAACCACAAAATAGTATGCCAATCAGAATAGCCATAAACGGCTTTGGTCGCATTGGCCGCAATGCTTTTAAAGCGGCGTTTGAAAAAAAAGGTTTAATTGTGGTCGCTATTAATGACCTCACCGATACAGAAACACTCGCGCATTTGTTGCGCCATGACACAACATACGGTTCTT
>DNQG01000017.1 GCA_003501255.1 Candidatus Magasanikiibacteriota bacterium
TCCAACCTTCAGTAAAATTAAACCTGCGTGCTATCCCTCCGGCACGTTTGGCCACATAATAATTATCTGAAGTTTCGGCAATGCTCACCATAGTTTCGCGCAGCTGTGCAGAAGCATCTTCTGAAAAGGCCCAATTGCTTCCTTCTCGAGCAGTAAGATCGATAAGGTCAAGTGTTTGCCCACCGCGTATGCCTTGTGCTGTTGCCATTTCTGCTTGCAGACGGCCCAGATAATTAAACGTGGCTTGGTAGTTAAGCCCTGCGACAAGGTCTCCTCTAAGATTGCCCGGCAATTTTGGATCAGCTAACATGGCTAAGGATGCACTCAGATAGGTGTCAAAACGGAGCATCTGCGCTTGTTGCCCAAAACTTTGATAAAAATCAGATACCTGTTCAGGATATTTTCTGTAAAGAATCGCTAAGCTGTTCATTATTTTGTCGCATAACAGATCTCTGTCTCTTTTGTCTTCACCCCGTGTTTCAGGAACCGCCCCTCCAAAAAAACCAAGTTCCCCAAGAAAACGCTCATCGCTGGTTGTTTCATCACTAAAGACACGCTCCATAAGCACGGTCACTGTTTCTTGAGGCAAATCCTGAAAAGAGCTATTTTCATCTTTGCACTGACTAAAAACATCGATCACTTCTTCAATAGGCGCAGTATCAAAAAGCACCGGCTTTTCTTCTGCGGTTTTTCTGCGTGGTCCTGTTTCTTGATGTATATGCGAACCCGTTTCCATAGTAATTTTAAAAACGCTTGAGTATAGCGTATTTTTGCTTGTTTGTCAAGCTCTGAAGAACATTATTCCACATAAAAGAACCCACTGCAAATTAAAAAAACGGCCTCTCCCAGATTCATATTTTAATTTGCTTTTTGCTCTTGCAACCGCAGGTATACAATTTTCCGAGCCGCGAGGAGGAAAATTCGTATACCGAGGTTGCCTCTAAAAAAGCAAATTAAATTTGTGTCTGCCGAGCTAACCGTTTTTTTATTTACGAGAGTTCAACTTTCACACCAGGCCCCATGCTTGAGGCAAGGGTAATGGCTTTGATGTACACACCTTTTGATGTTGGCGGTTTTGCTTTACGGAGCGCTTCCATAAGCGCCAGATAATTTTCTTTAATTTTTTCAAGACCAAATGACACTTTACCAATGGCCACGTGCACATTGGACGTATCATCATTTTTAAATGTCACTTTACCTTTTTTGAGCGCCTCAATAATTGCTTTCACATTCAGGCCCACGGTTTCCGTTTTTGGGTTGGGCATCAAACCCTTGGGACCCAAAATTTTAGCTATTGAGGCCAATTTCGGCATCATATCCGGCGTTGCAACTGCGACTTCAAATTCAATTTTTTCTGTTTGTTTAATGCGCGCAATATCTTCTTCGCCATACACAAAATCAGCGCCGGCCGCTTGTGCATCTTTTTCATGGTTGCCGCTTACAAATGCGGCTATCTTTTTTGTTTTGCCCGTACCATGCGGCAACACAACCGTTGAACGGATTTGCTGCTCACCCTTTGACGGGTCAATACCCACGCGCACATGCACTTCAACTGATGCATCAAATTTTACCTTTGCTGTATCAAGCACCAACGTGAGCGCCTCATCAAGAAGATAAACCTTTTTNNCTACTGTCAGCCCCATCTGACGCGCTGTGCCCTCAATGCTGCGCATGGCTTGCTCAATAGTATCTGTGTTGAGGTCAGGCAACTTAATTTCCGCTATTTCACGAATTTGCGCGCGGGTCACGGTGCCCACTTTTTCAATATGCGGTTTTCCAGAACCTTTTTGAATGCCTGCGGCCTTTTTCAATAACTCGGCGGCCGGCGGGGTCTTCATAATAAACGTGTAGGAGCGGTCATCATATACTGTAATAACAACCGGAACAACTTGTCCCATCTTGTCTTTAGTTTTGTTGTTGAAATCACTGCAAAACGCCTGGATGTTCAACCCATGCTGACCAAGAGCAGGACCAACCGGAGGCGCAGGATTTGCCTGTCCTCCTGTAATTTGGAGTTTAATTTTTGTTACTTCTTTTTTTGCCATACTATTTAAATTCCTATAAGTACACGGCACGCAGCGATGCACATTTGCTTTTTGCTCTTGCAACCGCAGGTATACAATTTTCCGAGCCGCGAGGAGGAAAATTCGTATACCGAGGTTGCCTCTGAAAAAGCAAATGTATTGCATCGTGAGTCAACCGTTTGCGCATTATAGCTTCTTTACCTGTAAAAAGTCAAGTTCCACCGGTGTCTCGCGTCCAAACATGGACACAAGCACCTTAATCTTGCCGCGCGCCTTATCAACGTCTGAGACCTTGCCTTCAAAGTTTTTAAACGGCCCATCAACAATACGCACCGGCTGATTAACTTCAATATCAATCTTGTGTTCCGGCTCATCTTGCTCCATACGCTTCATAAGCGCTTCCATTTCCGCTTCTGCAACCGGTGTTGGTGTGGTACCAGAACCCACAAAACCGGTAACGCTTGGCGTGTTGCGTACCACATACCATGAATCATCTGTAACGACCATTTCAACAAGCACATAGCCGGGATAAATTTTTTCTTCAATGGTTGCGCGCTTGCCGCCTTTGATTTTGATTTTCTTTTCTTTGGGAACGAGGATATTAAAAATTTTGTCCTGCATGTCAAATGATTCAACACGCTGTTTCAAGTTGCGCGAAACATTTTCTTCATAACCAGAATAAGTATGCAGCACATACCACCGGCGCCCCAAATTAAGTGTCTGTTTTGCCATATGTTAATTATTCAAATGAGCGATTAAAATTGTTTGAACCCAGATAAGAAATTAATGCCGTAATCAAACACAACATCAAGTACTGAAAAAAACACGGCTACAGCCACGCTTAGAGCAATGACCAGTATGGTGTAGTTTTTTGTTTGACTACGCGTGGGCCATGTAACCTTGTTGAGTTCTTCACGCGACTCTTTTATATAGGTAGTAACCACTTGTAATGGATTTGTCATAAAAAACCCTTTTATTTTGTACTTAAAAACAGCCCTTTCCCGGCCGTTTGTATTAGTATAGCACAGGTTTATCCACAGCGCAAGGGCCTACTTGACAGGCCATTTTTGCTGTAGTGTGATGATATGACCTGCATTCCCGCAGGCAACCACCATAAAAGGAACAGCGCATGTTCTACCGTATTGTGTTCGGTTTAGCTCTCGGCGCCGTTTCATTGGTCTGCTACCAGCTCTTCGGGCTGGAGCACTCCACCATCACCGGCGCGGTGATGCGTGGGAGGTTGTTCGGCTACACGGACGTGGCCAACATGTTCATTCATGTCCATCATGGCCTAGTGCTCCCACTCGGCGAGCGCGCCCGCACCTGCAAGACAGCCATTGCACGTGCGGTTTTTTTATTCTATACAACCACCCGACGTACTGTTTCACTGATACTAGTAAGTAATTCATATGGAATGGTACCTGCGAGCGCGGCCATTTCAGGAATTGAATTTTTGTCTTTCAGACACGGACTAATAATTTCAACTTCATCCCATACCTGCGCGTCTGAATCTTCTAAATCAACGGTCGTCAGGTTCATAGAAATGCGGCCTATAATAGGTAAGCCATGATTTTTAAAACGCACAAAACCTTTATTACTCAATCGCCTGTCATACACCTCATAATACCCAACCGGCAATAACCCAATGCGCATTGGTTTATCTGCTTTAAACGTGCAATTGTACCCCACAACATCGCCTACGCCAACTTCGCGCGTTTTAATAATAGTTGAAACAAATCGTAAAGCCGGTTTGAGTTCAGCCACCACGTGCCGCGCCGGGTCAAGCTGTTGCAACGTATGAAAACCGTACAAGCCAATACCCAACCGCATTGCATTACAACGCGGGTCATGAATTTTAGGACTGCCATTTGTTGCCGCACTATGCGCAAAACGTGGTTTAATATTTTTTTGCTCCAGTGTATCCAAAACATCTGAAAAAAGTTTTTGTTGCGCGTTTGTAAACGCGTCATTCTCGCCATCTGCATCTGCAAAATGAGTGCACACGCCTTCAAGTTCAAGATGCGCATGACGTTTAATCTCTCGTATATACGTATCTAACTCTGCCGGCTCAATACCTTGCCTGTTCATGCCCGTATTTATTTTCAAATGTACACGCACCGGCCGCTCCAAAGCCCCAAGCGCGCGGATAGTTTCAATGGAGTACACAACCATCGCGCACTTTTTAAAATTCATATTTTTAAAATTCACCGGATTGGTGACTGCAAGCAGCAATACATTTTGATGCGGCGCAACATCCCACACTTTGAGCGCTTCAAAATAACTGTCTACTACGAAATACTGCGGCCGGCGTTTTTGAAGTATAGTCGCAATTTCTTTAAGCCCATGCCCATACGCATTTGCTTTCAAAACCGGCCACACATAGCCGCGCGTGAGGCGTGAAAAAAAATCGTAATTATAAAGTACATTATCTTCAATAATTTCAATGCGGTTGAGCGGCGTAAAACGTTTTTCAAATTTTTTTAATAACGTATCAAGGCGATTACGTATATGCATACACAAATATAGTACTCATTTATTGCGGCCGATGCAAATTAAAAAGAGGTCCCGCATCCAACATTCAATGTTGACGCAGAACCTCATCAAATACCCCAGAAAGAACAGGCCTTACGTGGCCTCCACCGGAATGGTGGCCTCCAGATCCCACCGCGCAAGCCCCCTCGTCAGCTCACGTACTCTCTGAACACCCCCGACAAGCGCCAATAAGCTGGCTGCGTGGTCAAACGTGAGCCGTTCGCCGTACCTGCGCACCACACGGTTGACGCTCATCCAGCGGGTGCTCCTCTGCTCTGCCGTGTTCTTGAGCGCGCCACCCACAATGATGCCAGCGTGCACGTGTGCCACGCTGGGGAAACCGTCGGGTTGAGCCGGCTTGTCTGTCTGTATGACCTCAAAACCGTCCTGTGGGTCCAGACGGGAGATGGGCTTGGCGATGCTGTGCCAATGCTCCGGACCGCACACGTCCAGAAGGATCACCGGTTTGATGACGAGCCCTGTCTCCTCTTGATACTCGCGTGCGGCCGTGTCAGCCACGGTTCTGTCATCCCAGCGCTCGGTCCAGCCGCCCGGTGCCACGGAGAGGTATCCCTTCCACGGCTCGTTGGGGCGTTCGCCCACCAGGACCTGCAGCTCCTGCCCAACCCACCGGACCACGATGCAGTCGCCGGATGCACACACGAGTCCGGAGCCGGGCACGAGCACCTTGAGAAGCCGCCACAGGTCCGGGTCAGTCCTTCCTCCGTGACGCACGAGAGCACGCACTGCTTCCCATCGCGCCGTCTCAGTAGGGTACTTTGCGCTCGCCGCCCCCATCACTGCTGTAACCAACTTCAGCAACGCCCTGCGATCTTCCATGGTCGTTTCTCCGGTTAGTTTTCGCAAAAATACCAAAGCAGCAGTGTACTGTAGCACACTGCAATAGGGGGCGTCAAGGCCCAACCACTATCCATGGGGCTCCATGAGATCACTCAGCCGTGTATCAGTGACGAAAGGTGAGAGAAAATTGAAATCTGTACTACTCTAAAATGATAGCTGTAGAGCTTTATCTGAAAGATTTTTCTATTTCACTTTCCCGCTTGAATATAGCACCGCTCACACCACACCTGCTCCGGACGTTCTGGGCTATACGATGTCTGAAATGCTTTTGAACAATTACCACACTGCCGTTTATACAACACATGTGTACCATGTTCAGCCATGCGCTTCATATGCCTGCAATTAGGACATAAAAGTGGCACCGGTACCCCAATTTTTTTATACAGCTTTAACTCTTGCACAATAATTTTGTAGTTTTTCCCACAATCTACACAAGCCAAAACCTGTTTGGTGATATCTTCGCTAACACCACCCAGAGCATCTAGCACGTCAGACGGTTTTAATGTTTCTTTACCCATCGTGCCCGGCGGATTATCCTGCCAATTAAATCCAAGCGCCAACGCTTGCTCTTTATTCACCGGATACAACTCAATACCTTTTGTTTCATTAAAGCCATACTGCGAAAGCGCGGGCGGGAAAAATTCGCCATACTCACCGGTCGCGCGCATGTGCGCGATTATTTTTTCTTTAAGCGCGGCATATTCTTCCGGCGAATACTGTTTGTTGAAAATACAATACTGGACTTTACGCATGGACACGCACCCAAACAAATCATGGCTGTTCAAACAATAATCGGAATATTCAAGCGAATGGCAACCGGTAAAACATGAACGACAAAATTTTACATTATTGTCATCTCCGCCCGCCTCAACACACTCGTAACATTTTTCTGCCGTAAAACCCCACGCAAAAATATCATAGCAATCTTTTGCTTTATTAAGCCACGCTGCATACGCACAATTTTCAATTTCCGTTGATTCAAAACAACTCACACAATCATGCGCATTAAACAATGCATTGCCGGTCACATTTTCTGTTTTTTCACCAAAATAATATTTCACCGGTTGCGTGTTCCACGCTTTCATCACTTGTGCTCGTGCTGCTTCAACACCGCTGCGTGAACTTAAATCAAATTGTTTTATGGCTTCCTCATATGCTTCACGCGTCAATTGTTTGTTGAACAAGCAATATTTTTTGTTGCGCAAACCAGCGCATCCAAAACAGTTTGAACATCCTTTGCAATCAGATATAAACGCGCAATCCATGCAGTTTGAACTCATGCGTGAGTAGCGCGTGTTGTAACATTTTTCACAGTCCGTGCATTCATAACACAACTCCGAGTCATGTGTGAACAGCAAATCTAAAGAATATTTATTGCGATTAACATAATTGCCGTAATACACATCTTCATTAAAGTTTGCGCCAAAAATCAGATAACAATTTTTATCGCGTGTGGCACAATTTACAAAATCACTGTTTTCATTATCAAAAGTAGACGTTGCCATGCGCGGAACTTTTTTCAACAATTCTTTAAATTGTTCAAAAAATGGACGGTTAAAATCAAAGTCGCGGGCATAGTCATGNNCACGCATCCAAATACAAACTGCGCTCGTTGCGAAAAGCAAGCCGGCGCATTTCACGGCACGCTGGACAGCGTGTTGGCTCAGGTACTTCCATTTTTTGGTAAAACGCTTTATCACGTTCCATCACTTCAAATTGTTTTTGACATTGTTTGCATTGTTTCATAAAATGTTGTCTGTATGTTGTGCAAGCAACGCAGCTCACATGCTGTCAAATGTGAATGCGCTCGTCACTCTGCTTGTGAACTCGTCGCTTTGCTCCTCAAACAGCACAAGCATCCTGCCTCTGGCAGGCCGTTCCTCGCGCTGTTCACATTTGAAACGCATGCTCGAGCATTGCTTGCACAACATACAGACAAGATACTATAAAAAAATAAAACTGTCAATATGTCCGTCAAATTATATACTGATTTTACGCTTGACAAAGCATAAAATAATGTTGTATGCTCAAAGTGACGATATTTTCGTCAACAAATTATGCATCTCAAAACCCTTCTTGAAGACATTGGCCTTAAAAACAAAGAAGCGCAGACCTATCTTGCGTTGCTTGAGCTTGGAGCGTCCCCTGCTGGCGCTGTTGCACGCAAAACCGGACTTAAACGCACATCAATATATGACATCATGAAGACACTGCGTGCAAAAGGCGTCGTTATTATTACGTTACGCAAAAACAAAAAAATATTTTTAGCGCGTCAGCCGGAACAACTCACTAAATTATGGAAGCGCCGTGTGCGGGCATTGGAAGACGCGCTGCCGCAATTTAATCTTATTGAAAAACAGGGTGGTGCAAGACCACACGTTACCTTTTTGGAAGGCGTTCCGCAGGTCAAAGAATTTTATCGCACTATTTTGGAGGACTATAAAGGCAAATCATACGATGTTATTGGTAATACAGAAACATTTTTAGCATGGGATCCTGAATTTTTTGATGAATACCGGCGACTGCGCGCACGCGCTAACATAAAAACACGTCTTATTCTTACGCAAGAAAAAGCCAGCTTGGCGCAAAAAACTCATGAAAAAATACTCAAAAATGAAATTAGATTTTTCCCAAAACAATATCGTTACGACAATCTTATCCGTATTTACCCTGACAAAGTGCTTTTTCTTTCAACCAAAGAAACAAACATCGGCATTTTAATAGAGAGCGGAGAGTTTGTTGATTCATTTAAAAAAATGTTTGAGTTTATGTGGGGGGTACTTGACAAATCTTAAGACGGGACGTACGATGCGGGCACCCTTGTTCCGCACATTCGCGGACAAACATATGGAGGCGTAGTGATGTCGCAGAAGCTCTTCCCCGAATATCTCGGCGTCAGTTCGCAAGGCGCGGCCGTGGTGGACCTGCAGATGTTCCTGCTGGGCATGCTCGTGGTCACCCACAACAAACTCGCCAAGGAACTCAAGCCGGATGGCGACTACGGCGACGTGACCCGCCGCGCGGTCTGGTGGCTGCAGGGGCGCCTCAACCGGATGCGGAAGCAACACAGCGACACGAGCTGGCCGGTGCTGGAGGAGGACGGCAACTTCGGACCGGCCGCGCGCGCGGCCGTGCTGTCCGCGTTCGGCTTCAACTTCGACGCCGTGCCGTTCTACGAGGACACGCTGGCCAAGTTCCCGGACAGCAGCATGCTCCTGGTCTGGCCGGTACCAAGCGACGGCGAGCTCGAGACACCGCCCGACGTGGTGGAGGTGACGCCCGAGCAGGCGGCGATGGCGCAGGGCGGCTGAACGCACCTACCATGCGCAAGCGGGGTCTGAAGCTCGCGTCACGCAGCTGACTGCTGACGCTTGAGCTCACGCTCTGTGCCACTCCCGACCGTGGAGAAACAATGCCGATGCACACGTCGTCGCATCGCAAAAGTTCTTCGCGGTTTTTTAATTAACCCTGACCTCTTGACACGTAGATAACTATATTCTATACTCTATATAGAATCAATATATATTCAATATAGTATGGCAATTGTCAATTTTTCCATNNTTTCATTATCTTGTGGAAACTATACGGCATGAAGTAACACAACAACTTAAAGGTAAACAACTGCCGTCAACACGTAAACGGCTAGCTGATATATAAGAATTTCTAAGGGGGGTTCATTTTTTTGTAAAACGCCCTGTCTGTGGCAGTAGTTTCAAATTGAGTTTTGCATTGTTTACATTGTGGCATAGCTTATTTTATCTTACGCCCTCTCCCACAAAGCGTCAAAGTAGCTCTTAAATCCTTGGTACACGCCAGGCCGATCAAAACAAAACACCATTGTTTCTTGCCCGTACAAAATCATGCGTGTTTTACCATGGTACAAATTGATTTGAAACGGTTGCGGGGTTGAAGAAATAAACTTTTTAACATGGCTCACTTTAAAATGCGGATCGCCCAGACGCATGAACCGCTCAATGAGTGGAAAATATGCCTCATGAGAAACTAATAAATTAGCAATGACACCTTTTTTAATACGCGCGGTGTGATACTCATCAAAAAATTGTGCATTGCGCTCTGCAATAGGCCCATACGTTGCGCCAAGCACATAATATTCCTCACCGGCTTTTAATTCTTCCAACATGGGATAAAACGTGTCATACATTGCGCGCGGTCCGGCAAGCACAACCACTTCCCGTCCGGGCTCAAGGTGTTTTTGCTTGAGTTCAACAATAGCGCTTTGCGCAAGCCGTCGTTTTTCATCAAGCTCATTTAATATACTCGCCGGGTCTGTTGGAGCAAACTCGGCAACGCCGCGCACCAATATTTTAGAAACAAGTCCACGATGCACCAAATCCTCAAGCGTCGTGTATACACTATTACGCACAAGGCCGGTGTGCTTTATAATTTCCCGCGCCCGACATCGACCCAGCTCAAACAATGCAAGATAGATAAGACGCTCATTTTTATCAAATCCCAATTTTTTAAGCTTATTTTCAAGCATATTTTGTCCTATTTTTTAGGACAATAATATTATACTAAAATAAGCTAATTTTGTAAATTTTTATGTTTGTTTGTATAAAAATATATTACAGTTTTTGTCTTATTTTAGCCAAAATTACTTGACGAGTCCTAATTTATAGGATATAATTAAAATTATGAAAACCTGCACCAAATGTACAACACAATTTGAAATCACGCCGGAAGAAACAAAAATGCGCACCAAGTTTGATGCGCCAGAACCAACCGCATGCCCGCAATGCCGGTGGATAGAGCGGCTGCATTTTAGAAATGACCGCTCTTTGTATCCAGGGAAATGCGCCCTGTGCCACAAAAACACGCTTTCACAATACGCGCCTGATTCCGCATTTCCTGTTTATTGCTTGGATTGTTTTAATAACGGTAACTGGGAACCGCCACATGCTGACTTTGATTTTTCACGCCCGTTTTTTCCTCAATTCCGCGAGCTTATGATGCAATGCCCGCATCCTGCGTTATCTCTAGCGCCCCCACTTGAAAATAGTGACTACAACAACGGCGCATCGGCGCTGAAAAATTGTTACATGTGTTTTCACACGCGTGGCGCAGAAGACAGTTATTATGGTTATCGCATGGCAAACTGCAAAGATACGGTTGATTCAATCGATATTGAGGATTCGGAAATTGTGTATAACAGTTTGACGGTCAAAGATTCCTACTCCATTTTTTGGAGCGAACAGGTTGAAAAAAGTACTGACTGTTATTTTGTGTTTGACGCGCGCGATGCAAGCAATTGTTTTATGAGTAGTGGCGTGCGGCATAAACAATATGTTTTTCGCAACAAACAATTAAGCAGGGAAGCGTATCTTGAGACAATAAAAAAAGAAGAATTGCATAAAGCATCACGGCTTGAAGTGTTGCGTCAAGAGTTTGAAGCTATGAAACAAGCCGCACCGCGGCGCGCATTTGTTGGCGTCCGTGCTGAAAACGCCACAGGCAATTATATTTTCAACAGCACAAATGTACATAATGGCATCTTTGTACGTAATGCGGAAGATGTTTGGTTTTGCAGCAATATTAACGGCGGCAAGGACTGCATGGACCAAACATTTTTTAACTTCGGCGATGCAGAACTCATTTACAACTCACAAAGTATTGGCATCGGCGCATATAACATTAAATATTCAAACCGCTGTTTTTCTGATGTCTCTGATTTGGAATACTGCAACTATTGCATGTTTGGCGTGCACAATTGCTTTGGATGCTCCGGTCTGCGCAAAACAGATTATTGCGTGTTTAATAAACACTATACCCGCGAAGAATACACAGCCCTTATAGGCCGCATCAAAGCACACATGCGTGAAACCGGAGAATACGGACAATTTTTCCCCACTGAATTTAGCCATTATGGTTACAATGAAACCACGGCACAAATGGATTTTCCACTGACACCAGAAACAGCACACGCACAGGGATATGCATGGCGTGAAAAACCAGTGCCTGCGGTGCCGGAAGAAAAACGTTTCCCAGCAGCAGGCGCACCTTGGCCAGAGACCATCGCCGATGTGCCGCCGGATATTACAGAAAAATTCTTACTTTGCCAAAAAACCAGCAAACCGTTCCGTGTGGTTAAGCCAGAGCTTGCTTTTTGCCAAAAGCACAACATTCCACTCCCGCGCCTGCATCCAGACGAGAGATTCTTTTCTTTGTACGCGGGTTTGGGACCTTTTACCTTGGGCGAACGCGCTTGTTCGCAGTGCCACACAAAAATACAAACAGTGTATCTTGATTCAAAACTCACGGTGCTGTGCGAGGTGTGCTACACCAAAAAGATGATTTAACAACTCACGCCTTCCTAAGCAAATACTCGTCCCACATATCCCACACGTATTTTGAGACATTGTTGGGTTTACCAATCAATGGATAGTGATGCAAATTCAAAAAAGGCAAGCTGTTGCACTCAATAATGCCCCATTTTTGCTCTGCTGGCGCACGGGTAATATCTTCAATGATAAAATCAAAACCAACAAGCAGGTCCTTCACGACCGCAGCGGCTTGCTCCATGACACGCTTAATGTCATCATGCGTTTCATCCGTACATTCAAAACTGGATCCGCCATAACTCACACCGATTTTTTCAATCACATCAATAGTCACGTCGCGCGGCAACACCGTATCAAGCGTATAACCCTGACGACCCAAAAATCCTATGTGCGCTGGCGTAATCATGACATCAGAAACNNCGGCCGCGCGAACCCAAACGCGGTTTGATGATGACCGGTTTTTCAATTTCATGGAACCAATCAACAATCCTGCCTTCGCGCCATGAGCTGCCGCCGCGCGGGACGGGCAAACCCGCTTCCTCAAGCTTGCTGCGCAATCGTTCTTTGTCATCTAGCCACCACAAGCCGCTACCTTTGGGCAAAAACGGTCGCGGTACGCTGTCAAAAAAAATGTTTTTACCATGAATACGCGCTTTGTATGTATCAATTTCTTTTCCAAACAAAATCACGCTTTTCATTTCAATACCACGGTTTGCAGCTTCTTCCCAGAGCACACGACCGCGTATAAATTTTGCTTTTTTATAATCAGTAATATATTTTACGGCGCCACATTTTTCAAGCACCCAAAAAAATATGTGTGCACAAAAGGCATTCAATTTATCCAAAAACCGGTGCAGCCAGGTGCCTGAAAGTTTATGGTCGTAAAAAGACGTGAGCATGGCAAGCGCCTCACCGGACCAATTTATGGCATGGGGCACTGGATTGTTTCCGCAATACAGACACTTAGGCCGTGCGGAGGGTTGGTTTTCCGTGGAGTGTGTTGACATACTGTGCCCCTTTGCCGGTTACGATTTTATAAAATTCATGCATCATGCTGTCTACCGCGTCAGCTAAAGACATCTCACGCGCCATGCGTTCAAACACCTCTGCACTATCTTTGTGCGCGTAGAGAATGCAATCAAGCGCTGTCGCTGGCACGGGCTGTCCGCGTTGTGCGCCTAAAGATACAATGACAAACTCGCCTCTGAACACCTGTGTATCAACCGCATCAACTGCCGCGTGTTCCTCATCGCCCGCCCCCACGTCATGCAGCAACCGCAGGTACGCCTCTTTCATATACGTGAGGTAATTGATTTGGCTAAAACCGCCCCCGCATGTGATGCCGTAATAAAAACTTATGATAAGAAGCGCAAGCCCGTAGCTTGGCATGAGGGTACGTTTGACGAGTGCCTCGCCCACAGCGTCCGGCGTTAACGCAATAGTATACGTTCCATCAATACTACGCAACTGTGCACCGTCGTGCACAAGCATCACACGCTCGCCATTTTTAATACCCCAAAATAAAAACGTACCACTTTTGTGATTTTTTGAAAACATGCCAGGAATATCAACAAAATGCTGACTGAACGCGGCGTGAAATGTTGGATCAAACAATAGATGCTGTATAAGTGAACCACCCCAAAGATGATGTTGCACAATCAAACGGCTCGCAATATCTTCAAGAGAAAGGTACACCAAGTTTGTATGTTCTTGCCCGGGTATGCGTTTCCACAATACATGATTGGTGCGTGAAATCTGCGCGCTGTAGGATGGTAACGTCAATACTTCTGGTTGACGATACATATTCAGAATATCCCGTAATGCGCTACTCGGTGCGCACGTGCGTTGTAGGCGCTCTATGGCTTCACCTTTATACGCGGGCATGGCAAACACCGGACTGCGGCGATGCTTTAAACTGAAAAAAGGCAAACGTCGTGTTGTTAATTCTTCATCATGAAAAAACAAGCCGCGGGGGAATGAAGAATTGTTCAGCGATACACCGGCACACGCGAGCACGACCATGGTGTTGCGTCCGGCCTCGTGTTCCACAAACGACTGGACTAAATTGTTGCCCAAAAAAAAGGGGTGGGACAATGGTTCATGGTGATCTGTTGTTGAGACAAAATAATTGTAACGCAGCGCTTCCACAGCTTGTCTCGCAACATCCGCGCCAAGCCATGCTGTGGCTTCTGCCTCAATCACAGCTAGACAATCTTTTTGGCGTTCTTGGTTATGGGCCAGCCGCTGCTCTGATGTTGCCTGAAAATAATCAAAAATAGAAAAAGACCCCTTTTCCCGTACAAGGAGTTTTAAATAGGGTTTGTGGCTCCATACCACCTGTCGCATCTGTTCCAGCTGCATAACGGATGAGTTTATCATAACAAAGTAAAGGTAATTTTACAATGAAGACATACAATAAAGACAAAAAATGGGAATGGAGTAGATACCCACGGGCAAGCCCGTGGCACTTGGCCTCACTGCGTTCGGCCGTACAAGCTCGCTGGATTATAAATCCAGCTTCGCTTGGCCTGAATCATGGCTTTGTTGCCACCGTACGTATCGAATGATTATAGCTTCATCAATACCTACGGTGGACACAAAGTATCCAGGAGACCAGATGATGTTTTCTTTCCAGTATACTTTCTTGAGCCACACAAACTTTTTCCGTAATTCACTGGCTGTTTTTCCTTTCATGAACCCCACCACGTCAGAGACGGCATACTTGGGGGTATTATCATAATCGTGTGTATATGGTCTATTTGTATGTTTTGTTCAATAATTTCTGTTCCGGGCATTGTTTTGAGTATATGAGGAAAAAGTTTGTGTAGATACGAAGCAACGCCATGATTCAGGATCTTGCGACGATATTTTGGTATAAATACTATGTGGTACTGTGTACGGCATACCGTGTGTGCTGATAATCTGTTCTCCATACATAGTCAGTATACCAAAATATCGTCTGCGCCATTCACCCCCGCCTAAAGGCGGGGAACGCTGGCGCTTT
>DNQG01000058.1 GCA_003501255.1 Candidatus Magasanikiibacteriota bacterium
CGGCCGTATTTTGGGCGGCATACTCGCGCTCGTGGGTATTCTTTTCTTTGCGCTCATGATTTACGGCGGCATACGCTGGATGCTCTCGCGCGGCAACACCCAGGAAGTTGAAGGAGCAAAAGAGACCGTTGTATCCGCCATTATTGGTCTTATTGTGGTGAGTTTGGGGTATGTATTGACGCAATTTATCTTTTCGGTTATTCAAGGCGCCGCATCGAGTGCCTAAACAGGTACGTTTGGCGTGCTCACGTCCGCCTATGCCAGACAAAAAAGAAATAGTGCACGGCTCACGCCGTACGCGGCTAGTAGTCGCGCTTGCGCTTTTTGCGATAGTGATTTTTTTGAGTGTCGCGCTTTCACGCGTGTTTTTTCGTGACTACGCATTGAAAAAAGAAATTGCGCGACTTCAAAATAATGTGCGCGTACTTGAAGACAAAAAAATGCGCTCGCTTGAACTTTTGGAATATGTCAAAACAGACAGCTATGTTGAAAGCCATGCGCGTATGAAATTTGGCATGGTCAAGGATGGGGAAGAGGTTGTTATATTCAATGCTGACCCGGGGACAACAATGGGCTCTACCGGCGATGGCAGGGCAGGCCAGTTGACCAATGGGAAGAAATGGTGGTATTATTTTTTTGCNNATAAGTTAATTAAAAGCGTTTTTGCGGGCGTAGTATAGTGGTAGTACGGGACCCTTCCAAGGTCCAGACGCGGGTTCGATTCCCGCATCCCGCTCCAAAACTTGACATGAGCGCTGAATCATTATATCTTTAAACTATATGGCAAAAATAATTAAAAAAGAAATTCAACGCTATACAGCCGTTTTTGAAGAAGACAAGGGTGTTGGTGGCTACACTGTCAGCATTCCTTCTCTTCCTGGTTGTATATCCGAAGGTGACACATTTGAAGAGGCACAAGCGAATATACAAGAGGCCGCATCTTTGTATGTTTCTGTAATGAGGAAGAAAAAAGTTTCTGTGCCAAAAGAAGAGGCTATCATTGTGGCTCCTGTTTTGGTTGCTGTGTAGCGTCAGAATGTGATATGGCAAAATTGCCTGCTCTCAGCCGTCTATAGTTGTAAAAATGCTAGAAAGAGCGGGTTTTATTTTTGTACGACAAAAAGGCAGCCATATCATTTTGATAAAAGGGCTCATTGCAATTACGGTTCCCCTGCATAATAAAGATATGAGAAAAGGTACTTTGAGAAAAATTATTTCACAAACCGGTTGTACCGTGGAAGAATTTTTGAAGTTTTGATATCGCTTTCTAAAACGCCACCTTAGCTCAGTTGGTAGAGCAATACTTTCGTAAAGTAGAGGTCCAGGGTTCGACTCCCTGAGGTGGCTCCCTAAAAAATCGGCTTGATAAGCCGGTTTTTTGTTCCGTAAACTCTATCCCCAGTTCCTTTCGTCGCCCATATCTGGTATAATAGGTCTACTCTTATGATTAAATTTAAGAACGTCAGTAAGGTATACACACCCGACAGCGTAGGTGTTAAAAATATATATTTGGATGTGCAACCAGGAGAATTTGTGTGTGTGGTAGGGGCATCCGGCAGCGGCAAAACAACACTTGCCAAACTCATGTTCGCGGAAGAGCGTCCCACCGAGGGCGCTATTCACATTGGCGATTGGGATATAACCCACATCAGCCAGCGAGAAATTCCGGAGTTACGTCGTCAAATTGGTGTTGTGTTTCAAGATTTTAAATTGCTACCCAAAAAAACCGTTTTTGAAAATGTTGCGTTTGCGTTGCAAGTGGCCGGAGCCGCGTCAAAGCGCATCAGAAAAGTGGTGCCGGAATTGTTGGATGTGGTTGGTTTGAAAGACAAAGGTGAGCGGTATCCGTTTCAACTTTCCGGCGGTGAGCAGCAGCGTGTGGTGGTTGCGCGTGCGCTCGCGCATCAGCCAAAAATTATTGTGGCCGATGAACCCACCGGCAACTTGGATGCACTCAATACCAAAGAGGTTATTGATATTTTTAAACAAATCAACGAGTTTGGCACCACCGTCATTTTAGTAACCCACAACCGTGAAATCGTAAACAGCTTGAAGCGGCGGGTGGTAACTCTAGATAAAGGTGAAATTATCAATGACGTTGAAAAAGGGCGTTATCATATATGATTATATCACTCGCGCGCGTTATAACATTTGGTTTGCAAAATTTTTGGCGCAATATTGGATTGTCTTTAACAACCATTACTGTGCTTGTGCTCACCTTACTGTCGGTGAATATTTTGTTTGTGGTTAACATTACTACCAACCGCGCTGTGAGCGCGGTTAATGATCAAGTTGACGTGAGTATATATTTCAGGCCTGACGTACAGTTGGATGAGGCGCGCGAGGTTGAAGCGTTTGTTAAAAGTTTTAGTGATGTGGTTGAAACAACATTGAAGGCGCCTGATGTGGTGCTTGCAGAGTTTATTAAACAACATGAGCGGGAGCCGGCAGTTATTGCTTCCATTAAAGAGCTGGATAAAAATCCATTGCCTGCGGTTTTGGTTATTAAGTCCGGCAATCCGGCAATGTACCGCACTATTGTGGAAGCGCTTGATGTGCCTGAATATAAATTGCTCATTGAATCAAAGACATTTGATAATCATTCGCTTGTGATAGACAAAATTAATGTTATCACCACGCGCGTGACGTATTTGGCGACCGGGTTGACCGGTGTGTTTGGCTTAATTGCATTTTTGATTATTTTCAATGCCATCCGCGTTGCCATTTACAGCCAACGTGAGGAAATCAGCATCACCAAGTTGGTGGGCGCGAGTAATTGGTTTATCCGTGGACCGTTTTTGTTTAGCGGCTTGCTGTATGTGGTGTTATCGTTTGGTATTACGAGTGTCCTGGTGTATTTTGGTTTGCGCGTGCTGGACCCATACATTGCGGTATTGTTTGATAACGCGTTTTCATTGCAACAGCAATTTATGGCCCATGCCCTGAAGCTTATGAGTATACAATTTGGTGTGGTACTTCTTTTGGTTGCAGTGTCGTCTGCCCTGGCGATGCGCAGGCATTTAAGGGTTTGACGAGCGCAGGTTTTTTGGCTATACTTCTTTGCACATGGAGGGTTTAAACGAGTGCGCCTTTAGCGCAGGAATTATAATTCGGGGATCGTCTAACGGTAGGACTCCAGGTTTTGGTCCTGGCTATCGGGGTTCGAATCCCTGTCCCCGAGCCAGAGAAAAACAGTCCATTAAAATGGACTGTTTTTCTCTATTTGTGAGAAGGGATTTGAACGGGTGCGAGCGAGGCAAGCTGCGAGCTGGTTGTTGCCAGCGAGCAGCGTAGACGAGCGACAAACAATTCGAGCAAGCGAGAATTGTTTGGCACCCTGGACAACGAAGCTCTCGCGGAAGCGAGAGCAAGGCGGAAATCCCTGTCCCCGAGCGAACGAAAATGAAGGCCTTGCGGCCTTCATTTTAATTACGGACAGCCAGAAGCTGTTATGCGCGGACAACGTTGACTGCGCGCGGTCCTTTCTCGGACTCCTCAACATCAAAACTCATCGTATCGCCCGGTTTTAACTCGTCAAACTGAAGGCCCACAAGACCACTTTCATGGAAGAAAACATCTTTTGAACCATCTTCAGGTGTGATGAAGCCAAAGTGCTTTTCAGCAACCAAGGTTTTAATAGCACCTTTCATATGAAATGACTAGTGAATAAGGTTTTTAGTATACGTTAATTGCCGAAAAATGTCAAAATTTTTATATATACCAAAAATGTGCTAAAATAATAACGTATGCTACTTACCTTTGCTCTCTTTTTGTTTTCTCTTTTTTTGGTCATCAAAAGCGCGGATTTTTCTGTCCGCTACTCCACGCGATTGGCAAAAAATTTACATCTTCCCAAATATATTATTGGTTTTCTTATTGTTGCCATCATTTCAATCTTCCCGGAATCATTTATTTCTATTACGTCAGCCATTCAAGGCGTTCCTTCTTTTGGGTTGGGAACGCTTTTTGGTTCTAACGTGGCTGACTTGACGCTTGTCTTTGCACTGATTGTCTTTGTTTCCGGCCGGCGTAATCTGACAGTTGAGAGCAAAGTTATTAAGAATAAATTGTTGCACATAGGAATAATACTAATTCCTGTTGTTTTTGGTTTGAACGGCTACTATTCAAGGATTGAAGGCGTGTCTTTGATCATTGCGGGCCTGTTGTTTTTTAGTTACGTGTTGAGCAAAAATGAATATGGAGCAAAAAAGATAAAAGAAAAATTTGTTTTTGCCGATGTGCTGTTGTTTGCCATGAGTATGATTGCTTTGTTGCTGGGTTCTTATCTGACTGTCCGTTACAGCTTGGTGTTTGCAAATGATCTGCAGGTGAGCCCTCTGTTGATAGGTATATTTATTGTGGGATTGGGGACGACTGTGCCGGAACTTTTTTTCTCAATACGAGCGGCAAAAAAACACCACGATGATCTTGCCTTTGGCGATATTTTGGGAACCGTCATGGCTGACGCGACTATTGTATTGGGTATTATGGCAGCTATCAGCCCCTTCTCGTTTAATCCGCGGCTGGTGTATGTTACCGGTGTATTTATGGTGCTGGCCATGCTGTTATTGTTTTATTTTATGAAATCCGGTAAAGTATTAACAAAAAAAGAAGCTTTTTTTCTTTTATTATTCTACACTGCTTTTGTGATTTCAGAAATGTTTCTGGTTGGTTTATACTAATTTAGTATACTATGTACAAACGTATTATTTTTGGTATCATTGCGGTTGTCATGTTGTACATTCCGGCCAGGAGTGTGGCGCAATCTGTTTTGTCGCCTGGAACGCCTGTTGAAAATGATGATACCTTGCCATAAGGCAAAGGTCATTGAAATTACAAGTGATACGACCCGTGATGAAACAGGAGTGAAATTTAGAGCGCAAGAATTACGCCTTGTTATCAAAAGCGGATTGGTTAAAGGTTTGACCGTAATGGTACCGTATGAATTTGAAGTAGGGCAGACAGCACGCCCCATGGAGGTTGGTGATATGGTCATTGTGGGGCGTAATGTGGTTCTGCCAGAGCCGATGTATTATATCAATGATGTATATCGGTTAGATGCATTATGGTTGATTTTGGCCCTTTTTGTAATAATAACGGTTGTCTTGGCACGATGGCGTGGCGTACGGGCATTTGCTGGGCTTGCCATAACATTTTTAGTGATATTCTTCTTTATGGTTCCGCGCATGGTAGAAGGGGCAAACCCGGTTTTGATCAGCTTTGTGGGTAGTATGTTGATAGCTCTGACTGCGTTGTATGTTGCGCATGGCTTGAACCAGCGGACGCATATTGCTTTTATCAGTATCTGTATTACGCTATTGATTGCATTTGTTGTGGGTATTGTTTTTATATACCTTACAGAGTTATCGGGTATCGGTACGGAAGATGCATTTTATCTGCAATTTGCTGGCATACAACGCATTGATGTGCGTGGTCTTTTATTGGGGGCTATGATTGTGGGGGCATTGGGTATTTTGGATGATGTCGCAACGACACAGGCGGCAACCGTTGGGGAGTTGCATGAAGCCAACCCAAAACTTACACGTCGCGAGTTGTACCAACGCGGGCTTATTGTGGGACGTGAACACATCATCTCGTTGGTTAACACACTTGCACTCGCGTACACCGGCGCTGCATTCCCATTACTGCTGTTGTTTACTATTTTTAAACGTCCGGTGTGGGTTACATTGAATAGCGAAATTATTTTGGAAGAGGTAATACGCATGTTGGTGGGCAGTATCGCACTCATTGCAGCTGTTCCTATTACGACGTTTTTTGCAGCATGGTATTTTGGCAGACAAGGCAAAGTTCAAAATACACCCCCAATGTAATCGGGGGTGTGTGTTGATTTGTAGTATCAGGGCAAGCGCTTCTCAAAGAGTTCTTTACCATGCATGCGTACGCCTTTATTTTTGCTCATGAACTGAAGATGGCGTTCTGCCTGTTTTTTGGTGATAACACCATTGTCAACCAATGCCTGCGTGCGCTCTTCCATTGCTTTTTGATGCGCGGCGTCCATACGTGATTTTAGTTGCTCTTTGGTGATGCCTTTTGTTGTTGCGAGATCAGCCAAGTTTTTACCGTCTGCCCACGCATCTTTAATTTCATCCGTAGAAATACCAAGCATTCCAGCTTGTTTTTCAAAGCGCGTTTGTTGCATCTGTACAAATGCAACAGGGTCGGTAGGAGCCCAACCGCCAAAGAATCCGTGGGCTGACGCGTTTCCAGCACCTAAAAAACTAAGAGCAAAAACCGGCACCAAAGCAAAGGCAATTTTTTTGTTCATAGATAACACACGGTTATGAATTAAGAATACTATGCGACCTTTGTAGCCAGCTGGCTCTATCTATTACTACAATGGTGTCATGGTTTTTCTTTCATCGTCTACACGACCATGATGATGCTGGTGCATCAAAAGGAGACGGCATCATATCAGACGGCGCAGTACGTATGCCAAGAGCCACTACGTTTGGCCCCTTGCGCTGCCCAAAAACAATAACCCTATCTCCGTTTTGCACTATTCCAAGCGGAAGGCGCGTGTTGTGGTCTATCTCAACACGCATCGTTTCGCCAAAACGGTTCCTTATCATGAGGGTATTTGTTGCCCGTTCAATAACCGCGCCTTGATGCACCTCACGGTGATAGTTCATGTCAAAATGGCGATAGAGCAGTCCGGTGATGGGAAAACTTTTTTCACGGGCCGTGTAGAAAAAAGTGCAATGGAGTGGCGTGCGTGCGACAACAAAACCGCCNNGCGGTAGCCAAATGAAGCGCGTCGTACCAAACATTCAACCGCGATCAGGCATACAAGAGCAAGTAGGATAATGATCCAAGGCAAGGAAAACAGGAAAACGCGCAGACCGTGCAGACCAAACAGAGGCACAAAAGAAAGCCCGGTTTGGCGGAGCACAAACATTACAAAACTTATTAAAAAGATGACCAATAAAAACAAAAGCACAACACCGCTTGCAAGCAATATGCTTTTAAACACAAAATGCCAGCGCGGATGCATGCATACTTGGCCCGATTCTATTTTTTTCAGGATGAGCTCCCGCAGCCCGGATTTTTTATGGTGTGCATCATTCATAGTTTAGGGATGGTAGTATTTTTTGAGTAATGCTTTACCGCGTGATAAGCGCACTCCAACGGTAGAGACGGGCAGATGCAACACATCAGCTATATGTTGGTAGTCCAAGTCCTCAAAATAATACAGCACGAGCGGCTCGCGATATTTAACCGGCAAATGTTTGAGCGATGCATTAAGCGCTCGTTCCATTTCTTTTTTATTCAAATCAATGTCAGGTTGCGTTGATGAGCGCAGCGTGGGAAACAACGTATCAAGGTTAAGTGTTATGAGCGAGATATGTTTTTTCTTGGCAAGGGCGTTGATATATTCATTATGTGCGATGCGATAGATCCATGAAGAGAATGCTCGGTTCGTGTCAAAACTTTGTATATTAGTATACGCTTTAATGAAAACTTCTTGAACAACATCCTGGGCATCATCATGTGAAAACAAAAACTTTTTTGCATAACGCGTCATTTTTGGCAGGTAGCGGTCAACCAGTACGCCAAATGCCTCTTGGTCGCCTTTTTGTACTTTTTGTGCTATTGCTTCATCACGTTCATGGTTGTCCATATAAACGACAGTATAAACTACTACATTAATTATTACAAAAAAAGCTGGATTTTATTTCATGTTGGGTTTGGCTGGACACTAAACCAAGAAAATGATATGTTTTAAACAATGACTATACCGCAAGAAAAACTCGCGTTCGTCCGCCGGCTCACCTGGGCGGAAGTGTTTGAGATATGGCAGGGCAACGAGGCGTTACGGCCAAACTGGATTGCGCATTTTCAAAGCCGTGGGTTTACAACGTGGGATGCGTGGCGCATGACGTATGCAGTTCCTCTGGGGCTACCGGAGCGTGAATGGGCGTTGTATGAAGTGCCTTCGCCGCTTGTTAACGTGCCGCAATTTCGTGGCGGACCTTTTGCCGGATGGGTGAAACGGTTTTATGATGGGCGTGAAGCGCCAACATTTGCAGAACTGGTGCAACATCCTAGTATACAGCAGCACGGCGGTGTGCTGGATATCATTGCGCGCTTTCCGGCAGAAACAATCGTAACCGGAGTGGCGCTGCCAAGTGGCGTGCGCATTGTTGAAGGTATGCATCGCTCATGCGCGCTTGCGCTTGCGGCTGCGCGCGGCGTGTTCATAACCACGCGCTTGTACATTGCGCTGGGGTCTGGCGATGAAGAACAGTTACCGGTCGTGGGGCAAGGATAAGGGGGTAGACCGATCAGCGCTGTTGGTTGGTTTTTTAAAATATGGTAGTATACTTGTATTATGCAGACCTGTAGAGCATGCAACACACCATTTGAAATAACAGTCGCAGACCATGAATTTTTTGATAAATTCAAAGTATCGCCGCCTGCGTACTGTTTAACGTGCGTTTTAAAACAGTTGTTGCAATTCAGAAATGAACGCACATTATTTTCTCGTGCGTGTGCTTTGTGTAGTAAAAATATTATCAGCATTTATCATCCGGATGAGCCGCACACGGTGTATTGTCGTTCTTGCTATTTTTCTGACCGTTGGGATGGCAAAACCTATGCGCGTGAATATGACTCAAGCCGTTCATTTTTTGACCAGCTTGAGGAACTTGATAAAACAGTACCGCAACAAACAACCTTTGTTGACGGCCCGGGGGCAAACAGCGAATTTACAAATTTTGCCGGCTACAACAATAATTGTTACATGATTTTTAATGCGGGGTATAATGAAAATTGTTATTATTCCCGCGGTATTGCAGAGTCAAAAGAACTTATTGATTGCTATTTTTGTCAGGTGAGTGAATTGTGTTATGAAGTCATGGATGGCAAGGGAAATTACACTACCTTTTTTTCAGACCATACGTATGACTGCCGTGACTGTTGGTTTTTATTTGACTGCCGTGACTGCAGTGATTGTTTTGGCTGCGTCAACCTACGCCACAAACGTTATTGTTTTTACAATGAGCAACTGACAAAAGAGGAATACGCCACACGTCTGGCACCCATACGTGGCAGCTACAAAGAAATTGAAAAACATAAAAAACAGTTTGAAACATTCAAAAAACATTTTCCTATCGCGGCAACGCACAACTATAAATCAGAGGATTCAGAGGGTAATTACATTGTCAACTCAAGCAACTGTCATAATTGTTTTGAAGCATTTAACTGCGAAAATGGCTGTAATCTGTATTTTAACAAACACACCAAAGACAGCCGTTATTTAGTGGGGCACGGGTATCATTCGGAACTGCTGTACTGCGATGTTGCGTGTGGGAATAGTTATGGTGTTATACTTTCCTACGGCGTTGATAATTGTTCTCATGTTGCTTATTGCATGAACGTGCACGGCAGTGAACATGTGTTTGGCTGCAGCGGGATGAATAAAGCCAGTTACTGCATTTTGAATAAACAGTATTCAAAAGAGGAATATCACCGCCTGCGCGAACAGATTATTGAAGACATGAAAGCGTGCGGTGAATGGGGTGTTTATTTACCCGCCCGTCTTTCGCCCTTTTGCTACAATGAAACGCTTGCTATGGATTTTTTTCCCGCGACACGTCAGCAGGTGGAGGCGCTTGGCTTCCGATGGCGTGAAAGCGCGCTTGGCGATGTTGGCCATGCAGCTGTGCGCCAAGAAGATATTCCTGACGGCATAAAAGAAGTACCAGAAAGTATTACCAGCGCATTACTGACGTGCGCGCACTGCGGGAAGCATTACAAAATCATCAAACAAGAACTTGCATTTTATAAAAAATGGGGCATTCCCTTGCCGCGCCACTGTTTTAACTGTAGACATGCTGACCGTATGCGCCGTCGCGGGCCTTTTATGCTTATTGCACGTGTGTGCAACCAATGTGGTGTGCAGGTCAGGACTTCGTATGCTGAAGAAATAGCGCCTATACTGTATTGTCAAACGTGTTTTGAGCGCACGGTTGTTTGATAGCACGTTCGCCATTGACAGGCAAGCATATGTGTGTTATACATAAAGTAGCTTTTCAACCATGAGAAGGAGTAATGACCAGACAAACGAGCAATAAGACGCTGCGTGTGTGTGACCGTGACGTAAGCTATCGTGATTTCATGGTAGCCGGTTGCGGCAGAAAAGAGCTTGAAGTCGTTGCATTTGTGCTGGAGCACAATCTTACACCCGGCCAGCGTGGCGTATGGAAGGCAGCGGCAGAGAGCTTGGGCACAGGGCGAGCCGGACGACCGTTGACCCGCTTCTGTGTGGGTATGCGCTGGCAGAATGCTTTGAGAAGGATCGCCGCGTATTTGGCAAACGGTCGCAATAACATGCAACTCACGGTTGATGACAAACCGGCGACCTATGACGCGTTTTTGTTGGCGCGATGCGCATCGGGCGAACTCGAAACCGTCAAGTTGCTCATGAAACATGGTTTGAATCCGGAGAAAGTGAAGCGATGCTGGAGGCGTTTGGCACAGTTTGAGTTTGGGTACCTGCCCACAGACCGTGTGTTCAGCATGGTGCAGGCAGCCAACTGGCGTCGGGCGTGTAAGCGTGTCCGAGCGCGTCGTGCTGTTGAAGAGGCCAAGGCATGGAAACTCTTTGCACATGGTTACCATGTGTGTTCATCTGATTTTGAGCGCGTCGGGGCGCCGCAGTCACGGCTTGATTTGATTAAAATTCTCACACGTTTCCGTCTGCAGCCAGGGGACCATCATGTCTGGCGTATTATTGAGTTTTTGTTTGAGAACGGCCGTGTGTCAAATGGTGTTACTAAGGCCCATGATAAGAAATCAAGTATCTGTCTCATGTGGCATAAGGCGGTTGATATTCTGCGCTATTGGCCGCGGTTGCATGATGGCGCGTACCTCATTCCGCTTGACCAGGCGCTTGGCGGTACGCACTATGCTGTGCTTGCAGATTTCCAAGGAGCTTGTTGCACGGATAAAGAGCTTGAAGTGCTTGAAGAACTTGCAACACCGGAACTTATCCGTGGCAAAGGGTGGTCAAAACGCGTTGCGCGGCGCTTGACGCAGAAAGCGCGTGGGTATTATCGCGATGGTCAAGCGAGGGTTATCACGGCGGGTGCTGTGAGCAGGCGCTATCGTTTAGCCGTATCACGGTTGCAACGTAATGCTGTGTGGTCGCAGCGGCCGTGGGAAGAGCGGGAGTGGATAGGTGGGGTGATCCGCGTCAAGGTGGATACGCCGCGTCTATTTCCAAAAATGCGTTCGTAAGGGTGTGGGCTGCTTGCTTTGGCGGGCAGCTTTTTTAATTGTGGGAATAGGACTGGCACAGTGCTGGGGAAGTATGGTATTATAAGATATATATGGATTACCATATAATCTGCGCTCGCTTAAAAGATTGAGCGCTTGCGCTCATTTTTATTCACTCACTTGATTATGACACATTATATTTGCGCGGGAACGTGCGGCGGTGTTTCTGACAAGCCCGGTTCATGCCAGGCGGAAGAATGTCCACTGAAGGGGCAAGAGCTTGAGCCGTGCACCTGTGAAGATGGACGCCATGGGAACGGTACGCCTGTTGATGATGACGAGGAAGATGAAGATTAGCACTAAACGCGACAAGAAAACACTCTTTGGAAGAGGATTTTTTGTGTTACTTATGAGAGTACCACTGGAGTACCACAATAAATAAAAAAGTCCCACATTGCGCTCCCTCCGGTGCGCGACGCAGGACGTTGAAAGATCAGGACTGGTTGGTGCCAACGGATTCGTGTTCAGACGGACATCGCTTGCTGGCGGGCCCGGATCTCTTCTCCGTTGATCTTTCTCTCCAGGAACAGGTAGCGTAGAGTTTCACTCGGGAGGTACACGATCGTTCTGTCCGCCGACCGCAACTCAACACCGCGGAGAGCAACCCCGTCGCCATTCTGTCCGCACTCCTGCACAGACCATCCATCGCCGTCCACGCACAGGAGCACTTGTTCATCATGTTCACCGCTCCCTGTGGGTGCACCAGGCGCAATGACCGGCCGTTCTATAGGGTAGGCAGAGGCAAGGACCATGAGCGCGTGATTGCCCGCCGGCGTCAAACCCCATCTCTCCCGCGCTGCAGCTTGGATATCTAATATCGTATGAGGAGCGAGATGATACGCCATCTCAAGCAGGCAGTAGACGCCGCGTTGCCGCTCTTGGGCACGAGGGAAGCGCTCATCCAAGGTCTCCATCGGTCCGACGCTGATGTTTTGCGGGAGGAACGGTCCACCGCGAATGCGGTCTGCCAAGCTGTTGGGTGAGCTCAGGGCAAGCTCTATCGTGGCGGCATAGATCCGTAACCAGGGGTGTTCCTGGGGTTCTACCCGTGGCATAACTAACGTGTGTGATCCCACGTGCATCCTCCTATCACCGGAATGGTGATGGACTTCTTTAATCAGCATAGTATGTTTAAAAATATCTTATCAAAAAAGTTACGCACAGTTGTATGAATATAGGCATATTTGATTCAGGCCTCGGCGGGCTCCATATAGCAAAAAGTATCATTGGTCGTCTGCCGCAGTATGGTTATGTTTATTTAGGTGATACTAAACGTGTTCCTTATGGCAATCGCACAGATGCTACCATTTATCAATTCACCAAAGAGTGCATAGATTATCTTTTTGCCAAAGGATGCGTACTCATTATTGTGGCCTGCAACACGGCTTCAGCGCGTGCACTAAGAAAATTACAGCGTACTTATTTGGTGCACCATTATCCGGAGCGTCGGGTGCTTGGTATGATTATCCCGACCGTTGAAACTGTGGTTGAACACAGGTACCAGCGGATAGGTATTATTGCAACCAACAATACAGTGAGTTCAAAAAAGTTTATCAAAGAGTTTGAGAAGGCCGCCCCGCGCGTTAAAGTTTTTCAACAAGCTACACCGCTTTTGGTTCCGCTTATTGAACAGGGCGGGAAGCAGTGGGTTCCTTCAGTTGCTGCTCACTACCTCAAGCCGCTCCTCAAAAAACGTGTTGATGCGTTAATTTTAGGATGTACTCATTACAGCGTCATCAAGTACAATATTAAAAAAATAGTGGGGAAAAATGTGTCGGTCATTTCTCAAGATGATGTTGTGCCAAAAAAATTGGTTGATTACCTTAAACGTCATCCGGAAATTGAGAAAAAAATAACACGTAACAGGCAACGCACATTTTTTGTTACTGAACTGACACCCTATCTTAAAAAAACAAGCAAAGCGTGGTTTGGTAAAAAAATACAACTGAAAAAAGTAAACGTGGTATGAATAAACAGCTCGTTAGACATTATACGGCCATAGGCGTTGTATTTGCGTTCGCTACTTTTTTAATAACGCCGGTGACGGCGCCGTATTTGGAAAGTAAAGGGTTTAGTCAGGCGCAACTGTCGCTTATTTTTATGATGTTTCCGCTTGCTCCCATTCTTTTTCTGCCGTATTTTGGCCGGCTGGCGGACAGAGTGTCCAGACGAACCGTTATCTGGTTTGGCATTTGGGTTGAAATTGGCGCGCTCGCGTTTTATGTGTTTGGATCTCACGGGCTTGTGTTTGCGTTGGCTCGTTTTTTGGAGGCATTTGCAGTGCTGGTAACTCCTATAATCATTTTGGCGCAGGTGGAGGATGGTGTTGATGGAGGCAAGCGCGGCGCGCAAACCGGCTGGTTGTTGTCTTTTGAGCGTGCAGGTAAATTGGGCGGTCCTCTTTTTGGAGGTCTGCTCTCGTATTATTTTTTTCCGGAATTTCCGTTTGTCGTATCTGCCATTATATTGTTTATCCTTTCTTTTTTCCTGCTACGCACTCCTGGAAAGAAAACAATCGTTGTCCCGCGCCCAAAGGGTGCTTTTCGTTTTGTGTGGTTGTCTGAAATAAAATCATTTTTAAAACATCGTGAGCTTAGGGGTATTGCCATGTTGGGTTTTGCGGCGAACGTTGGTTTTGGGCCATTTTTGCCGCTTTTTTTGCCGCTTTTTATTGTTGGTAATTTAGGATTATCATACCGTGAAGTTGGATTGGCTTTGTTTGTGTGGGGCGTACCGCATCTGTTGCAGGGAGTTATCGGCTCTCTTGCCGATCGTATAGGAAGCTGGCGCTGTATCATTGCAGGTAATGGTTTGATGGCGATAATTTTTATTCTCTTTCCTTTAGTGAGTAATCGTTTTTCTATTTTGCTTGTCGCTGTGTTGTGCATGGGTTTGGCTTCAAGTTTATGGAATGTCTCAGGATGGAGTATGCTGTCTGAAATTGGTGTGCGTGATCAGTGTGTGGGGCGCATCGTAACTAGTTATAGTGCATTGGTGGAGGTAGGGTCGCTTATCAGCTTTGTCGTGAGTGCATGGTTATTAACGCGTTTGGAAATTACTACGTTGGTGGTGTTATATGGATTGGTTATAATTGCAGGAATAGGAGTGGCATTGCCGTTTTTGAGAAAAAGGCNNCATTTATTACAGGGTGATATCAAAAAATTTCAGAATACCATTTATTCGTATTATAAAAAACACCAGCGTGATTTTGTATGGCGCCGTACGCGTAATCCTTACCGCATTTTGGTTTCTGAAATAATGTTGCAGCAGACCCAAACGCAGCGGGTAGAAAAAAAATTTCCTGAATTCATCAAAATGTTTCCGAATTTTCAGGCGCTCGCGGCCATGCCGTTTGGTGATGTGCTGCGTGCATGGCAGGGTATGGGGTATAATCGTCGCGCGCTGGCGCTTCATGCCATTGCCAAGCGGGTGGTCGGCGAGTACGGCGGGCATGTGCCTTGTGATTTAGCGCTTTTGAAAACACTTCCCGGCATTGGCCCAAACACTGCCGGTGCGATTGTGGCTTTTGCATTCAACAAACCGGTTGTATTTATTGAAACAAACATACGGAGCGTTTTTATTCATTTCTTTTTTAGAGATAAAAAAAATGTTCGCGATGATGTTTTGTTACCTTTGGTCGAGCAAGCACTTGATAGGGAGCAACCGCGCGAGTGGTACTGTGCACTTATGGATTATGGCGCGATGCTTAAGCAAGCTGTAGTAAATCCAAGTCGCACAAGTGCGCATTATACAAAACAAAGTCAGTTTGAGGGATCAAACAGGCAGGTAAGGGGCGGTATTTTGAAGTTGCTTTCCGCGTACAAGCACATGGAGAGTAGATCAATCGCCAAAATTCTTAAAGAGCCATTGGCGCGTGTGGATAATAATCTTGCGCAATTGCAAAAAGAGGGTTTTATTAAGAAAAAAAAGGTGTATTATGCATTGGTTTAACACGGTTCAAGTTTGTGAGCACACGCTTTGGCTTCTCGTATTTGTGTTATTGAACCGTTTATTTTTTCACAGCAGCAAACCGTTCCTGCGCAACATCCCAATCAATCGCTTTGACAAACGCGTCAATATAATCCGTGCGTTTAAGTCCGTAATCAGTTATAAATGCATGCTCAAATACGTCCATCACTAGCAGCGGTGTTGCGCCGGCCAAGTGGCCCGTGTCGTGTTCGTTAATCCATGTATTGAAAAGACGATCACCTGCTGCATCGTACGCCATAATGGTCCAGCCAATGCCGCGCATGGCACCTGTTGCTTTGAAATCGTCATGACACTTTTGACCTGTACCGAACTCGGCGACCATTTTTTTGTACAGCGGTGCGTCTTTACTTATGGTTTTGGGGGTTTTGCTCAAGTTGCCAAAATACAGCTCGTGCAAGCGCATGCCGTTAAACTCCCAGCCAAAACGGCGTTTGAGTTCTGCCCACGCGGGCGTGCCGGTTTTACCCGCGTCAAGCGCAGCGTGTAATTCATCATTCAAGAGATTGGTATTTTTTACATACCCTTGGTACAGGGTAAAGTGATTATTAAGCAACGTATCGCTAAAACCCGGTGTGCCAAGCAAGTGAGTAAAGTTTTGTGCTTCGTAAGGCATATACATTGTTAAATTTTTCCAACCAAATCCATGCCCGGTTTTAAGGTCTTGCTTCCCGGTTTCCAATTCACCGGGCACACTTCAGCGCCATGTTCGCGCACAAATTGCGCGGCTTGCATTTTGCGCAATAATTCTTCCGGGCTGCGGCCAATGCCATTGTCATGAATTTCATATGCTTTAATAACCCCGTCCGGGTCAATCACAAAACTTCCACGCAAAGACAGTCCCTCTTCTTCAATATAGGTGCCGAGCGCTTTGCACAGTTTGCCGGTGGGGTCCGCTGCCATGGGGAACGCAATTTTTTTAATTGATGGCGAATTATCGTGCCATGCTTTGTGTACAAACACCGTGTCCGTACTCACAGACATAATTTCTGCGCCTGTTTTTTTGAAGTCCTCGTATTTTTCAGCCATGGCCTCAAGTTCTGTGGGGCACACAAACGTAAAGTCAGCCGGGTAGAAGAATAACACGAGCCACGCGCCGCGATAATCGGAAAGTTTGATTTTTTTTGTGGCTTCATTCTGATAAACTTCAAGGGTCATATCAGGAAGTGTGGTGCCAATGAGAGAGCAGCGCTCTTTTTGCATGTTTTGTTCCATAATAAAAAAGGTTAATGGTAGTAATTAAGTATATGATGCGAGGGCCGTCTTGTCAAATATATGTAAAAAAACACCTTACCCGTTGTGCTCCCTGTTCGATCATATCGATCCAATGCACAAACAAAGTAAGGTGGCTTGAGCTCATGCCAACGCTATGAGGATGACCCCGATGAACATGATGCTACCGCCCATGAGCCGACTCTTGAAGTTGGTCTCTTCTCTCAGGAAGATGCGCGCTGCAACGATGGTGAGCGGGACCCCAAAGCGCTTGAGCGAACCAACATACGGCACGCTGCCGTAGTTGAACGCGTGCGCCGTGATCCATCCTCCGACGCCAAAGAGCGGCGCAAGCCAGAGAGAACGCAGTGTCATGCGGAAGTTCATTCCCTTGAACTCACCGCGCGGCCACGCAATGATGAGGTTGCCTAACCCGGCGATGAAGCACGTGACACCAAGACCAAAGGCCGGGTTTGCCAGTCGTGCCGAAAGACCGTCAAAGGGGAGCGATATGGTGGAAAGTGCGACCGCAAAGAACGCCCACACCGCACACCCCTGCTCTTTCCTAGTGATGTGAACGGCGCGAGCCATATTTGGAGCTCGTTTGGCGCGGCTTTCCCCTCGGCACGCTGGTGCAGCTTGTCGCGCAAGCCCTGAATGTTCAGGGTGTACGTTCCAAACGCTATGGTCCAGATACCAATCCACCCGAGAGCACTCGTGGTCTCTCCAAGGATGAGCATGGCCGTCACAATGACAATCGCTGGTGTGGTGGAGTCAATCGGCGTTACCAAGCTCACATCTTCCAACTCGCGTGCCCGCAACTTGGCGTAGGCAATGCCGATGTTGAGCACACCGGTCGCGGTCGCCGCAAACCACAGCCCTTCCCGCAAGCTCGGTCCGCCCGTGAGCAGCGTGATGACCATCAGCACCATGGACGCGCCGATCATGTGCAGCGCCGTCATGGCTCCGGCGCGGCCTTTCCATGTGTCGCCGGTGAAGAGCCACTTGGTGACCACGTTGTACAGCGCGGCGAACATCGCGCCCAGAAGTGTCAGTCCGATGGCGATCTGGATGTTGGTCACGATGCTTTATCTTCCTCTGCGTTACGGAGTTTTTTGAAATGCCTGCTGTTTAAAGCAGGATAGAAAAGCATAACAGTATAAGGTGTTTTTGTCAAGGATAGGTGTTTCTGATATACTAAAAATACTATGAAAAAAAAGATTATTTTTGTTAGTTTAGTAGGTTTATTAGTGCTGGCGGGAGCCGGTTGTCAAGGACAGAGGCCTCCAGAGATACCGCCAATCGCACCATTGCCAGTAGCCCTGCCAGTACCGGCTCCGCAAGCAGTCATAGGGCCGGATGAACAACCTTTGCCTGTTGGGGAGATGATTGTGACGGAAGATAGAGGCAACGTAGAGGAAGGCGAAACTGACATCACAATCGAACCACAACCTGCACCCGCAGAAATCAAATTGGTTGAGATGCAGATCACAGCTAAGCAATGGGGATTTGTTCCCAGTCAAATTAAAGTGCGCAAAGGAGATCGCGTGCGTTTGACCATAACGAGTGCCGATGTTGCACACGGATTTTCGCTGTCAGAGTTTGGTGTTGGACTTTTTGTGGACGGAGGCAAAACGGTTACTGTTGAATTTGTGGCAGATAAAGTAGGTATATTTTCCTTTTTCTGTTCCGTGCCGTGCGGTTCCGGACACGGCAGTATGCGTGGGACGTTTATCGTAGAATAAGTATGTCGTTTAAAGAACGCGTACTTGCGGTTGTCGCACGCATACCCGCTGGCGCGACGATGACCTATAAAGAGGTGGCCGCGGCTGCCGGAAATCCACGCGCATATCGTGCTGTGGGAAATATTCTGAATAAAAATTATAATCCTGATGTGCCGTGTCATCGCGTGGTGCGAACGGACGGCGCGACGGGTGGGTATAACCGCGGGCGCGCTCGGAAAATTGGGATACTTAAAAAGGAAGGGGCAATATGAAATTCAAACTTCAAGCCCCGTACAAGCCAAGCGGCGATCAACCGCAAGCAATTGAAGAGCTCGTGGACGGCCTCAAAAAGGGTTATAATGAACAAACCCTTCTTGGTGTGACGGGATCAGGCAAGAGTGTTATAAGCAAAACTCCTGTTTTGATTAAAAAAGAAGGCGTGACCATGAATAACATTGGCGAATTTATAGATCAATTATTAATGCAACACAGACAACAGATTAGGTATGTTGGTGATACTGAAATATTGGACGCTTATCGTATATTACAAAAATACGAAACCTATAGTTTGAATACAGAGAACAAACAAACAAGTTGGAAGTATATAACGCAGTTTGTTCGCCATAGGTCCCCGACGCGTCTATACACCGTGGAAGCCGCATGTGGTCGTAGCGTGACGGTGACGGGGGATCATAATTTTTTTGTACTTCGGAACGGTTTTATACAACTTGTTACAACGATTCATCTGAAAGATACAGATTATATTCCTTTACCTCGTATTATTGAAACACACAACCAACCGTTAACACATATTTTTTTGGCTTCATATGTGTCTGATCCTGCTGGGTTATTTGTTTCTATTCCTGCCTTTCCTGTTGTGTGGAATACTGCGGATAGTACCTTAAAGCCGCTGTTAGATCGCGCAAAAGTATTTAATATTGCGCATCATCAAGAACGTATTTCATGGGACGTTTTTAAAACAATCCAAACAATTGATCCACGCATATCAACCGACGCACGTTTAGGGTTGAAATTTAAAAAATATCAAGCACCGCTTGAGCAGCCTATAACAAAAGAGCTTTTACGATTATTGGGTTATTATATTGCAGAGGGCCACGCGGAAAACCGTTATCTTACTTTTTCTACGAGTGAATCTGAAATTTTAGATGATTTTACAACGTGTGTGCAATCAATCGGATTGCATTGTCGTAAACGACAAAAGATTTATGACTACGTTGTTGTCTCAAAGTTATGGTCGTGTGTTGTGCGTACATTATGCGGGGGCAATTCAAAAACAAAATGTTTGCCCCATTTTTGGCCCCAGTTGTCATGCGAACAACTAGCAGAGCTGCTAAAAGCATATTTTGCAGGGGACGGTTGTGCGGAGAGAAATGTTATTTCCTGCACAACCGCCAGCAAACAATTGGCATCTGATATCATGTATGCACTTTTACGTTTTGGTATTATAGCGCGTATGCGTTTGCGTAAAATAAGATTGCCTAATCGGAATGAGTATGGAACATATTGGACAGTTTGTATATCCGGTCAACAAAATCTCTCTCTTTATGTTGACAATATAGGTTTTTCTTTAAAAAGGAAACAGCAAGCAGCTCTACAGATAATTAAACAATATGGCAATACAAATGTTGATGTTATCCCGATCAATCCGGGTCTATTCAAAAAAATTAGATTAAAATTGGCATTATTACAAAAAGATGTTGCAACAGCATGCGGTGTTGAACGGTCGTACATTTCCATGCTTGAACATCAAATACGCAGACCATCACGTGAAATATTTGAACGACTTATCTCATATTTTAAAGATAGGGCCTCTGCCCATGACAACCGGGAAGTTTTGGATGTAATAAGACAGATAGCGCCACTTTCAAATTGTTATTGGACGCCTGTTAAAGATATTGTTAAAAAAGAAGGTCGTGGATATGTATATGATTTTGCGGTGCAAGACAACGAAACTTTTTTCGCGGGAGACGGAGGTTTATTCGTTCACAACACATTTACCATGGCAAATGTTATTGAGCGCACGCAACTGCCCACGCTCGTGATTGCGCACAACAAAACGTTGGCTGCGCAACTGTGCAATGAGTTCCGTGAATTTTTTCCAAAAAACGCGGTTGAATATTTTGTTTCCTATTACGATTACTATCAGCCGGAAGCATACATTCCCAACTCTGACACGTATATAGAAAAGGAAGCGCAAATTAATGAAGAAATTGACCGTTTGCGTCATGCGTCAACACAGGCCATTTTGTCACGACGTGATGTCATTGTAGTTGCGTCAGTTTCTTGTATTTACAACTTGGGTTCACCGGCTGAGTATGAACAAACGGTTTTGCACTTGGAACGCGGGCAGCCGTTGAATCGCCGTGGCATGATGGAACATTTGATTAGCATGCAATTTACCCGCACGCCATCTGATTTAAAGCGTGGTACGTTCCGCATGCGTGGACAAGTATTTGAACTGATGCCGGTTAATGAGGAGCGTGTCTACCGTTTTGAAATTGGTGACACTATTGAAGGGATTGAGATGATTGATCCGGTTTCCCGCAAAGTGTTACATGAAATTGCGGACGCGTGGATTTTTCCGGCAAAACATTATGTTATTTCCGAGGACTTAAAACAGCAGGCGTTTGCGTCAATTCGCGCGGAGTTAAAAGAACGTTTGGCTTTTTTTGAGCATCACGGCAAGGTGTTAGAACACGACCGCTTGAGCCGTCGCACCAAATATGATTTGGAAATGATTGAGCAGTTGGGGTATTGCAACGGCATTGAAAATTATTCGCGCCACTTTGATGGTCGTTTGCCGGGACAACCGCCGTATACTTTAATGGAATATTTTACGCACGGCAGTCGCGAATTTTTGACCATCATTGATGAAAGCCACATGACCATACCGCAAGTTGGTGGCATGTTTGAGGGGGACAAAGCACGCAAGACCAATTTAATTGAGCACGGTTTCCGTTTGCCATCTGCGTATGACAATCGACCATTACGTTTTGATGAGTTTGAAAAACGTATTGGGCCGGTGGTGTATGTGTCTGCTACGCCGGCGGCGTATGAGCGCAAAAAAAGCACGCGCATTGTTGAGCAGATTGTCAGGCCGACTGGTTTGGTTGATCCGGAAGTGATTATTCGGCCCGTGACCGGCGGTAAGGGCAACAAGTCGCAAGTGGAGGATTTGGTGGAGCGCATTGAGGGACGTGTTAAGGCCGGGGAGCGCACGCTCGTTACTACGCTGACCAAGAAAATGGCGGAAGATTTGACTGAATATTTGAAAGAGCGCACAATAAAAGTAGAGTACCTTCACAGTGAGGTACAAACGCTAGAACGCATTGAAATCATTACAAACCTGCGAAAGGGTCATTTTGATGTACTTGTTGGGGTGAACCTCTTGCGTGAGGGTTTGGATATGCCTGAAGTTTCTTTGGTCGCGATTTTAGACGGCGACAAAGAAGGATTTTTGCGTTCTGAAACGTCATTGGTGCAGACTATCGGCCGTGCGGCGCGTAACATCAATGGGCAGGTGGTTATTTACGCGGACCACATGACCGGGTCTATTGAGCGCGCTCTCCGTGAAACAGCGCGTCGTCGTGAAATTCAGGTGGCATATAATAAGGAGCACAACATAACGCCGCAGACCATTAAAAAACACATTAAGAATTTGTTGGAAGAGTTTGGGATTGATTCTATTGCACCACGTTCGCGCGGCAAACGCTATAATGATAAGCGTCGGCGTGAAGTTACTGCGCTTGATTTGAAAGGTGACACGCGGCCAATTGCGCAAATTATTGCAGACAAGGAGCGCCAGATGCGCGAGGCGGCCAAGGGGTTGGAGTTTGAACTTGCCGCGATTTTGCGTGATGAAATTGTGGTTTTGAAAAAAGAAGAAATGAAACGTAAAAAATAATATGTTGCCTGATGAAAATTCAAAACGATTTATCGCCGTGCTCAATAAAAAAGTTGAGGTGGGGCGATTGATGAACGCGCTAGGCCACATGACTGCCGGACTTGCGGGCGGTTTTGGCAAAGCTCAGGAAATGTGTTTTTTGGAGTATCGCGATAAAGATGGCGGTGTGCATCCGCATGTTTCACATTTTCCGTTTATTGTTTTGCGTGCTGATAATGCAAATAAAATTCGGACGGTGCGCAGTGAATGTGTGAAGCGTGGTATTCCATTTACTGATTTTACCAGCACTATGACGGTGGGTACTTCTGCAGAGCAACAGGCCAACACCGCGGCAACATCAGAAGCGGATTTGGATTATTATGGTATTGTGATGTTTGGGAACACGGACGAGTTAAAAGAGTTTACGGGGAAGTTTTTTTTATTTTCGTAATGAAAAATTATGCAACCAGAAAATTTACAAAAAGAAATTCAGGAAATTAAAACACGCAATAAGCGGGTGGAAGGTGATAAGGCGTGGGAAGTTTCATGGACACGGCGGGGTTTTATAATGATGGCAACATACATCATTGCAGGTATTTGGTTAACTATTATTCATGATTCGTTGCCTTGGCTGAAAGCATGTGTGCCTGCAGGAGGATATATTTTTTCAACGCTATCGCTTGTGGCATTAAAAAAGAGATGGGTGGAGCGGTATAATAAGTAGGGAAGATTGTCGGTATGAAAACGTGTAAACAATGTACAACACAATTTGAAATTACGGACGCTGACCGTGTGTTTTATAATAAAATAGATGTGCCGGAGCCAACATGGTGTCCGGAGTGTAGAAATATGCGCCGGCTCGCGTGGCGAAACGAGCGTACATTTTATAATAGGCCATGTGATCTATGCGGCAAGAGCGGCATATCCATCAACGCGCCACAGTGGGGGTATACCGTATATTGCATCTCTTGTTGGTGGAGTGATCAGTGGAGTCCGCTTGAATATGGTACTGACTTTGACTTTTCTCGATCATTTTTTGAACAATTTCACGAGCTGACAAAAAAAGTCCCGCGTATCACCGTGGTTCAAAATGCCGCAGAAAATAGTGAGTATAGCAATGAAGTCAATGATGTAAAAAACACGTACATGGCGGTCTGCAGTTTTTTTGGTGAGCGATTATTTTATACGTATTGGCTTGGCTTGAGTAAGGATTGTGTGGACACGTCGTATATTTTAGAATCAGAACTTTGTTATGAGAGCCATGATATTTTTAAGTGTTATCATTCAAAATACATTTATAATTGTGAAAATCTTATTGACTGCGCGTTTTGTTTCAACTGCTCTAATTGTCAAAATTGTTTCAACTGTTTTAATTTGAAAAATAAGTCATATTGCATCAACAATAAACAACTAACCAAAGAAAAATATTTTGAGGAATTAAAAAAAATTGATTTTTCATCTTTTGAAACGGTGGAAAAAAAGAAAAAAGAATTTTGGCAGGAAAGCTTGAATTATCCACGCAAGTTTGCATTCATAAAAAATACAGAAGATTGTACGGGTGATTACGTCAGAAACTCCAAAAATGTGTCGTATGGCTTTGATATCTTTGGCCAAGAGAACGGAAAGTATCTTTTTGATGCGGGCGCGGCAAAAGACAGTATGGATTGTACGCAAGCAGGTATAGACAGTGAGCTTATGTATGAGGTTCATGGCTGTGGCAGGATATATAATACTCATTTTGCAAATTGGAGTTATTACAATTCCGATTGCGAGTATGTTGAATCGTGCCATAACAGTAATAATTTATTTGCGTGTGTTGGCATGAGGAAAAGTGCCTATTGCATTTTTAATAAGCAATATTCAAAAGAAGAATATGTTGTTTTGCGGGATAAAATTATTGCGCACATGAAAAAAACCAGTGAGTATGGTGAGTTTTTTCCTCTCGGTCATTCAACGTATACCTATAATGAATCCGTTGCACAGCAATGGTACCCCATGAGCCGCGAGCAGGTTTTGGCAAAAGGATGGCGGCAATGGCAGGACGCTATGCCGGGTATATTTGGGAAAGAAACTGTTGCGTGGCCTGTTGCAGAAAATAGTCCCGATATAACAAAAGAAATTTTGGCCTGTACCGAATGCAGAAAAAATTATAAGATAATAAAGCAGGAATTGGAGTTTTACAAAAAAATGAATGTGCCGTTGCCGCGTTTTTGCCCGGATTGTCGTTTTTATAAACGCATTGCGTTGCGCAATCCGCGTCATTTGTGGCATCG
>DNQG01000035.1 GCA_003501255.1 Candidatus Magasanikiibacteriota bacterium
ATTATCAATACCATCATTACATTGCGCAATAACAGGCGGCGCAACCGGCGTGGCGGACTGTAAAACACCAGTTGAAAAATTTCCGGCCGTATCATAAGCAAACAATGCATAAAAATATTGTGTTCCATTGGTAAGCTCCGTATCCGCGCGTGAACCATTTGCCACGCCCGGTGTGTCTTGCGAAAAGATCACCACGCCATCATTCTGGTTTGCAGGAAACTGTCCTTGTTGTCTTATCAGACGTACACCCAAAAAATCAGCATCAACCGGGTTTGCCCACTGGAGCGTTATCTGCCTGCTGCCGGGCGTGGACGTAAAGTTATTTGGGTTAGCCGGCGGTGTAACATCTTGCAGTGTGGTAAACGTTGTTAATGGTGTTTGTGCTGTGTTGCCCGCCGTGTCGGTTGACCTGACACTGTAACTATAGGTGGTATTGGGCGTAAGATCATTCACGATGGCAGTAAATGTGCCGGCCGGATTTTGATTTGCGCTTACCACGGTTCCGTTATTTATATTTCCGCCCTGCACCACATATACCATGACATTGGTGCTGCCTGCTTCAGAGTTCCAAACTGCAGTCGCGCTGCGCTCTGCCGGAGTAACGACAACATTGTTTACGGTGGGTGCGGTCGTATCAAGATTCCAGAAAAAAATTGCTGGGGAAGCATCGGTCAGTCCATTACTTATGGCACGCACACCAAAAGAATGGCGCGCGTTGCCAACTACGTTGTAAGTGGCGGGCGACGTACACATCTGGTAACCCGCTCCATCAATACTACATTCAAATGTACCACCATCCGGTACTGAACGAAACCCAAATGTAGTCACGGGATTGTTGGTGGGTTCCGGAGGTACTTGAAAAATAGCAGTGTCGGGTGGGTTGGCCTGCGGAGGTGGGTTGGTGCCACCCCCGCCTCCGGTTCCGTCACCGATGCCGCCAGGCTGGTTATCCGGTACAACCCCTGCAACCGTGGTGTTACTCTGTACCGTTGTTTGCGCAAATGCCGGAGCTGCCACAACTGCACTCAAAGCCAGCAATATCACAAGTGTAGCGCCTCCGCGTTTAAGTGTTTTTTCAACAAACTTTTTTCTACGATGTCCCCGACGCCTGATAAACCACAACGCCGCAAGAGCAACCACAACGCCCACGGTTATGAGATGGCTCTTTTGAAAATGCCACCATTGCAATGAAGTGCTGACGCGTTCCCCTTGTGGCGTTTCAACCTCAAGCGTGGCGCGGAAACGCCATGGAATAATCCGTGCCACAAGCGGTAACGCATCATTAACTGTTTCAAAAAAACGCTGTTGTGTTTTAGGAAGCACCGCGCGTTGGCCTATATTAAACTCTTGAGATACAAACGGAACAGTAAAAAGACCTTTGATTGACACAAACCCGCGAGGCCTCCACAAAATGGTGCCATCGTTCAATAAATATGTCTCAAAGGAAAAAGGGCCCTTGGCGCCAGAGGACATGGCAAAATCGTCCACGCGGCCGGACAAAATAACCTCACCTGGTATGGTTATCGACCAGAGCGATCCCACTTCAGCCGCCACCTTCACCTGCTGACCGCTCGCTACCGGTGGCTCTTCACTTACAAACAAACCCAAAAAATGACTTCCGGTTGAAGCCACCTGCGGCGGTCGCACACTAAATATAAAATTTTTCCGCGCGCCTGCAGGCACGATAATACTTTTTGAAGAAAGATTCACCCAGGCAACAGCTTCGTCTTCCTGCCCTAACGGATCAAGTACGGGTGCGCCTCCTTCTGTTGTCGCGCTAAAGGAACGAACGCGTACATACAATGTTTTTTCTTGCGGACTGTCATTTTTAATGGAAAGCGCATCAAAATATTCCTGACCTCGCTCAACCACTATGTCTTTAATGGCTGGCGAGAGCGCCAGGGCGTGTACCGGCGTTTTTAAAACAAAAAAAACCAGTACAATGATTGGTAGCACAAGAAAGCCACAGAAAGCGCGGCTCTTTTTCTGTCTCTTGTACAGCATGAGGTTAGTATACCATAAAAAAAGCGAAGCTGCAGCACAACCCGTGAGTTATGCTTACAACTTCGCTATGCCGTGCTGATAGCGCGTAGAGCGCCTTCAGCTTCTCCTTGAATCCTTGAAGAACGTTGTAGCGGAGTCGGGCGCGACTAGACCACTGCCTCGAGCCCTGTGAGGGACTCGTCGATGGCCTGCAGGATCTGGTCGGCGTCGTCCCGCGTGATGCAGTAGGGGGGCTTGATGCGCAGGACGCTGCCGTCCACGCCACCCTTGCCGATGAGCACCCCGCGCTCCCGGCAGAGCTGGATGAGCTGGGCGGTCTGCTGCGTGGCCGGCTGCCTGGTCCCGATGTCCGTGACGAGCTCGCAGCCGATCATGAGGCCGGAGCCGCGCACGTCGCCGATGAGGCGGTGACGCTCCCGCAGCTCGCGCAGGCCGGTGAACAGATGCTCACCATTTTGATCGATNNCCCAACGCTGCTAGTGCTTGCGCTTCTTGTACTTCCAGGGCTCCAGGAATCCCCGCTTTGGCGCTGCATCGTCCGCGGCTTTGATCTGCCGGCAGAACTCGGCAAACCCGTTGTTGCCGTAGTGGCCGCATGTCTCGTAGGCGAGCCCTTTGTTCAATAGCTCAAGCCCTAGCAACTTCTCTGTGCCGTTTGCCCCCACAAAAAGCACATGTGCCAAATCGCGCCCCTTGTCATCGCCGCTTGCAGCGAAAAAGATCAGGACCGTGCGGGCCTCTGCCACAAGCCGCTCGGTGAGCGCCTTGGCATTACTGCCGTAGGGCTCCTGCCCCGGCTCGGCATATCGGCCGGTCTTGCGCGTCTCGGGCGTATCCACGCCGAGCACGCGGATCTTGGTACGGCTGCACTTGAGCGTGTCGCCGTCCACCACGCGGATGCTTGCCTTGGCGCACTCCACCGTGCGGCTAGCGTCATGCCGGCCAATGGCCTCAAGCGTGGGACGCGCAGCAGGCGCAGCGATGGCTGTTTCCTGGCCACGGCACCGACAATTCCCAAAACCAACTGCCATGGCCATCATCCCTACGAAAACGAATGAAAATGAACGCATGATTCCTCCTGTGCGCAATTGCTACTCTGCTTTAATAAACAATGCCTTATATAATAAAGCAGAACAACAAACAATAATACATAATACCCTGATGGCGCCTTTTTGTCAAGGAACCCCTTGACAAACTGTACTTTTTATACTAGGGTGTAGTATTCTGTATTTGATGGCCTTTTACGGAGGACACGATGGGCAACCGGCTGAACATGGCTGAAAGAAGCGCAGTAATACAGTGGCTGGCCCTCCCCGAGAGCCATAACCGCTGGCTGGCGTTCTTTGACTGGCTTGATGCTGCCTCTGATGACGAGCGGGCACAATTCCGTGCGCACTGCAGGGCACTCAATGACAGCCCGCTTCTCACGGACCTGCGTAACCAAGAGAATGCCGGTGTGCTCGTGGACTCGGAATCCACTCCCATGCTCCTCACGTTCTATGCGTGGTTGGCCAAGGGCGTGAATAATGACGATCTACATGGTTTTGTACTAGCAGAACCGGTGGTGCGCGCTCTGGCGGTTACAGAACACCCCGCTCGCGAGCTTGTGTTGGTAGCACTCAATTTGCTCATGGACCAGGCGTCCGGTGATAACTCCGGTGTATATTATAATTTTATCCTTGACTACTTGAATGTACATCCGGAATTAAACGGCGAAGAAAGCATCTATATCACCGATACATGCTGTGAAGTGCTTACTCAAGACGAGACAACGGACGGCGTGGCAGAATGTGCCGGCCATGCTTGACAAGAGGCGCACAAGCGCGTAGTTTGACTTCAGTCCCCCCAACCACACAGGAGATGAAATGTGCGGTCAGGAAACTTCATAAGTGATGATCAGACCAGCGACCTCCGGAAGCCCGCCCACCAACGCCCCAAGGGCCTGCCACAGCCGGGCAAGAAGAAGCACCGCAGGGACGGCAAGGCGCGTGGCCCCAAGGGCCCGCAGCGCCTCGGACCCTCAGGCAAGCCCCGCTCGCACCTCTACCGCGGCCGCGACTGTCCGCTGCCGGACTGCCACCTGACGGGCCGGCACCGCCACCACCGGGCCACGGTGGTGAGCGCGGGGGAGCTGATCCAGCTCTCGTCGCGTTCATACCGCCAGTCCACCGGCGGCGGGACGCGCTAACAGCAGCTCCCGCACGCACAACAAAAGACGGCAACTGCCGTCTCAAGGAAGGCCAACCGCCGGCGCCCCAAGCTTCACGCTACAGGGCCCGGCGTTTTTTATTCCCGCCTGTTGTCTTCTCCATCTTCTTCCGGTTCTTCTTCCGGTTCTTCTTCCGGTTCTTCATCCTCATCGCCATCTTTATCTGTTTCGGCCTCTTCTTCCTCATCTTCAAAATATTGTTTGTCTTCCAAAATTTCCGCGTCTTCCATATCTTTCACCAAAATATCACGCGGCTTTGCGCCGTCAGCCGGTCCCACAATCCCGGCCGCTTCAAGCTCGTCAAGCAACCGCGCGGCACGCGCATACCCCACTTTTAACCGGCGCTGCAAATATGACGCCGATGCCTTGCCTGTCTCAATAATCATTTTTTTAGCTTCTAAAAACAACGGGTCTTCATTACCGCTCATGCCACCAAACACGCTTGATGTTGAACCGCCAACCTGTTCAAGCACAGAATCATCATATTCTGGCGCGTCTTCTGTTTTCCAATAATTAATCACGCGTTGCATTTCCTCTTCAGAAACAAATGCGCCCTGAATACGCACGGGTTTGCTCAATTCCGCAGATAAGAAAAGCATATCACCGCGACCGAGCAATTTTTCCGCGCCGCTGCCATCCAAAATAGTTCGTGAATCAACCAGAGACGCAACAGAAAATGCAATGCGACCAGGAATGTTTGCTTTGATTAACCCGGTGATAACATCAGTTGAAGGACGCTGTGTTGCCAAAATCAAATGAATACCAACCGCGCGCGCCATTTGGGCAATACGGATAACACCTGCTTCAATTTCAACCCCGGCCGTTGCCATTAAGTCCGCCATTTCATCAATCACAAACACAATGTATGGTAACGGTTCAGGCGCTTTTTTATTATAAGAAACAATATCACGGCTCCCTACTTTAGATAACAATTCAAATCTACGCTCCATTTCAGACGTACACCACTTCAAAGCTGAAATGGTTTTTTTCACATCAGTAATAACCGGTGTCAACAAATGAGGTATACCGTTATACGGCGTTAACTCCACGCGTTTTGGATCAACCAAAATCAAACGCAACGTGTCCGGTGTATTTTGGAATAACAAACTTAAAAGAATGGCATTGGCGCACACGGTTTTGCCGGAACCCGTAGCGCCAGCCAATAACAAGTGAGGCATACGCGGCAGATCCGCAAACCATACTTTGCCGGCGACGTCTTTGCCAAGCGCCACATACAAATCATGAGGGCGCTGCGCATATTGGCGCGAACTCAACAGCTCGCGCAAAGAAACCAGAGCCACACGTTGGTTTGGCACTTCAATACCCACAAGCGATTTGCCCGGGATAGGCGCCTCAATGCGAATAGGATGCGCGGCGAGCGCAAGCGCCAGATCATTGGCAAGCGCCGTGATGCGTGACAGTTTCACGCCACGCGCGGGTTTTAAGGAGTATTGCGTTACGGTAGGACCCACGCGTACCTCACCCATATCCACTTCAATACCAAAGTTGGCAAGTGTGTCTTTGATAACAGCTGCGTTGGCCTGAATATCGCCGGACGTTGGCTTGCTGTTGGTACTCAACAATAAATCAAGTTTGGGCAAGCCCTTGTAAATACGCCTTGGTTTTTGCTCAATTTCTTCTTTCTCGTCTTCCTCACTTTCTTCATCCTCTTCACTCTCCTCATCCTCCTCATCTTCTTCCTCATCATCAAGCCCGCGGCTTGAAAACTCCGGCGCGCCATCATCTTCCTCATCTTCGAGCGACTCAAAATCGCCGCGCACTTTTACGCCTTTACGCGCAAACATGCGCGGGAATACCAACACCATCTCTCCAATGCTCCCCAAACCCTGCAACGCTTTTTTGTGCAGGGAAATAAGGCGCGCGAGGGATGTGTTAAATAAAAACAAAAATGATATGAGCAGCAGCGCTATTAAAATAATAAGCGACGCCCAAAATCCAGTAAACTTCATGAGCGGCCATGCCAATACCACACCAAACAAACCGCCGCCAAATCCTTCAAGCGCCTGCGCTACCATGTTTTCAAGCGGAACACGCAGGTGAATAATACTGTTGAGCGCAAGCAAAAACAAAAGCGCGCCTATGTAATGTGTGGATCTGTATTCATACTCATCATCGCGATTACGTAGCAACATGACAGCGATAAAAACAAGAAGCACCGGAACCACATACTTGACCACACCAAAAAGCAACGCCAAAAAGTCGTTTATGAAAGTTCCTGCAAGCCCAGCTGCCTGAAAAAAACTTAATGTGGCAAGCCCGGCTGCAAGAAACAAAACAATCGCAAGTACTCCTTGCGTTATTTCGGGGTTTAATCCAACCGGCTCGTCTTCGTACGCATCCCGATAAGCTCGTTTTCTACTGGCCATAGCTTGTGTACCTAGTATACATCAAAAATGCATGGTCGTATAGACACAAGTCGTTCATTTTTATATACTACATCCATGACTTTAAAATCAAAATTGTTATTTCTCATTGTATGCGCCGGCGTGTTAACTATGGCGCGTCCTGCTTTTGCTTACGAGCGTGCGGATTACCAAGCGCGCGCCCACACCGTTCCGCGTTCAGTAACCATGCAGCCGGGTGAAACAAAAACCGTTACGGTTAAATTCACCAACACGGGCAAAGCCATTTGGAACAATGATGATGAACATTTTGTTTCTGTTTACACACAAGAACCAAAGTATAGAGAAAGCATGTTCGCCCACACAACGTGGTTAAAACCGGAACAGCCAACAAAAATGAAAAACACCAACGTTTTTACCGCACGCGTTGGTGTTTTTAAAATCATATTACAAGCGCCGCGCGAAACTGGTACCTATACTGAACACTTTGCACTCACGGCTGAAGACAAAACGTGGATCAAAGGCGGCGATTTTGTTTTAAACATAATCGTTGCAGACCCGCCCAAGGAAACCGCAGCTGTTGTAGCACAACAAAAACCAGCCGCAACTACACCACCCAAAGCACAAATCCTATCCTTAAGCCGCAAAAAAGTTGAAGCACGCGGCGGACAAGCCGTTACCGTGCGTGCTTTTATTAAAAATATTGGTAACCGACCATGGAATGTTCGAGAGTTAAAAGCCGGAAATGGGGTACGCATTGCCACCATATCCGGCGGCCGCTTTGCGCACACCAGTTGGGTTGACACGCTCACGCCGTTGCGCCTGTCATCCGGTGTTGTGTCGCCAAACGCTACCGACATTTTAACCTTTACCTTTGCCGCACCCCCGGAAAAAGGGAACTACGTGACTCATTTTGTGCTTATGGCAGACAATGAGCTGGCCGAAGGCGGTGAAATATCCATTCCCATAACCGTAACAGAAGACGCGCCTGCCCTCCAGATGCCCGTAACATTTTCCGGCACAGAGCAGTTTGGTTCTGAACCCTCTATCCGCGTTGGACTTTTTAAATTGGAGGACACACAACATTTTATCGCCACAGCAGATTACCGCATAAAAGACGGCACGGGTGCAGAGCTCGGCGCTATACCGGTTGGCGCAACCGTCGCATTTTCATACGATGAAAAAAAAACGCTGTACCGCGTTGTGGGTGCCGGACTTAACATACAATCATCATCATATATCCGTTTTGAACCGGCAGACGGCAGTGGGACGGCACTGTTTACCCTGCCTGACCGCGAACGCCGCGTTTCATGGAATAAGTCGCTCAATTACAACAAATATCGCGGCGCACTTGAACTGCGGTATGGTGAAAAAAATAACACAGTGTGGGTTATTAATGAATTGCCCATGGAATATTATCTGAAAGGTCTTGCTGAAACATCAAATAACCAACCGGAAGCGTTCCACAAAGCGCTGGTGATTGCCGCGCGAACGTACGCCTATTATCATATGCAGAGCGGCACAGAAAACGGCAACACGCAAGCAAGTTTAAAGCACGATAATCATTATTTTCATCTGGATGCCACGTATGACCAGGTCTACCAGGGAGCAGAACGTGAAACATCATTCGCCAACGTTAACCGCGCTGTTGATGAAACCCGTGGTCTTATTGCAACCTATGGCGGTGAAATAGCCGTAACACCTTATTTTACGCGCAGTGATGGTCGCACCCGTTCAAATCTTGAAGTGTGGAGGATTGACCGGCCATGGCTGCAATCCGTGGTTGCCCATTATGACAAAGGAAAAACAAAACTCGGGCATGGTGTTGGCATGTCAGCCCAAGATGCGATACAACGCGCGGATAAAGAAGGAGTGGATTATGAAACGCTTCTTAAATACTACTACCGGGGAATTGAGCTTGTGAAGAAGTGGAATTAAAAGCAACATGCCTCCGCTTATCATCCGCAATTAACTGAATGAGGATATTGCGCACGTTATGCGGCGCAGGGACATTCCTAAATTCAATGCGTTGCAAAGGACCTGATGAATGCACATTGACCTCTCCGTAATTGAAAACGTGCGCAAAAAAACCGTGCGACTCGCTCGTAACATCTTGAATGAAATCAAGATGCAATTCCGTAACAATGCGTGAGAAGAGTGCTTTTTGGTTAACGTCCACTATGCGCTCACTTGTCACAATCCACATATCAAGGTGGTAATCAATAAATTGTCCAAAGAAAAAAACCAATAAAAAGAGGTAATACATACTTGCCGATAGTACAGCCACCGGATACCAGAATACATCCTGCATAAAAGCAAACTCGTTAATGATGAGTATATAAGCAGCAACGGGGAAAAAACCAAGCACCAAAAACAGCCCTACCGTGGGAAAAAACGTTACCCAATGACGGCGCAATGAAAGCACCGTTTCTTCGCCTTTTTGTTTGCGAATAATTTCCGCCAAGTGAGTCATATGTTAAAATCCTACGTTAAGCCCTGAAGATGAGCCCCACAACGTTACCATCTGCGACCACTGCGTATCACGTAATAAAATAACGGTCAATACTAAAACCGCGATACTCAAAGCAATAACAACCGTGGTTATCACCGTTGCCGCATACGTAAACGTGCCGGTTGCTACAATGTGATAAATGTTGACGGCAAAAAAAATGATAAAGATGATGACAGCAACACCATAGACAAATAAGAGGACATACAGAGGAATACTCATACACTTCTAACGGCTAACACAATAAAAAATGATATAAATGTTCCAACCAATGACCAAAGACACCAGTGTCCCAATTTTTTTCTTTTCTCATAAAAAAAGAAAGCTACGCTACCCAGCGTTCCAAAAAAAATGATGGGTATCATCCACAACGCGCCTTCTTCTATTGTTGAGAGATCCTTGCGTGTCAGTGCTTGATATATTGATATACCCCATAATATCGTTTGCAGTATAAAACCTACTATGAATAAACCACCAAAAAAGAATATGAGTATTGCCATAATTATAAAATTAAATATTTAATAAATGATTACCAGGCATTTCAAACCCCAAATGTTCATACGCCGCGGCAGTCACTTTGCGGCCGCGCGGGGTCCTTTCCAAAAAACCCATCTGCAACAAAAACGGCTCGTACACCTGCTCCAGAGTGTCTATTTCTTCTGCCACAGCAGCGGCAAGCGTGGTGAGCCCTACGGGCCCGCCATTAAACTTTTCAATTAAAGCAAGCAAAATTGCCCTGTCAACCGAGTCCAGCCCATAGGGGTCTATATTTAACTGCTCAAGTGCTGTGTGAGTAATGTTCTTGTCAAGCACACCCGTGCCTTCAACATCCGCAAAATCACGCACACGCCGCAAGAGACGATTGGCCACGCGCGGCGTGCGCCGTGCGCGCCCGGCAAGCAGCAGAACGGCTTCCGGATGAATGTCTGCTTCCAAAATATGCGCACTGCGTTCAATAATCCTTGCAATGTCCTGTGGTTCGTAATAATTAAGGTGAACATGATGGCCAAAACGGTCACGCAAAGGTCCAGAGAGCAAACTCATGCGTGTGGTTGCCCCAATAATGGTAAAATGTTCAAGTTGCATGCGCAAGGTGCGGGCAGCCGGCCCTTTCCCCAAAATAATATCCAGCACAAAATCCTCCATCGCGGGATAGAGCGCCTCTTCAACGCTCTTATTTAAGCGATGAATTTCATCAATAAACAGCACCTCGCCTTTTTGCAGGTTTGAAAGTATGGCCGCAAGATCGCCCACATGTTCAAGTGCAGGCCCTGAAGTAATTTTAATACCTGCTCCAAGCTCATTGGCTATAATATGTGCGAGCGTGGTCTTACCAAGACCCGGATTACCATATAACAAAACATGTTCAAGCGCCTCATCGCGTTTTTTAGCGGCCTCAATAGACACGCGCATGTTCTTTTTCATCTGTTCCTGACCCACAAATTCATCCAGTGCGCGCGGACGCAAGGTTATTTCTTCTTCTTGCTCTTCTGGCTGTACGGTTTCGTCCACCATGCGCTCTTCCTGTGTTGTTTCAAGATCTTCCATATACATAATATAGGTCTGGCTTCGCCATTCACCCACGCCTAAAGACGGGGAACGCTGGCGTGTTAGCCGATTCAAAAAAATGGGATTGGGGTTGAATTTTTTTGGTTACAACTTTTTTTTCTATCTGTTTAAGCAATTCAAATTCTACCTTGGAAAACAAACTCGTAGGTATGCTACCCATCCTTTTTTTTACGGTTTTAATAGCATGATCAGAATGGTCTATTCCAATCCATGTACGGTTCAATTCTTGCGCCGCCAAAAGAGTTGTTCCCGATCCGCAAAAACAATCTAACACTAGGTCACCCTCGTTTGACGAAGCTTTCAAAATAAATTTTAATAAATCCAAGTTTTTTTCCGTAGGATAGTTTGGATACTGAGGATCTTTAAATTCCCAAATATCTTGCATTTTCTTTCCATCCTTTTCATCAAGAAATATTTTTTTTCGTGGCACTCCGTTCACTGACCATTCAATAAGTCCTTGTTTATCCCATTCTTCAAGTAACGCGGGGGCGCTGCGCCAATGACGGCCTTTTGGCGGTTTTATTCCTTTCCATTCTTTTCCCGTATTTCCATTCGCTGTTTCGCCTGGGGCATGCAGGGGTATAGTTGTGTACATTCTACCGTCTTTACTAATCTTTTTAAATAAGCGAACCTCATCTTCTTTGGTAAATGGTGCTCGCGGATCATTCCATGTCGGATTTTCAGATTTTGAATAAAAAAGTATCATATCTTTGACATTTCCATAAGCTCTACGATGAAAATTTTTCGGATTACATTTAATACGAGTAATGTCGTTACGAAAATTTTTGCGACCAAAAACCTCATCCATAATTAATTTAACGTAATGACCAATCTTATAATCAATATGGAGATATATTGATCCATTTTCTGATAACAATTTTCGCAAAAAAATTAAACGTTCCCGCAAAAATTCTAAAAAAACAGCCCCCACAAGAGTATCACTGTATGCAATATCGTCATCATTGCTACTACTAATAGTACTTACTCTTTCATCGCCTATTTTAAAATGTCCATTCGTGGAAAAAGGAGGGTCTATATATACTAAATCTACTTTGCCTGCATATCTATCAAGTAAAGTTTTTAGAACAGGAAGATTGTCACCATGAACGAGTTTATTCCCCGCCTTTCCTCCAAAAACTGTTTTCAGTTTTGCGCTTGCAGTCAGGGTGAGGATGTCTTCCTCTGATTTTTTATTTTCGTATGTGATAATCATACTTACAGCTGATAAAGAAATTCACGCAAAACTAACACGCTTATGATGTTTTCATTTTTTAATTTTCCATTTATATTTTTATACATTTTATTTTTACCCTTAATGTAGAGTACGCCATCAAGAATAGCTACTGTTGTCGCTTTTACTCCCTTTGCCTTTACTGTTGCAATTGCGTCATTAAATTGCGCGTTTTGGTGTCCGCCGAAATCAGTTAAAAATTTTGCCTCTCCTATTACATACTTTCCATTAAAACGGCCTACAAAGTCAGGCCCTTTATTGTGCTTGTACCCTAGGTATTCTTTCGCAAATGCCATCATCTCATTGTCACTAGCATCCAAAATGGCATTTCCTTTCGCTTTCAAAAAATCAACAAGTTTAATTGGCTGAATTCCTAATGCTTTCTTATTAAGCCATCTTTTGAAAAG
>DNQG01000028.1 GCA_003501255.1 Candidatus Magasanikiibacteriota bacterium
GTGGTCAACATGACCAATGGTACCAACGTTTACGTGTGGTTTATTTCGTACAAATTCTGCCATACTTTGCTATGGTAGTGCGACACCAAGCGCGGATGGCCACGCACGGTTTTATTAACCAGTCGCCTTACTTTAAATTAAGAATTGAAAATGAGAAATGAAGCGTGCTGCTTTATTACTCATGCAAACTCTCAATTAAATACCTTCCGGTTCTGGCAAAAACTCCGGTGCAGATTCTTTTTGCACAGGTGTGCTACTGTCAACAGCCGCTTGTGCAACCACGGATTCTGCTGAACCAATACGCGGAATGGGCCGCGCTTGTGTTACAAGATCCGGAGGCGCAATTTCAGTCGCTGGTACCTCTTGATGAGGGGCTGATTCTGAAATAGGCACGTACATTGGTGCTTCATCTGCTGCGGGCTCCAGTATATCAGAAGGGTCCTGCGTTGTCAAATGGCCTGAATTATATTCATCCGCAAGATCAAATGGAGAAATTTCTTCATCATTTTTTGGCTTATTTAAGCCAAATTCTTTCTCCTGATGCCCAAAAGACAATTGCGACTCCCTTTGTGCGTCATCAAACGCGTCAAGAAGCATTTCATAACTTTCAATATCCATAACCACAAACGGAATTCTAAAACTTTCATCCACAATAACCATACGGTCGCCTGTCCGTGCTACCAATTCAAGAATATGTTTCAAGTGTTCATGACGCATACTGTGTTATTTCTGCTTTCCTTCAACAATGTTCTTTGCAACATTTCCCGGTACTTCAGCATAGTGGGAAAATTCCATGGTGTATGAACCGCGACCCTGTGTCATGGAACGCAAATTAGTTGAATAGCTGAACATTGCTGATAAGGGGACAATGGAACGCACAACTTTTGCCGAACCGCGTTCAGTCATTTCTTGAATTTGACCACGCTTGGCATTAATATCACCCATAACATCGCCCATAAATTCTTCCGGCACAACCACTTCAACTTTCATAATTGGTTCAAGCAAAACCGGACCTGCACGCTTGGCAGCTTCTTGAAACGCCAAAGAACCCGCCATCTTAAAAGCGATTTCTGACGAGTCAACTTCATGATACGAACCATCAAATACCGTCACTTTAACATCAACCACAGGGAAACCGGCAACAACACCGCGCTCAAGCGCTTCTTTAACGCCTTTTTCAATGGGCGTAATATATTCACGCGGAATAACACCACCCTTGACGGCATCAACAAATTCAAAGCCCTTGCCTTCTGTCTGGGGTTCAACACGCAAATAGCAGTGACCATACTGACCGCGTCCTCCGGTTTGTTTGATGTATTTACCTTCTGCCTCGGCTTCCTTGCGGATAGTTTCACGATAGGCAACCTGCGGCGCGCCAACATTTGCTTCAACTTTAAACTCACGCTTCATACGTTCAACAAGCACTTCAAGATGGAGTTCACCCATACCGGCAATAATGGTTTGCAACGTATCTTTGTCTGTGTGCACCTGAAACGTAGGATCTTCTTCAGCAAGTTTCTGGAGTGCGACGCCCAATTTTTCCTGGTCAGCTTTTGTTTTTGGTTCAATGGCAACGGAAATAACCGGATCAGGAAATGTAATGGATTCCAAAATAATAGGACTCTTTTCATCACACAGCGTGTGACCCGTAAACGTATTTTTAAGACCAACTGCCGCGGCAATTTCACCGGCATATACACTGTCCACGTCTTCACGTGTGTTAGCATGCATACGGACAATGCGCCCGATGCGTTCTTTGTCGCCGGTGCTTACATTTAAAACATAGCTGCCCGCGTTGAGAGTGCCGGAGTAAACGCGAAAAAAAATAAGTTTACCAACAAACGGATCAGTCATAACCTTAAATGCAAGCGCGGCAAACGGTTCTTCATCACTGGCGTGGCGCACCACGATTTTTTCAGGATCTTTCACATCATGACCATTAATGGCCGGAATATCCAAAGGATTAGGCAAATAATCGACAACAGCGTCAAGCATAAGCTGCACACCTTTGTTTTTGAGCGCCGAACCACAAAAAACCGGAACGAGTGTGTTTGAAATGACAGCTTTGCGCATAACACGCTTGAGATCTTCAACAGGGATATCCACGCCGGCAAGAAATTTTTCCATTAATGCGTCATCGTTCTCAACAATGGCTTCAACCAATTTTGCGCGATACTCTTCAACGTGGTCTTTCATATCTGCAGGTACATCAATAATGTCAACATCTTTACCCAGATCATCTTTAAAAAGATATGCTTTGCGAATCAACAAATCAACAAGGCCTTTAAATTGATCTTCACGACCAATAGGCAATTGAGCTACATAGGCCTTTTTGGTAAGGCGGCTGTGAATGGACGCAAGATCCGCAAAAAAATCAGCGCCGGTTCTATCCAGTTTGTTGATAAAACAAATACGCGGAACTTGGTATTTATCCGCTTGGCGCCACACGGTTTCTGATTGCGGTTCAACGCCGGCAACACCGTCAAAAACAACAACACCGCCGTCAAGCACGCGCAAACTGCGCTCAACTTCAGCGGTGAAATCAACGTGGCCCGGTGTATCAATTAAGTTAATGCGACAATCTTTCCAAAAGCACGTGGTTGCGGCGGACGTAATGGTAATACCGCGCTCGCGTTCCTGGTCCATCCAGTCCATGGTTGCTTCACCTTCATGCACTTCACCAATTTTGTGTTTTTTGCCAGTATAAAACAAAATACGCTCTGAAACCGTTGTCTTGCCGGCGTCAATGTGAGCGATAATTCCAATATTTCTAGTTTTCTCTAAACTGTACTCGCGTGGCATACATTAACGGTGGGCAAAGTGAGCGAATGCTTTGTTAGAATCAGCCATACGATGCATGTCCTGTTTCTTTTTAATCGCATCCCCAACGCCTTGCGCAGCATCAAGCAATTCATCAGCCAATTTTGCGGCCATTGAACGCCCTTTGCGCGCGCGAGCCGCATTAATGAGCCAACGATACGCAAGCGCACGCTGACGTTCACCACGAACCGGCATAGGTACCTGGTAGTTGGAACCGCCCACGCGGCGGGAGCGCACTTCCATTTGCGGTGTTACGTTCTTAATAGCATCTTCAAAAACATCAAGTTCAGGGCGTTTTGCTTTTTCAGCAACGGTAACCAAAGCATCATAGACAATGCTTTCAGCAATTGATTTTTTGCCCTGTACCATCAAATAATTAATAAACTTGGCAATATTTTGTTTGCCGTATTTAATATCTGACTTTATCGCACGTTTCGGAGCTTGTTTACCACGCATACGTTAACATTATGATTTTGGCCGCTTCACACCATAACCGGAACGGGTACGCTTTCTACCTTCAACACCTTGTGTGTCATACACACCACGAACAATGTGGTAGCGCACACCAGGCAAATCCTTAACACGTCCGCCGCGAATTAATACAATTGAGTGTTCTTGCAAGTTATGGCCTTCACCGGGAATGTATGCCCACACTTCAGAGCCATTGGAAAGACGAACACGCGCAACTTTACGCAATGCAGAGTTTGGTTTTTTAGGCGTCTTGGTCGTCACTTTAATACAAACACCGCGTTTAAAAGGCGCGCCGCGTTTTAAATAAGTGCGTTTTCTCTTCAAAGAATTTTGGGTAAATTGCAAAGCCGGTGACTTTGATTTTTTCACCTTGGACGTGCGACCCTTGCGGAGAATTTGATTCATTGTAGGCATAAGGAGAGTAGTTCAAACAGTGGCGATATTGTACAAAATATTGATTTTTATGTCAAGTTTTGGGTGTGGAGAAGGTGCCTTTTGCGCTCTGAATAATAGACAAAATTTGGCCATGAATGGCAGTGCCGTTAGTTACTAAAAACTTATTATTTCTATCATTTTCTTCAGAATTCCCCATAAAATCAGTAATGATGCCGCCTGCCTCGCGAGCAATAATTTTGACAGCTGCAAAATCATGGAGTTCTGCGCCGTCCATAACGCAAGCATCTATCTTGCCTGAAGCCAACCAACAAAAGTCCACTCCTGCCCCCCACATATTAAAAACGCGCTTGACGCCGGCTTTGCGTAAAGCCATCACTGTAGTTTGCTCTTGTTCAACAGGAGTTGCGTAGTCACAGGTATAAGTTACACCGACATGCTGAAGCGCATTAACATCGCTCACATAGATGCGCTGCCCGTTCATGAATGCGCCGCTTAACTTTTGCGCGTAAAACATTCTGTCTTGCATGGGTTCATAAGCAACGCCGGCAATCACTTCATCATGATGTAACAATCCGATAAGAACAGAAAAATGTGGCAGACCAACACTAAAGTTATACGTGCCGTCCAATGGATCAACAACAAAGGTATAGGGCGAATGATTATCAAAGAAGCCACCTTCTTCACCTTCAAAATTATAATCAGGAAAAGCAGTGCGCAGTATTGAAGACACCACGCGTTCAGATGCGAGGTCGGCTTGCGTAACAAAATTACGCGGCATGTTTTTTTGATTAATTTCAAGCACACCACCAAAATAATTTTTAAGCTCTTGCCCTCCGGCGCGTGCGGCTTCCATCATGATCTGAAGTTGATTCATATAGTTAAAAAAGGCCAAAACCGCTTACAAATAAGCCAAAAACAAAACCGATAACGGGTTGAATGATACGCGAGGCAAACAATATAAAAAATAAAAGAATGGCAAAACCATAGCGTTCCAACATTATTTTAATGTTCTCGTAGCGATCTGGAAGAAGTGCAAACAAAACTTTTGAACCGTCGAGCGGCGGGATGGGGACTAAATTAAATACACCCAAAAGCACGTTAGCGTAAATAATAATCGTAATGAGAATAAAAAGATTTGCCATAAATAACGAACTGTCACCCACAAATGACGGCGCACTACTCATACCACCAAAAAGCAGCGCGCTTTTAAGTTCTTGCGGGAGTGGCAATAAAATATTTACAAAACTAAATACGAGTGCGAGCAAAAAATTAGACATCGGGCCGGCCGCACCCACGAGCGCGCTCCCCCATCGCATATTGCGCAAATTGTATGGATTGTACGGAACCGGTTTTGCATACGCAAAAACAAAACCTGTCGTGACAAACATAAGGAGCGGCAAAATAATGGTGCCAAACATATCTATGTGCACGCGCGGGTCAAGCGTAAGGCGGCCGGCACGGCGCGCCGTTGGATCACCCAGCGTATCGGCCATAAGACCATGAGAAACTTCATGAATAATGGCGCTGGGAATAATGACGATGAGAAAAAAAAGACGAAACAATAAATCCATATATGGTAGAGTTGACAGAAAAACAGGGTTAGTATACACTAAGGATGCTCAAAAGTAAAAAAAACAACTATGTCTAAAGTATGTGATCTCTGCGGCCGCGGGCCCATGCGCGCTAATAACGTTTCACACGCCAAAAACCGCACCAACCGCCGCCAATACGTAAACCTCCAAAGTACAAAAATTGCTGACGTGGCTACCAAAGTTTGCACTCGTTGCAAACGCACGCTGGCAAAACATGCTGCATAACTAAAGTAACCCCTACGCTGGGTTGTACTAGTTAGTGTACGGTCAAAAAGTCATTTATCGCGCGGCTTGTGCTTGCGCTTCTTCCAGTTTTACACTCAACAAACTGGACACACCGTCTGTGCCCATAGTAACGCCGTATAACAAATGCGCAACATTCATTGAAGCGCGATTGTGCGTAATGCAAATAAATTGTGTGTAGTGGGAAAGTTCCTCCAAAATTTTTGCAAAACGAATTGAGTTTGCTTCGTCCAGCGCCGCGTCAACCTCATCTAACACTACAAACGGTGAAGGATTAACAGCAATGATGGCACAAATAAGCGCGATGGATGTCATGGCGCGCTCACCGCCGGATAAACTGTTCAAGTTAATAATTTTTTTACCGGGCGGCACAGCTGTAATGTCAACGCCGGCCAAAACACGCACGGTTGAAACGCGGTGTTGCTTTTTTTCCGGACCGAGCGGCGCTGGCGCGAGCAATTCTTTTTCTTGTTCTGCTTCTGCGCCCTCTTCCTCTTCTTCATCCAAATTATCTTCCACTTCATCAGAAAAAAACGGCTTTAATTCTGCTTTGCCACCACCAAACAACACTTTAAAAAAATGAACAAACTGTTTATTAATTTCTTTAAGCGCCTCGTCACGGCGCGCTTTGGTTTGGTTATCAAGTTCATTTAAAATTTTGTACAAATCATCAACCGCTTTTTTAAGATCTGCAACGTGTGTTTCTAAAAACTCATATCGCTGACGGACGGCATCATATTCTTCAAGCACTTCAGGATCAATACCGCCGATTAATTCAAGTTTGTTTTTTAAATCATACAATTTTTCACGCAACGGTTCAACCGACTCTGCCGTGCCGGAGAATGTTCCATTTTTTACATCCACAACATACTCAACCAACTCACGTGCCATTTCTTGTTCCAGCCCCTCACGGCGCGTATCAATTTTGGCAAGCTCAACACGCAACGATCCCAATTGCTCATCCAGCCCGCGCAAGGTTTCTTGACGCTCTTGAAACGTGTGTTGCAATTGAAAAAATTGTGTTTTATTCTTTTTTTCTTGGCTACTCTGCTCTTCCATGGCACGCGCCACCTGTCTCATTTCCTCTTCAAGAAGTACGAGCGTCTTTTTATTTTCTTCCATGCTGTTTGCGAGTGACGGATCAGGTGCGCTATTGTTTTTTTCCGGTGCCGGACGCTGCAAACCCTTCAATAATGTTTGTACAGACGCGTGTGCATCTTCAAATGCTTTTAACAAACGTGGTAGTTCTTTCAAATCGGTGAGCGCACGCAACGCAACAAGCGCCTGTTCATGTTTTGCGGCAAGCCCTTTCACTGACTCAATAATTTTTGAAAGTGGTATGGCTTCCCATGCCACTTCTTTGCGCACTTTTGCAATTTCAAGAGCACTTTGCAATTTATTTAACGCCAAACGTTTTTCCTGTACCGCTTCTGCGTGCTTTTGATACGCACGCTGCAACTCAAGCAAACCTTCTGACGTAGTTTCTTTTTGTTCAAGCTCGCGTAATAATTTTTTAACTTCATCATACTGGCGCTGCGCATCATTACGCTTCCCTTCAATTTCAAAATACTGTTTTTGTAATGTTTTATGTTGGCGCGTTAAATCATGCCACAACACACCGTAAAACTGACGCTGTACATCCAATAGTTCTTTTTCAATTTCCTCACGCTTCTCCAACTTACTCACCTGGCGCTTTAAACTGCGTAGGTGCGGTTCAATTTCTGACATGAGCATTTCCGTCTCATACAAATTCTCTTCGGTCCGCGTCAGTTTGAGAACGGCCTGATGGCGTTTGATTTGAAACTCTTTCACGCCCGTTGCCTCATCAAAAAATTCTTTGCGTTCCGCCGGCGAAGCAACCAAAAAGTGGTCAATCATTCCCTGTCCAATGACTGAATACGTGCGCTGGCCAAAATGCGCGCGCGCTAAAAGTATTGCTACATCCTGCAAGCGCGCTTTTTTGTTGTTAATCAAATAGTCCGATTCACCCGAGCGATACAACCGCCGCGTCAGTGCAATTTCACTCATGTCAACGTCAGCGGTGCCATCAGTATTATCCAAATACAACGTCACCTCGGCCATGCCGAGTTTTCCTTTTGATTCCGAACCGGCAAAAATAACATCAGCGGATTTTTTACCGCGTAATAATTTAACGGATTGCTCGCCCAGTACCCATCGGATGGCATCGGCAATGTTTGATTTCCCAGAACCATTGGGACCCACAATGGTTGTAACGCCTTTGGTGGCACCGGCAAGCGGAAATTCAAGCTGCACGTGGCGGGCGAATGATTTGAAACCTTGAATGGAAAGCGACTGAAGATGCATGAAATTGGGTAAACCTAAAAATCGTAATAGCACCCTACTACGCTCAATGATTGTCTTGTACTCTTATAGTATACAAAAAAAAAGGAAAGGCCACAAGTGCGTGGCGGCCTGAAATAAACCCCTCCCTGCGCCAANNTCGCTTCGCTAGATAATAAAAAACCATCTGCTTCTCCATTCGGCAGATGGTGTACGTGCCTAACGTAAGGCGACGATAGGCGCTCGCACTAGTGCTCAGCGTTGCTCAAGAGCTCGCCGGCACCCCCGAGGCCCGGCACGATGTAGTGGGTCGGGGTCAAGCCCGACTCGCGCCTGTCTGCACCCGGAATCATGTCAAACACCTCAAGCGGGCTCACACCGCGATCCAGCCGCAGCGCGTAGACGGTGACGTACGGCAACTCACGCGCGAGCCGGCGCACGGCCTCGGGCGTTATGATGAGCGGCATAGCGATTACCTTGCGCGGCGTGCCCTCCGCAGCCGCCAAGTAGGAATGGATGGCCTCCACGAGCGAGCCGCCGGTGGCACACATGGGGTCAGGAAACAGTACGACAGCACCTTCCACGGAACCGCCGACCTTGATGCCCGCGATGGTGGTCCCTTCCACACCAGGGCCTGTCTCGCTCGGCCTGCGCTCGCCACTCATGACATCAAGACGCATGTGCCCCCAGCCCACGATCCGCGAGAGAACCTCAAAGCAGACGGAGCTCGGCAAGTTGCCGGCGCGCGCGATGCCCACAGACACGCAAGGCACGGTGTCGTCAAACAACGCGTTGGATTGGAGCAGGGCGCAGGAAGGATCAAACCCAATCTCTGTGAGCACCGGGCACATACGCGTAGTCATGCGGCCGTCGCGCGTATAGAGCTCGCGGCTCATGACGTGGCCCATGTACATGGTGTACAGGAGCCGCATGAGGTCGCGGAATTCCAACGACTTGGTGGAGAGCGCGCTCATCCGGGCCAGCAGGTGATACATGGCGAGATCGGCCAGGATGTGCAGGTTGAGGTGCGCATACCGATGCGGCACCTCAAGGCACTGCGGGTCGCGGTAGAACTTTTCCTGCATGTCACGCACAGTGTCACCTCTTGTGTGAATGGAGCAGTTGCCCGCAGGTTGAACACCCGCAAGCAAATTAAGTGTAGCTTAAAACAAGTTTGACAAAAATGCAAGTTTGTAGTAAGGTGGAGTGCTGTGCCTAGAGATGAACTCTAGTGGTAATGGCGCAAAACTGTACCTCAAACCCGCAAGGACAGACATGGCTGCTACTCTCAGAAAGATAGAGAGGGATTTCTACGAACGACTCCGCAAGGCCACGGGCGACGAGCCGTTCCGCGTCGAGCAGCTCGACCCGGATCACGAGGCCTGGAAGGGCCTGGTCAACAGCCGCGGCGTGCCCATGACCAAGGACATGCTCGGCGACCGCGTGAAACTGGCCGCGGCGCTGGGCAAGCTCACCCACGACGGCAAGGCCAGCCGCTGGCGCACGTTCTCGCTCCTGCCGCCCGATCCCGAGAGCTACGGCAAGGCCATGGAGAAGGCGCGGAAGAACGAGGACGATGGCGCGAGCGCCAAGCTGCCGGTCTTCGGCACGCAGAAGGCCGCGGACAAGTTCGCCAAGGCGCTCTACGTGGTCGCGGGCGGCCAGAGCTTCAAGATGGCCACGCTGGACTGCGAGGACAAGCTCTTCAAGAGCAAGACGCTCAAGCACCGCGGACGCCGCCTGACGGCCGGCATGGTGGAGGAGCGCATCCGCGCCCTGGCCAAGATGAGCACCGTGCTCATGGTCAGCGGCGTGGGCAAGGCCACCACCTACACGTGGACCGACAAGGTGCCCGAGACCTACCGCAAGGCCATGGAGAAGGCGCGGATCGTGGGCTGGGGGCACATGCGTCTTGATGTCATGAGTGGCGAG
>DNQG01000005.1 GCA_003501255.1 Candidatus Magasanikiibacteriota bacterium
ACGTGATCCAAAAACAAGAAAAATTTCAAAATCAGATTTTAGAGACAGAATAGTTCATCATGCGATTGTAAACATTTTTGAGCCTATTTTTGAAAAAACATTTATTTACGATTCCTGCTCCTGCCGACTGGATAAAGGCATGCACAAAGCAATTAATCGTTTTCGCGATTTTGCGTATACGGTATCCCAAAATCACACCAAAACAGTATGGGTGTTGAAAGGAGACATTAAAAAGTTTTTTGCTTCAATTGACCAGAGCATTCTTAGCGCACTTATTAACCGCTCCATCATGGACAAGGACGTGCAGTGGCTTATGGAGCAGATCATTGGCAGTTTTTATGTTGAGAAAGGAAAAGGATTGCCGCTTGGTAACTTAACTTCGCAGCTTTTGGTCAATATTTATATGAATGAGGTTGACCAATTTATAAAACACACAGTGAAGGCGCGATATTATATTCGCTACGCAGATGATTTTGTTGTTTTGTCGTCTGACAAGCAATGGCTTCAGGATATATTGCCACACATTAATGATTTTTTATATAACATACTGCGCTTGCGCCTTCATCCCGATAAAGTATTTATTAAAACACTGGCTTCGGGTGTTGATTTTTTGGGATGGGTGCATTTTCCTTATCATCGTGTTGTGCGGACGGCAACTAAACGAAGAATGTTAAAAACTGTTAAAAAGAAAAAAGGAGATAAAGTTGTTATCCAATCATACCTTGGATTATTGCAGCACGGCAATGCGCAGAAATTGTCATTAAAAATTGGTAGAATGACGAGTGCAATTAAATATCCAAATTCTTCACGGCCTTGGCGTGTGTCTGAATAAACTTTTTGCGCGGTGCGACTTCCTCACCCATGAGCAAATCAAACATTTCGTCTGCTTTTTCCGCATCGTCAACTGTTACCTGTTTCATAACGCGTTGCATTGGATCCATGGTGGTTTCCCACAATTGTTCCGGGTTCATTTCACCCAAACCTTTGTAGCGCTGGATGTTGACGTTTTCTTCACTCTTGAAATCAGTTTTTAACATTTTTTCTTTTTCCGCATCAGAGTATACGTACATTGATTTTTTGCCGTATGACAATTGATACAGCGGCGGTTGGGCAATATAAATATGGCCTTTGTTAATCAAATCAGGGAAGTGACGATAGAAGAATGTCAGAAGCAATGTGCGAATGTGCGCACCGTCAACGTCAGCATCAGTCATAATCACAATGCGGTGATAGCGTAATTTTTCTATATCAAATTGTTCGCCCACATTAGTGCCCAAGGCAATAATAAGTGATTTCAATTCATTGTTGGCGAGAATTTTGTCTAAGCGTGCGCGTTCCACGTTTAACACTTTACCGCGCAAAGGAAGAATGGCTTGATGTTCACGGTCACGGCCCTGTTTGGAAGAACCGCCGGCAGAGTCACCCTCTACAATAAAGAGCTCTGAATTTTCCGGTTTGCGGCTTGAACAATCTGCGAGTTTACCCGGCAAGGTGAACCCTTCCAAAGCGCCTTTGCGTAGCACTGACTCGCGCGCTGTCTTTGCGGCTAAACGGGCACGAGCCGCGAGTAAACATTTTCCAATAATTCCTTCAGCTTCTTTGGGGTGCTCTTCCATGAAAATAGCAAAATTGTCGCCAAATACGTTTTCAACAATGCCTTTTACTTCAGGGTTGCCGAGTTTTGCTTTGGTTTGTCCTTCAAATTGCGGTTCGCGCACTTTGATGGAAATAATCGCCGTTAAACCTTCGCGCACATCATCGCCCGTGAGGTTGGCATCTTTTTCTTTTAATATGTTTTTATTGCGCGCGTAGTTGTTGAGCGTGCGGGTGAGCGCGGTGCGGAAACCAATGGTGTGTGTGCCGCCATCCGGGTTGAAAATGTTGTTTGCAAATGCAAACACCGAGTCAGAATAGTCATTGGTGTACTGCAGCGCCAGTTCTACTTGCACATCATCTTGTACTTTATCTACGTAAAAGACATGGTCGTGCTTTGCTTCTTTGTTGATATTAATGTGGCGCACGTAGGATGCAATACCACCTTCAAAAAAGAATTGAAATACGGCTGCGGGCGGGAGCTTTTTCAGTTCGCTGGGGTAATCAAAATACAAGTTCCATTTTTTATCAAGCCCGGTGCGCAGATCGTTGGGAACGGCGGTGGGATCTTTTGCGCGTTCTTCTTGCGTACGCTCGTCAGAGACAATAAAACGAACGCCTTTAGTCAAGTATGCTTGTTGACGGAAATGTTCAAGAAGGCGGCCCCATTCAAAATTAATGCTTTCAAAAATTGTTTTGTCTGGTTGGAATAAAATGGTAGTACCGTGTTTTGAACTTTTATCAACCGGGTGAACATTCTTTTTTGGTTTGCCGCGTACATATTCTTGTTCCCAACGTTTGCCATCGCGGTACACGATTGCTTTGGTATATATGGAAAGTGCGTTCACCACGGACACACCAACGCCGTGCAAACCGCCGGACACTTTGTAACCGCCGCCACCAAATTTGCCGCCGGCGTGCAGTTTGGTCATAACTACC
>DNQG01000044.1:0-187 GCA_003501255.1 Candidatus Magasanikiibacteriota bacterium
ACAAACAATATTCCAAAGAAGAATTTTTTGCACTGCGTGAGAAATTAATTGCGCACATGAAAAAGACAGGGGAATGGGGCGAATATTTTCCGATTGTTTATTCGCCGTTTGCTTACAACAAAAGTAATGGTGATTTGGAATTGCCTTTAAGTAAAGAAGAGGCACTGCAGCGCGGTTTTCGCTGGGA
>DNQG01000044.1:192-9799 GCA_003501255.1 Candidatus Magasanikiibacteriota bacterium
AAAATATATTGCCGTGCGTGTTTTTTAAAGGAAGTAACGTGATATGAGAGCCCCTTGCGGGGTTTCTTTTTTTAGTGTTAAATATAGACATGTCACTGATCAAAAAAACATGTAAACTCACCGGCCGCGCGTTTGAAGTGAGCGAGCTTGAACAAGAGCTCCGTAAAAAATTTAATGCGCCATTGCCGGATGTGCACCCCTATGAACGCATGCGGGAACTTTTGAGCTGGCGCAATATTTTTACGTTGTATAATCACGTGTGCGATTTGTGCAAAAAACCAACGTTGTGTTATTTCAATCCGGAAACGCCGTTTCCTAAGTATTGTCGCGGGTGTTGGTATGGAGATGGCTGGGAATTGCCACAACGCGATATTGATTTTAATCGTCCTTTTTTTGAACAACTTAAGGATTTGGTTGATATAACTCCACAGGTTGCCATTTCGGTGAGCGAGCCCATGGAGAATAGCGATTTTAATAACGCTGCTACGAGTTTAAAAAATTGTTACATGTGTTTTAATGTAGGATATTGTGAAGACACTTATTATTTGGTAACGGGCATGCACAATAAAAATGTGGTTGATGCTTATGGTGTTGGGAATTCTGAAATAGTATACGATTGTACGGGTTGTGACCGCCTCTATAATGTTTTTTATAGCGAGCAGACCATAAATTGTCGTGACAGTTTGTTTTTATATGATTGCCAGGATTGTGCTGATTGTTTTATGAGCAGCGGTTTGCGGCACAAACGATACGTATGGCGCAACGAACAGCTTTCCGAAAAAGAATATTCAAAAAGATTATACGCATTATACGCTTTGAATTTGGGCAGTTATGAGGCAGTGCAATCACTAAGAGAGGAATTTAAACAGCTTAAACAGTCATACAAGCTTCCAGCACTGTGGGGTTCAAAAAATGAAAATTCCAGTGGTAATTTTTTGGCGGCATGTAATAATGTTGAAGATTCATATATGATGGATTCAGTTGAAAATGCTGTGAATTGTTATGACTTACTTGATACTATAAAAGATTGCCTTGATGTGTGCGCCTTTGGTTATGGCCTTGAGTTGTGTTATCAATCAAGCAGTGCGGGATTAAACTGCTACAATATTCGGCATACTTTTTTAGGTATAGAAAAATCAACAAATCTTGAGTATTGTTATCAATGTCGTACGGTCAGTGATGCATTTGGTTGCGTAGGTGCTCGTAAAAAACAATATTGTATTCTGAATAAAATGTATTCTAAAGAAGAATACGCTCAATTACATGAAAAATTAATTGCCCACATGAAAGAAACAGGGGAATATGGCCAATTTTTCCCCCAATCACTCAATCCTTTTGGATATAATGAAACCGTGGCGCAACTTAATATGCCCCTGACGCAAAAAGAAGCTACGCAGCATGGCTTTGCATGGCATGAAAAAAAGATTCCCTCATTTCCGCCGGAAAAAATCTACACGCCGTCTGATAACATTAAAGAAATACGGTGGGAAGATGTAGAAGGCAAGGTCATTATATGTGAGGAGTCAAAGCGTCCATTCAATATTATTAAGCAAGAATTTGAGTTTTATAAAAAACATTCTATCCCTCTCCCGCGATTGCATCCTGAGGTGCGTCTCCAACATCGTCTTCCACGTGCCGAGCTTTATAATTTACATGAAACCACGTGTGAGACGTGCGGGACGCGTCTTTCAACAACAGTGGATAGTTCTGTTTTGTGCAAGGAATGTTATTTTAAACGTTTGCGTTAGATTTAAAACAACCCCCGAAGGGGGTTGTTTTAGAGTTGTTGCCTTGAAAAGGCGCTTATAAGGTCCGGTCCGCACAAAAGGGTGAAGGAGGGGGCACCCCAGCGCAGTCCAGACCATATCAACGCCCTTTATCAGGGGGTCGCAATTATGATAGCAGATTTTTAATCTTTTGTCAAATCTAGTTTTTCACAGGTCTGCATCCAGAGCATCATTTTTTCACTTGTTCAACAATCTTTGCAAATACTGCCGGTTTTTCAGCGCCCAGCATGGCAAGTATTTTGCGGTCTAATCCAATGCCTGCTTTTTTCAACAAGTTCATGAACGCGCTGTAAGAAAGGCCATAGCTCCGTACCGCAGCATTAATTCTCACATTCCACAAACGGCGGAATTCACGTTTTTTGACGCGGCGGTCGCGGTATGCATAAGCACCGGCGCGTGTTACCGCCACTTTTGCCTGCTTTAACAGTTTTTTTCTGCTTCCGCCAAAACCCTTCGCACGTTTCATTAACGTACGGCGTTTTTTCAAATGCATTATGGCTCGTTTGACACGTGGCATAGGTAATTAATTGGGCAGGGCTTGATGTATTCTCTTTATGTGTGCCGTTGACTGGTCAATATCGCGGCGCTTGTTGCGTCTGATTTTTCCGGTTTCCCGGGCATTGAAATGACTCTGGCCGGCTTTTCGTTGCTTAATTTTGCCCTTTTTGGTAAGGGAAACACGTTTTGCTGTTGCTTTATGGGTTTTGAGTTTTGCCATACCTTTAAAGGGTGCCTATCTAGGATGGGAGTAGTGTATCGTACGGTGATATTTTCGTCAAGTCAGGGGTGTGGAGAAACAAGACCTTAACGCGCAATGAGGGCAATGAATTTGGCCCCTTGACGGCTTATGGGCTGCTCAAGCTTTACTGACATATCAGTTTTAATGGCGTCAACAAAAGCAGTCATCTTGTCTTTCATAAGTTCCGGGTGGGCGTGGTCGCGGCCGCGCATAATGATTTCAATTTGAACTTTATCGCCGCGTTCCAAAAATTTGAGCGCCTGTTTTTTGCGCACATCCATGTCATGGTCACCCATGCGCGGCGTTAAGCGTATGCCCTTTACTTCCGTTGCTTTTGCTTGGGCGCGTTGTTTGCGGCGTTCTTTTTCTTTTTGGTACTTAAAATTGCCGTAATTAACAATTTTTGCAATGGGAGGATCTTCTTTGGGGTTTATAATAACCAAATCAAGCCCGCGTTCTTCTGCAAGCCGCACCGCATCTGCAGTGGGCATATCACCAAGATTATTTCCTTGTTCATCAATAACACGAACCCGTGGAAAACGGATTTGGTCATTGGAATAATAACGCTTAGTGTCTTGGGGGGCTGTGCGTTTTTTACGAGATACTCTCATGGCAGTATGATATAGGTGCGGCGGTTTCTTGTCAAGCACTACACATTAGAGTTTGAGCAAACGTTCTTGCTCTGCAACAACATAAATAGACCCCAGAATACAACCAAGCAAAAAACTCAAAAGCGCGTTGAGCGGGATGGATGGCCGGGCGGGTAGTGTTGAGGTAAATACGGCGTCAACTTGTCTGATTTCCAGATCAAAACCCGTATATTCTCTGCTGTGCGTTGCTAATACATCAGCGATGGTTTGAGCAATGAGCGCGGCCTGATCACGTTGCGGGTGGAAAACGGCGATGCGTAAAAGCCCGGTGCCGGGTACCACGCTTGTTTGAATGCTACGTTTCCATTTGTTGAGTTGTTTGCGCGGGTTTTCTGGGAAAAAAGTGCGGTCTATTCTTCCACCTGATGCTTCCATCACGTAGTCAAGTGAGCGCGATGTTTCAATAAGGTGTGTGATATTTTCGCCTAAGCGTTCCGCAGTGGCAACCACCGCATACGAGGGGGCTTCAAAGGAAGTTTCGCGGGTCATAATAAATACTTGCGTGTCAGCGCGGAATTCAAACGGTAAAAAGAAAATAATAAACGCCGTTACCAGAAAAAAGGTGATAACGCCAAATAATAATACTGTTTTCCAGCGTTTTTTAATATGTTCCGCGTAACTTGGCTGACTCATAGTATTCACGTGTATAGTATATCATGCCTGGAAAAACACCACAATACACCGTTTACCAGCTCATCAATTGCGTTTCCCCGTTGCGTATTATTTTTAACCGAACATGCTCGCGATCAGCATACGTGGCAAGGAGTAGGCCTATATCGCGCTCACCCTCAAGAGAAATGCCTTCAACATCAACAATGACATCACCCGGTTGAAGTGAAGCATTTTTGATGGTGCCAGAAGCAATATCGTGCACGAGCGCGCCATAGGTGAGTGCTGTAAGGGGAGCCGGAGCATCAACCACGCTCCATTCGTTTATGGCGTAGTAGTTGAACGGGTACTCTGCCCGCGTAAGCGGTTCATTTAAAAAGAGGCGATTGATAACGGGCGTAACCAAAGGCAAGGGCACTACATATGCTTTGTTGTCCGCTGTTTTTTCAAGGAGACCCACAAGCTCACCGGTGCTGTTGAGAACTGTTTGTCCGGGCACATCGGATGCCATGGCGTCAATATACGGCCATCGCACAATGGTATTGCCCGAATACGGTTTTTTGGATATGGCGGCACTTTCTGGTACTGTCCGCCACGTCACGTTACCGGCAAAACGCGCTGTGTTGGCGCCGGTCCACCAGTACTCCGGGAGCCAACGCGAGGCGTTTGCTATGGGTACAATGGGGTATCCATCGCCATCAACTTTGATGAAGGTAATACGGCTTATCGTGTCATGGACAACTTTATTGATAGTCAGTTCCTTTCCACCAGCAACCAGAGTTATGTTTTCCGGATTGCGTGCAATGCTTGATGGTGTAACCAACCAGCCATCTGACGTAATGAACATGCCGATGCCTTTAACGGTTTGTGTCATATATCCTGTGATGGGTTTTGTGCCGGGCGGGGTTTCAGTCAAGAGTCCTTGCGGTTGTGTTGTTTTTGCAAAGATGAACACGTGCGCCGCGCGCGTTTTTGTCCATAGTTCCGGAGCAAGTTCAACCCCGCGTCCCGCGGCTGCTGCCTGTGTAATGTGTGCGGTGAGCGTTGTTGGGTCCAGTTGGGGGAACAAAGAAGGAACCCACGCAATAACGGCAAGCGCGGACGCACCGCCGGCCATGACCCCAATGATAACAGAAAGTACGGCTACCTTAATGGTGCCCATGTAGCGATGAAATGGGATACTGCATGTTTTTGGAGGAAGATGCGGCGGATGATTATGCATATGTTTTATATCCAGCGGGCGCTTGCCAGTCCGGCCACAAACAGCGCACCAAGCGCCAGGAGTAATGCCCGTTCAGATTTTGAAAATGTTCTTTCATTAAGGGAGGCGTCCACAACCGTGAGTATGAGCAAGTATATAATGGTCATGGTAAAGGCATTCACTAAAAAACCAAGGGGAAGAAAATGTAGTGTCCAAACCAGTTGAAAAAAGACCAATCCAATGGTTATTGACAACCAGAACACATCCCGTGTCATATGTTTTCCCGGCTGGTCAAGACCATATAAACGTTTTGGCGCGTATAATACCAGTACCACAAAAAGAGCGCCCATTGCTCCTATTATGACACTGGTGAGCCACACAGGGATACTTAAGAACACAAATAAGGCAAATAAGCTGCTGTTCCAAAAGAAAAAGCCGCATGTTGTCAGTGTCCTGTACCACCCCTGCAGATAACGCCGTTGATATTCAGGGGCAAATTCATAGCGTTCAAACCACAACCAATAGGCAAGCGCAGCAAACAGGCCAAGCCCGATGGTGATGACGACACGTGTAAAACCCTGCAACGTCATAAACAGCACATCGCCTCCGAGCACCACGCAGAGCCAAAGGGCATACGGTACTCGTATTAATGTTCCGTTTTTACGCGCATGCACGTGCCACCACAGGAAGGTGATGCCACTTTGAAGGATGGTTGTTATAATAAAAACAACCCAGGTATGGTAATGAGAAATAACGGCAAGTGCGCTACTGACGAGTACTCCTAAAAAAAGCGCTGATATAAGCCCGGTGCGTGGTGATGTTGGTGAGAACATGCTATACCTCTTTTGAATCTTTGTTGGTCATCTCATACACAAACACGGAAAGTGCTGTGGCAACCGGGATAGCGAGTATGGCGCCAACGATGCCGGCTAAGCGCGCGCCAACCAAGAGCGCGACAATGGATATGATGGGATTTAATCCGACTGCTTTTTGCATGATTTTTGGCACGAGCAGGTTGTTTTCACACCATTGGATGACCGCAAGCAAGCCAAGCACCAAAAGCGGTTGGAGCAGTGTGCCGCTTTGCGTGAATGTCAAAAAGATGGCGATGACTCCCACAATGAGCGGGCCGATATAGGGCACCAGTTCCATGACTCCGGCCAGCAAGCCGAGTACTGCGGCATAATCAACACCCAAAATAGTGAGACCAATATAGTACAAAAGGCCTACCGTGATGCTTAAGACCAGTTGACCGCGCAGCCACAATCCTAATTTTTCCCGTATTCTTGAAAACAGGCGTGAAAGGAATGGCTGATATTCATCCGGCGCGACATGGCGCAGCATTTTTTTAATGGCATCCTCTTCAACCACCATATAAAAGGTGAGCGCGGCAACCAACAGTATTGAAGCAAGGCCGGTAAAAAAACCGCCAATAGTTGAGAATATCCCTTCTACGGTTTTGCTGGCAGCCGGTTGTATGGTGCCGGCAAAACCTTCGCTGGGCATAAGATTATACTGACGCGCAAGATCGCCGACAACACCGAGCTTATCAACGCCTCGTTGCCAGATGGTGCCAAAGTTTCTGATGAGTTCTGTGGTTTCACCAACAATGGGCGGGACCAGTACGAGCAGAGTGACTACGAGCAGCGTGATAATAACAATATAAATGGCGATGACCGCAAGCCCGCGCGGTATTTTTTTGCGTTGAAACCAATCGGCAAACGGGTCAATGAGCGCGGCAAAAATAAGAGAAACAAAGATAATCAAAATAATTTGGCGCGTAATCCACGCAATCCACAGTGCAAACAGTACCACGAGTATTTTAATGATTGTCCTGGTACTTATGGTGATAACCTGGTCTTTTTGTTGTTGGGACATATGGGTTTTTTAGTGTTTCCTCTAGTATAGAAGAAAATCAGTATTTTCGCAAATGGGTCGCTTGACTTCAGAGCGTATATTTACTAATGTACACCTGCCCTAATGGTGGGGCATAATTCAACCACGCCCGAGCTGCGAGAAGTACTATCTGGTGGAGATGGCGGGAATTGAACCCGCGTCTGGAAAATGAGAACCACTCCCGTCTACAAGCGTAGTCCGGCCGATTTTTTTCCCGCAGTACGTCAGGCCGAACAAGAGTGTACTTTGGTAATCCTGTGCCGTGTCGGCGTGCGCAACAGGAGGTGTGCGCGCCCAAGTTTGGTATATTGCACCGCGGTCTCTCTACCAGACATCAAGAGTGCGATGGGTAATCACTTACGCGACTACCGGTGAGAACTCCGGCATGCTGAAAGCATTGCTCACAGCTACCTTCATTCTGTTCCATACGTTGGCATGTATGAGTTTGTATGCGATTAACGTCTGCATACACGACGGCTTGCAGAAAATGATTTCGCTTCCCATCGAAACCTGTCATCCCCTTAAGTAATGAATGTGCTAAAAATTAAAACGGTCGACTCGGCAGACGAATTTTTTCGGGTCCAGATTCGGAAGACCTCATAGGACCTCTCAAAAATTGTCCGCCTCCGTGCCCATTTTAATTTTTAGCACATAACTTTATTGGTTTTTTAACGTGCGGCGAATTTCTTTTATCACATCGCGCTTTTTGAGCGTTTCTTTTTTTTCATACTGCTTTTTACCGCGCCCAAGTCCTACCTCAACCTTGATGCGCGACTTTGAAGTATACACCGCAAGTGGCACTGCTGTCAAGCCCGTTTCTTGAATTTTACCGCGCAGGCGTTCTATTTCTTTTCGCTTCAATAGCAGTTTGCGCGAGTGCGTTGGGTCATAGGAGGGGATACCACCGGCCGGTTTGTAGGCGCTGATATGCGCGTTTAACAACCATGCTTCGTTTTGGTTAATGGTTACGTACGAGCCCTTTAAGCTGATTTGTCCGGCTTTTGCGCTCTTGACTTCTTGTCCGGTTAATACTAAGCCGGCCTCAAATGTTTCAAGGATTTCATAGTCGTGTTTTGCGTGTTTGTTGAGAGCCAGCGTTTTGCCGGCTGGTTTTTTTGTCATATATAGTATTGTAGCTTGAAATACGGTTTGCGTAAATGATGTTTTTGGGTATCGGTATTTTTTTGCTTAACAAAGCCAAAAAATACCCTATTTTTATCCCATTGACAAAAGCTGCATAATATGGTATGTTTTGAAGCTCGGAGAAGAGGCCCATTTGAAACCAATTTTGGCAATAAGGGGCCTTTTTTTCGTGTTCCTTACATTTTAGCTTTCACTATGCGAGAAGATGTTTGTTGATTATTTGCTTTGCCGCCTCGAATCTGCGGCGTCACGCGAACATAATTTTCAAAAAATATATTTTCGCGTAGTGAGAGCGATAGATTTAACCAGTCCAATTGTCTGTAACGGGCAGACGGTTGGCGCAACATTGGGAGTCAGAAATGACCACGACCTTCCGGTTCGTGTGCGTGGCGGCGATGTGCGCGGTGATGATGTTTGTCGCTTCGGTGGCGAACGCGCAGCAGGACGGCGGTATCCGCCGGAACGACGGGGCGCTGCCGACGGCTGCGGAGATCGCGGAGCCCGATGCTCCCGGGCCCACCGGTGGCGCGACGCTGCCCAAGGTTGAGGCCCAGGACATCGGTCCGGGCGACCTGGCCGAGCGTGAGGAGGCCGGGGCGGCTGCTGAGGCGGATGATGCCCCGATCGTGCCGAAGCGCTTGAAGGTTCTGTGCAGCACGAACCGTGGGGCAGTGTGTCCCAATAGTTGTTTGGTTGTGCATGTCATTCTCATTGGTGGGCAGAGACCCACCCAGGTCTACAACCAGTACTGCCAGACATGGCCCTGTTTCGTAAATGGAACGTTCCCGTTGGGGAGCACAATTTACGGAGAAGTCACGGTTGGACCCGGAAGCAGTGGCGGCATGCGCGCTATGCGCAGCTATCGCGTGGAGAATGTCTCCGATGAGGAGATTCCCATGGTCTTCAGCGACATGGACCACGCCGTGGCAACGGGCTATGACAGATGCAGGCCCGGGGCTCCGCCCGTGGAGGTCAACAAGGCCTGCGTGTTTGATGCTTCGGCGGTCGGCAATGACGGTGCAACTGCGGATTTCGTGGATGTGCAGTCCGTGGCTGACTTGGATTCAAAACTAGTGTGCACGGTTCAGCCCGGCATTCTCTTGAAGAGCCCGGAGGTGCTCTCCAGCGGATGGTGCAAAGTGCTGCTGGATGCCGCAAAGATGCACCTCGACAGTGGTGTTGGCTGGGCGCGTTGCGACCAGTTGAGCATCACGCCGTTGCCAGAACCAGAACCCGTGGCATTGGTAGCCACCGCCGTTGACGCCAGCCCGATGCCGGCGCATTCCGATGACGAGCTTCTTACCGCGCCTGCCTGCGGCAACGGCAAGCCGGATAAGGGTGAGCAGTGTGACAACCCTCCGGGTATCAACTATGTGGGTTGCACCAAGTCGTGCCAGCTCACAGGACCCGGATGGATTTTCACCGTGCTCGCGAAGAATGACTCGGATAATTCGGCCCTCAAGAAGGGTATGTACGGCCCGCCCGAGCACGAGTGCGGCGACGGCAAGCTCGCGCCGTGGAAGGACGTCAATAAGGATTGGCGTATCCAACTGGGCGAAGGCGAGTTGTGCGACGAAGGCGA
>DNQG01000033.1 GCA_003501255.1 Candidatus Magasanikiibacteriota bacterium
TTGCTCTTGCAACCGCAGGGGTACAATTTTCCGAGCCGCGAGGAGGAAAATTCGTACCCCTGCGGTTGCAAGAGCAAAAGCACACTACATTTGATTTTTGTTTAGTTTTAGCGTAAGATATGGTATATATGCCTCGTTTTTCAGCAGCTCAAAACGCCTTTTATCTTACGGTCGCGGCGGTTTTTCAAAAGATTGTTTCTTTTGTTTATTTTACCATTGTAGCGCGTGCCCTTGGTGTTGAAGATGTCGGTAAATATATTTTTGCGCTTACCTTCACCACTATTTTTTCTGTTTTTGTTGATATGGGGCTTTCTCCAGCTTTGAGTAGGGAGGTGGCGCGGGACAACACGCAGGCGGAACGACACATACAAACAACACTTTTTATAAAATGTCTTTTGGCGCTTGTTGTTTATGGCATCGTGGTCGTTACCGTTACTATTCTTGATTATGATACTACCATTAGGCAGCTGGTATACCTTTCAGGTATTACCATGATTTTTGACTCATTTCATCTTACGTTTTATGCCGCATTTCGAGGTTTTCAAAATTTACGTTATGAGGCATATGCTGTTTTTGCGAGCCAAGTGACAACGCTGGTGTTGGGAAGTTTGTTCCTGTGGTACCGTATGCCCCTCATTTATCTCATCGCTGCGTTTGCCATTCCTGCCGGTCTGAACATGATGTATGCCGGAACACTTTTAAAAATTAAGTACGGCATCAGGTTATTCCCAAAAACCGTACAAAAAAAAAGCATTATCACTTTGCTTGGCGTTGCTTGGGCGTTTGCATTAGCCGGTATTTTTTCACGGTTATACTCATATTTTGATACTGTGTTACTTTCCAAATTAGTTGGCACACAAGCCGTAGGCATATACAGCATTCCCAATAAGATTGCTTTTGCTTTTCAATTTATTCCGCTCGCACTTTCCGCCAGTATTTATCCTGCTATGAGCGCTTTTTTTGCTGTGTCACGAGAAAAAGTTGCGCGTATTTTTGAGGATTCAATGGTGTATCTTATGCTTGCGGCTTTGCCTATTGCGGGCGGTTTATTTGTTTTAGGTCCAACGATCATAATTCAAATTTATGGCATCCAGTACGCGGCCTCAATTACACCACTCAAAATTTTAATGGGGAGCATGGTCTTTGCTTTTTTGAGTTTTCCTGTGGGATCTCTCTTGAACGCGTGCAATCGTCAGAAAACACAAACAACGATTATGGGATTAACCGTTGTTTTAAATGTGCTCCTTAACATTGCTTTAATTCCGCGTTTTGGTGTTTCAGGCGCGGCCATCGCGGCTTTGTTCGGCAACTGCTTTCTTGTGATTGGCGGTGCAGTGTTCTTACCGCGCATAGCTCCTATACGCATATTGTTTTTGCTGCGCACACTTTGTCTGGTGCTATGCGCAACGCTGATCATGATGTTTGTTGTTTACAAAGCACAACTGTTTGTACACTGGACGTTTTCTGTGCCCATAGGCGTTTTTGTGTATGTACTGGTATTATTCGTCATGCGTGTTATACACAAAGACCATATAGCATTGTTTAAAATGCTCATCAAAAAACAATCAATCTCTGAAGTTGAAACATTATGAAAAAAATACTTTGGGTTACTCTTGAGTTTCCACCGGATCGCGGTGGTATAGCCACCTATCTTAAACATCTCATGCGGGAATTGGGTGGAAATATTGTGTCTGTGTTAGCACAACCAGTCCCTCGGGATAACAATCAGTTTGATGACACCCACGAACCGTACCGCATTATTCGCAGAAAATTGTTGTTTCCAAAAATTATCTGGCCCCGTTGGATACGAGCCCTGTGGCATATTCTGCGCTTACGCAAGAAAACGGGCGCTACCATGCTTGCCACAAGCCATGTACTGCCGTTTGGTTATGTGTTGTGGTTGCTTTTTAAATTCAAAAAAATTCCGTACTGGATTAACGTGCACGGTATGGATTTGTTAATGGCGCAAAAAAGTAGACGGAAAACACGTTGGCTTAAAAAAATTTTGAGATACGCTGACCGCGTTGTTGTTAACAGTGTATTTACCAAGCAAACGGTCATGCGTCTTGAGACCGTGTCCGAGGATCGGATAACCCTTGTATACCCCTGTCCCGACACCACACTCATTATTGATAAAAAACAACGTGAGGATTTTCGTGCTCGTTATGCACTTTCTGGAAAACAAGTTGTGTTATCGCTCGGACGTTTAGTAGAACGCAAAGGTTTTGATCAAGTCATCCGTGTTTTTACTGCTATCACTCAAAAAATACCACGTGCAGTATACCTTATTGCCGGTGACGGACCCGAGGCCTCAAAACTTGAGCGCCTTGTTGTTGAATTAAAATTACAAAATAATGTGCGTTTATTAGGTCCTGTGTCTGATGAAGATCGAGCGTTTTTATACGCTTCTGCGGATGTTTTTGTTATGCCCACACGTGCCTATGAACACGATGTTGAAGGGTTTGGTATTGTATACCTTGAAGCCGCGGCCTATGGTTTACCGGTTATTGCAACATCAGCCGGCGGCGCTGGTGAAGCTGTTATGCATGGTGTTACCGGGCTTTTGATTAATTCATCTGATCCAGCGGCGCTGGAAGCTGCTCTTCTTGGTATGCTTCAAAACGAATCCTTCCGCAAACAACTTGGCGATGCCGGCCATGATCGCGTGCGTTCTGAATTTATTTGGGCAGATCAGGCAGCAAAATTAAAACCATTTTTGGATTGAACGAGCATGAACAATCTTATCAGCATCATCATCCCGGTTTACAATCATGCGCAGGAACTGCGCGGATGTTTGGAATCGCTCAAACACCAAACAATACAAAATTTTGAACTTATTATTATTGACGACGGTTCAGCCGATGGTGTTGCAGCGGTTGCAGAAGATGCAAAACACACCTTCACACAATGCGTGTTTATGCAGCAACAGAATAGGGGAGCGCCTGCAGCACGCAATCGTGGTGCGGACATGGCGCGAGGTGGATACTTTTTGTTTTTGGATGCTGATATAACACTCAAACCGCGCGCACTTGAGCATTTTTTGCAAGCGCTTGAAGACAATCCTCATGCTGCATTTTCCTACAGCGCTTTTTATTTTGGTTTTAAATTGATGCGGGGTGTGGCATTTGATCCCGAGCGTTTGAAACAATTCAATTATATTCACACCAGCAGCTTATTGCGCGCCAATTATTTTTCAGGATTTGATGAGTCATTGAAACGTTTTCAAGATTGGGATTTGTGGCTCACCGTTGTAAAAAATGGCGGAGTGGGAGTGCTCATTAATGAACCGCTTTTCAAAATTAAACCGCGCGCAACCGGTATGAGCACGTGGTTGCCTTCTTTAATGTACAGATTGCCTTGGCATCTTATTGGTTGGATGCCTGCGCCAGTGCGCACGTATATTGAAGCGCAAAAAATTATTCGTGCAAAGCATGAATTATGAATAAGCTCTTCGCGCGCCAACTTTTTCTGATTCCCTTTATAACTTTTTTTGTTTTGCATATAGTATCCTATGCGACATTTGGATACATCTCATTGTTACGTGAAATTATTTTTTTGTTTATTTTATTTTTTAGTTTGTTCCTTGGTTTAAAGAATATCAACTGGCTTTTAGGTATTGTTGCCATTGAACTCCTTGCTGGTTCTAGTGGTGGTCTTTTTGAATATAACAACATATCCTTACGTTTGGCCCTTCTTGCCCTTCTTTTAACGGTTTATGCGGTTTTTCATGCCCGTAAACATCCCCGCAAAGGCCTTTTTTTGGGCTTTAGCGGTGTTTTTGTGACTTTAACGGTGTTGGGGGCGTTCAGGGGGGTTTTAGCCCAAAATACCGCGCAAGCAATCTTTGCCGACACCGTGCCCGTGCTGTTTCTTTTGATGGCTTTTCCTTTGTCTGATTTTTTCAAAAAATACACGAAAGAAGAAATTTTTGCTATGCTCTACTGGCTTGTGCTGGGCGCCGTATGGGCTGTATTTTTAGGAACACTCATACTATTTATTCTGTATTCAAGCGGCGCTGCCGTTTTGCAAGCGCCGTTGTATGATTGGATTAGAAATTGGCTTGCGGGCAAGATTACTTTTTTAGGTGAGGGTTACTATCGTATCGTTATTCCTTTTTTCTTACCTATTTCAATTTTGACACCATGGATGTTTTGGTACAGTATGCGCATATTAAAAAAATGGCCAGGTCGCATTGCAGCACTTACACCTTTTTTTGCGTTACCTGCATTCCATCTAAGCAGAGGACTCATTCTTGGAATCGCAGCCGGTTTCTTTGTATTTATATTTTTTAAGAAGTGGAAAGAAATGTTTGCGCTTGGCATTACATTTGCCGCGGGTTTTGTTTTATCCTTTGCTTTGATTCATTTTGTCGCATCAAGCGGGCAGTCCTTTGGTTTTAACACATTGTTTGGAAGGGGAGCTGGTGTTATAGAGCAGGGCGTTGAAGAAAGTGCAGACACACGTCGCCTGCTTTTTAAACCGTTGGTGCAGTCCATACAAGACGCGCCTTTTTTTGGACATGGCCTTGGTTTTATGGTATCCTATTACAATCCATACGTACAAAAAATGATCAGCACCAGCCACTTGGACTGGGGCTATCTTGAATTATTGACTGAAGGGGGGATTGTACCTACTATATTGTTGTTTCTCTCCTTGGTATGGCTTGTCGTGCGTGTTTTTAAAGCACCACAACCAGTGGCGTTATTTACGGTAAGTACGCTCGCCGTTATTTTGACTTCGCAGCTGGTGATGCAATCTTTGTTTCATGTGTATGGCATGGTAATCCTTGCGTGTATTCTTGCACTCTATGACGCGAACATTCATCGCTCTGCCACTTCCTCTTGATATTGGTGAAACAGTTGTCGCTTTTCAGAGCAATCTCATGCGTTACAATGCGCACGGTGGTATTGTATGGGTAGCGCCTGATGCACTGCACGTGACCGTCCAATTTTTGGGCAGCCAAAGTGATGAAGCGCTCACGGTCATAAAAAACAGTATTGAAACGGCCTGCACAGAACACACACCGTTTCCTCTTCAACTCAATCACCCTGATGCATTTCCATCTCTTGACCGCCAGCGCATTATTATTGTGAAATGCCACAATGAGGGCAAGGTGCTTTTCCGGTTGCGTGAAAAAATGCTCGGCGCCTTGAAACATAATCATGTTACGTTTGAGGAAGAACGAAACGTCTGGGTCCCTCATATCACCATTGCGCGTAATAGGGTGCCCGGATACTTTTTCAGACGTTTAACTGAATTAACCCTTGAACAGCGTATGTGGGATGTGCATGAAATCGTTCTCTATAAAAGCGAACTGACACCACAAGGTCCCCATTATTCCGTATTGCATACTGTATCATTATGAGGAAACGTTTTCTTGATGTTATTTTTGACGACATTCCACTCTCACGCGTCCGTGAAATTATTGATGACTGGCTTTTAAATTCATCCGGGCATCATACTATTGTTACACCCGGGCCTGCTTTTGTGGTGCGTGCATGGAAAGAGCCGCTTTTTAAGGAAACAATTAATTTGGCAGATCTGTCTTTGTGTGATGGGTATGGTGTAAAACTTTTCTCTTTGTTTTCAGGCAAATCAATAAAGAATCGCATTACTGGCGTTGATTTAGTGTATGAACTATGCCAACGGGCGCACACACTTGGCAAAAGTGTTTTTTTGCTTGGCAGCAGAGATGGAGTTGCCGAAGATGCCGCGCGCGTGCTTAAAAAACAATTTCCTCACTTACGTATCAACGCGGATAACGGACCGGAAATAGAGGAACGATTAAATAGAATGACGCTGTGGTATCAAGACCTTCATGCACTCAAAAAGACGCTTATCACCATTCAAAAAACAAAACCGGATATTTTAATTGTTGCGTTTGGACCTGGTAAACAGGAGAAATGGATTCATGAACATCTGTTTGATCTTCCTAGTGTCAGGATAGCCGTGGGTGTGGGTGGCGCACTTGATATGATATCGGGGCGTGTTAAACGTGCGCCTGTTTTTATGCGTCGTTTTGGACTTGAATGGGTGTGGCGTACGTTCAATCAGCCACGGCGTATTAAGCGGGCTTATGCATCAACGGTCGGGCTTGTTGCTTTAATGATTTTGGTATACACGAATGCTTTTTTAAAACCAAAACGGCACAATGTTCTGGCCGTCATTGTGAATAAACAGCGTAACAAGTTTTTGCTTATTAACAATCGCATGATAGAACGGCACGCGGGTGAACCGCACTGGCAATTTGTACAAGGTGGTATTGACCCGGGTGAAACAGCAGAAGAAGCAATGCTTCGTGAACTTGAAGAAGAAACAGGAACTATGAATTATCACATTCTTAAAAAAAGTACCATTACCGACTATGCGTATCCCGGTGGCTTGCGTTCCCGCTACTCGCGTAAAGTTTTCACTTTGTTTTATGTTGAATTAACCGGTGAAAACAAAGAATTGGTGCCCACGGATGAATCATCCGGTTATCTGTGGGTATCAAAACAAGAATTGTTGCGCTCTCTGAATCCTATGCGTAAAAGCATCGGGATGCGTATTTTAGAAGAGTTGAAAACACCGGCGTTTCATGATATACTCAAGCCATTATGAAGGTGAGAACCCGTTTTGCACCAAGCCCCACGGGCTACGTTCATATCGGAAACTTAAGGACAGCACTCTACAACCATCTTTTTGCCCGCCATCATAAGGGCACTGTTGTGTTGCGTATTGAAGACACTGACCGAGAACGTCATGTTCCCGGTGCCATGGAGCATCTTATTTTGATTCTAGAGCAGGTTGGATTGGACTACGATGAGGGTCCGGGCAAAGATGGTCCGTTTGGGCCTTATATACAATCAGAGCGTTCTGCAGTGTATCAAGATCATGCGCGTTTATTGGTGGAAAAAGGGCACGCCTATTATTGTTTTTGTTCAAATGAACGCTTGGGAGCATTGCGCGCGGAGCAAAAAGAACAAAAAGCAATTTCAAAGTATGATCGAAAGTGTTTAACATTATCATCTGCTGAATGTGACGAACGTTTAAAGAAGGGGGAAAGAGCTGTCATTCGTTTACGCATACCTGACAATGAAGTTATTACCTTTGAGGACAGTATCCGTGGCACCATCAGCGTTCATTCAAATGAAATTGATGATCAAGTCCTCCTTAAATCTGATGGCATGCCCACGTATCATCTTGCCAATGTGGTTGATGACCACCTCATGGAAATCACGCACGTAATCAGGGGAGAGGATTGGATTCCGTCAACACCAAAACATGTAGCGCTGTACCGTGCGTTTGGATGGGTTATGCCTGTTTTTGCGCATGTACCCTTATTGTTGAACCCGGACAAAACAAAACTGTCAAAGCGCCAGGGTGATGTAAGCGTTGAAGATTTTTTGGCGCAAGGATATCTGCCGCAGGCCTTGATTAATTTTATTGCTTTGCTCGGCTGGAATCCGCGCAGCGATCAGGAACGCTATACGCTTGAGGAACTCATTGAACTGTTTGATATCAGTAAGGTTAATAAATCAGGTGCTGTTTTAAATAAAGAAAAATTGGACTGGCTTAATCATGAATATCTTCTTGGCATAACGGACAAAGAATTTATCGCGCATGCGGAGCCCTTTTTGAAATCAAAAGCATACGCGTTTCCGGCCGGATTTAAAAATTTTGCGCAGTGGGCGCGCGTTGAAAAACAGCGCATCAAAAAAATGAATGAAGTGGGGGAGGAGACGCGTTGTCTTTTTATTGAGCCGACGTTTGAAAATCCGTCTTTATTGGTTTGGAAAAAATCAACACAGGAAAAAACTGTAGTCATACTGGCCGAACTTGAGGTATTTTTTGATAGTTTGCCAGAACATGATATACTGGATGATAAGCTCCTTGAAGAGCATATTAAACAATGGATTGAGGAAAAACACTTTGAACGTGGAGACGTTTTGTGGCCCTTGCGCGTGGCTCTTTCTGGAGCCGAACGTTCACCAGGGCCTTTTGAACTAGCCGCACTTTTAGGGAAAAAAGTAGTTTGCGGCCGTATTCATAACGCGCGTGTACTTTTAGCATAAACTATTATCATGCATCGTCGATTATTTTCATTTTTAAAATTTTTATTGACCAGTGCTTTTGTTATTAGTATATTGTTTGGCCCCACAACGCAAGCTGTAACCACGGTTGAAGAAATAAATGAACAGATCAAGGGGATCAAATCACAGCGTGAGATATTGGATAAAAAAATAGAGGAACAGCAAAAAAAAATACAGCAAACCCGTGGCCAAACAACCACACTGCAAAACCAAATCAGTTTAATTGACAATCGCGTCGCTAAAATTGAACTTGATGTACAGTCAATCAAAAAACAAATTGAGGTACTCAATCTTGAAATTGAAGCGCTTGGTTTAACCATTAAGGCAACACAAAGCAAGATTGAAAAGCAAAAAGGACTCATCATTGAGTTTATTCGCTTGTTACATCGTGAGGATCAGGATAATTACCTTGAAATTTTAATTTTAAACAGCTCGTTTTCAGAATTTTTTGGGAGGGTTAAAAACATTGCCAGTATCACCGGAGAGCTGGATCGTGCGCTCAACACGTTATCTCAAACCAAAACTGATTTAGTGTTACAACAAAGCAAATTGCATGAGAATAAAAACTCATTGGAATCACTTAATGTTGGGTTAGCCGCAGAACAGGAGCGTTTACAAGGTGAAATAGGTAACCGTCTTGATTTACTTGCGGAGACCCGTTCTTCAGAATTCCGCTACCAACAGCTCCTAACAGAACTCCGGGCGCAGTACCATGCAGTTGAAGATGAAATACGGACGTTTGAAACACGACTGCGAGAAGAATTGAAATCAAAAGATATTTTTAAGGATACCGGCGAGGTCGCCTTAAGTTGGCCCACGGATGGTCGTTATATTACGGCGTATTTTTATGATCCGGATTATCCGTTCCGCAATATTTTTGAACATAACGCCATTGATGTCCGCGCTTCACAGGGGAGTCCGGTGTATGCTGCGGCATCAGGTTATGTAGGCCGCGCCAAACGCTGCACCAGCTCTTCATGTTACAGTTTTATTATGATCATCCATTCAGGCGGCGTGTCTACCGTGTACGGACATCTTTCCCGTATTGATGTTACTGAAGAGCAGTTTGTCACGCGCGGCCAAATTATCGGGTATAGCGGCGGAACGCCCGGTACTATCGGAGCAGGACCTTTTGTAACTGGCCCCCATATACACTTTGAAACTCGTGTTAATGGCATTCCGGTGAACCCGTTGGATTATCTTTTGGACCTTTAGGTTATAAAATAATGGCTTTGTAAAGCCAAATAGTTATCCACAGGCACCCCCATGGGGGGATTGACATTTTTCCCTTATTTAAGCTAAGATTACAAAGACCCCTAGTAAAGGGGGAGTGAGGGGGCGCCCACAAGGCACTTATGCCAAGGTACCTATGCTTTCTCGTAATAAGAAAAAATTTGACCATAGGATTAAGACGATCATAGGACAATTACGAACTCTTCAAAAGAAAGCAGAGGAAAGTCCTTCTGATGCATACGGGCAGCTGCACACCATTGAACGTTCCGTACAACAAGCAAAAATGTTTTTGCTTAAAGACCTCGCAGATGACCTGTACAACTCAAAAGATCCGCTTGAGCGCAAAAAAAATGCTGGCGAGATCTATGACTGCCTTGGTTTTCATCGGGATGAACTCCCGGAAAAAAATTCCGACTAATTAAACGGTCGGCATTTTTTTCTTGCTTGAGTCAGCTATGAATGGTATACTGGGTAGTATATAATATGGCAAAAAAAGGTTTTTGGAAATTTATGGTCGGGGAAGAAGGTGTAGCGTCCTTGGCACGGTCTTTTTTGACCTATTTGGCTGTTGCGCTTGGTTTTTTTCTTGTAAATTTTCTTGCTTTTAAACTCTTCAATTAATCAAAAACTGCGCACTTGTAAGTATTTTCTAATATGGTTAGAATAGTAAGAAGGGAAAGGAGCACTACTCATGCGGGATCATCTTACGCGACGCGAAGCGCGACATGTTTTGAGACGCATTGTTCACCACTTTTTTCACCTGACTTTTCGCGGTGGGGTTTACCATGCAGGGGGCCGGATCAACTCAACAACTCTTTTCAGGGCTTTGTGGCGTCTCCATGTGTTGTGCCCTGAATTGACCCCAGATGATGAAGATGGAGCAATAAGTGATGCACTGCGTGGCAAATAAAGGGTATCAGGTAGGAAGTGTGTGGCACACAAAGGCAAGTACACATGTTTGAAGAGGGGGCATTAAGATATTATGTGGAACGCCTTTTTTTATTATATTGGTGTCGCACAATATATCTTATGCGACACAACTGTTATTTAAAGACCACGCCATATACTTATCCACTTATCAAGGATTGGTGCCAAAAGTTAGGCTATTCACAACTGTTGACGGTTTTGTTATACTATGCTAAGGTCACAATTCACTATGAA
>DNQG01000020.1 GCA_003501255.1 Candidatus Magasanikiibacteriota bacterium
TGTCAAGTGCCTAATCCTTAATAACCCTTAGCACTTCCTCAAGCGAAGTAATACCCATTTTTGCTTTTATTAAGCCATCTTGCGCAATGGTCATCATACCTTGAGCACGTGCCAATGCAGCAAGCTCGTCCGCATTGGCACGATGATTAATGGCTCCACGCATTTTGTCATCAACCTCCAGCACCTCATACACGCCCATGCGTCCTTTGTAACCCGTGTGCCCGCAGTGGGTGCACCCCACATGTTGGAAAAAAGTAAGCCCCTTAAATGTTTTTTCGCCATTCTTTGTCAATCTAAATTTTTTGTATAACCCCAATACCTCATGTGTATTAAATGCATCTTCAATTTCTTTTAATTCTCCAGCATCCAATTTGTATTCCTTTTTACAATGCTCACACAATTTGCGCACCAAGCGCTGCGCGATAATCAAATTGACGGTAAATGAAACCAAAAAATGCGGAATGTTCATATCAGCCAAGCGCGGCAGGGTGGTGGGCGCGTCATTGGTGTGCAATGTTGAAAGCACCAGGTGCCCGGTCATGGCAGAATGCACGGCAATTTCCGCGGTCTCTTCATCTCTAATTTCACCAACCATCATCACATCAGGGTCTTGGCGTAAAAAGGAACGCAACGCATTGGCAAACGTGAAACCGGCTTTCACGTTCACCTGGCTCTGACTCACACCGCGAATGTTGTATTCAATAGGATCTTCAATGGTTAGAATGTTCACGCTCGGTTTGTTCAAAAGCGCAAGTAAAGAATAGAGCGTGGTTGTTTTACCAGAACCGGTCGGGCCAGTCACTAATATCATGCCGTGCGGCTTCTTAATATTGGCCTCAACAATTTCCCGCGCTCCTTCAAGTAACCCGAGCTCTTCCAAAGATAATGGCCTTGCGCTTTCTTGCAACAAACGCATCACTACTTTCTCACCTTCAAGCAGGGGAACAACCGATACGCGAAACGCGAGTGTATCTTCATGTATTTTAATTTTAAAACGGCCGTCTTGCGGAACCATGTGTTCATCCAACCGCAACTTTGCCAGTATTTTAACGCGCGCAACCACACCATTTTGCACGGCTTTGGGCAAGGTCATGACCGGTTGCAACACGCCATCAATGCGGTAACGCACACGCACATTTTTTTCTTCCGGTTCAATGTGTATATCAGATGCATTTGAATAAACGGCCTGTTCAAGCAGCGTATTGACGATATTGACAATAGGAATATCCTGTGCGGCTTTTTCCAAATCCTCCTGGCTCACGTACCCACTATCCGCTTGTTCTTGCAGCACGGTCAATCCTTCAATTTCTTCTTGTTCACTCCAACCTGCATAAAAACGACGCATACATTCATGCAAGCCTGAAGGCGCCGGCATATATACTTTTATTTTCAATCCGGTTTTTTTCTTTAAAAAATCAACGGTCTGCACGTCATCCGGATTAAGTGAAGCTATTTTCAACTCATCTTTATTTTTTTCAAAAGCAATAACATGGTGTTTTTCCGCCAAGGTCGCCGGCACCATGCGAATCACATCTTTTTTTATGCTGCACTCTTTGAGATCAATAAAAGGCACTCCAAAATGCATCGCGGCTTCCTTGTAAAGGGTATTCTCATTGATTACACCCTCATCAATGAGATACTGCTCAAACTCTTGCCCGCGCTTTGAGGCAATTTCCTGATGTTTTTTAAGGTCCTTAACGGTCAAAAGCTTTGATTCAAGGCACATTTTTGAAAGTAATCGTTCGTCAAGCATATACTTATAGTATAGCGCATTTTTTAAGGATTGTCCCCATAGCCCCCTTGCATAGTTTCAAGGCCTGTGCTAGAATCCATGTGCTAGAATCCTTTTGAATTGTTATTTATGGATTTAAAGAAATACGAAGTTTTTACCATTATCCCGGGGACCCTCGCTGAAAACGAGGTAGCACCCATTGTTGAGCGTGTCGTTTCTGTTATTCAGGAGACCGGCGTTGTGACCGTTGAGCCACAGGCATTAGGTAAAATGAAAATTGCATACCCAGTCAAACATGTCCGTTACGGTTATTTTTACAATTTCACTTTTGAAGCAGAACCACAGCACGCCCAGGCCATTGGCCAAAAGTTACGCATTGAAGAAGGTGTTTTGCGCTCTTTGATTCGTTTTGCACCGGCGGTAAAGCGTAACCCTGAAGCAGTGGCCGCAGCTCAAAGAAAAATGGATGCAGAAATGGCGCAAGAAGAGCGAATTGAAAAACAACCGACTGTAAAAAAGAAAACCGTAGTTGAACATAGTGCAGAAACGCCGGTTGTTCAAAGCGCTCCGGCTCCCAAAGAAGCGCTTGATATGGAAGAGATTGGTAAAAAAGTTGATAAATTGCTTGAAGAGGATTTTAAGATTGACATATAATATTTATTTATTAAATGACGGGGTAAGCACACGCCCAACCCGTTAAAGGAGGGTTAGTATGTTTAGTTTAAACAGAGCCACCATCATCGGCAACCTCACGCGCGACCCAGAGTTGCGCAGCACACCAAGCGGCACGTCTGTGTGTTCCTTTGGTATTGCCACCAATCGCTCATGGAAAGACCAGCAGGGCCAAAAACAGGAAGAAGTTGAATACCACAGCGTGGTTGCCTGGGGAAAATTGGCTGAAATTTGTTCGCAATATTTGGGTAAAGGTAAAAAGGTTTATGTTGAAGGACGATTACGCACGCGCGACTGGGAAGGACAGGATGGCGCCAAACGCACACGCACAGAAATTATTATAGAAAATATGATCATGCTGTCTGGTCCGGGTGGTACCGGAAGCGGAACCCATGCTGGTAACGGACATGACACGGTGCAAGCTGCTCCCACCGCGCAAAACGGCGGTTTGGAAGAAATCCAAGTTGAAGATATTCCCTTCTAACAATGTATGCAATCAAAGCAAAAAGCAACAAAAGAAAAAGGATGTCACTTCTGCATCAACAACAAATTACCGGTTGATTGGCAGGATGCTGTAACGCTCCGACGCTTTGTTTCTTCATATATGAAGATTGCGCCGCGCCGCCGTTCAGGGCTTTGCGCCAAGCACCAGCGTCAAGTCGCCCGCGCCATCAAACAGTCGCGTATTGCGGGGCTTATGCAGTTTGTGCCAACGAAAAAAATTTAACGCTTTACATCGTACGATTTCACAGACCCCTCCAACCGGAGGGGTCTGCTAACTCTATCAGCGACGCAGCGCGAGAGAAATGGAGTACTCTCTATGGATCGCCATGACATTCTTACCAAACGTTCACACACTCTTGCTGCGATAAGAAATTTTTTTTATGAACGCGGGTATCTTGAAATGGAAACACCGGTTGCTTTGCGTTTCCCAGGCCAAGAACCGTATTTGAATCCGGTGCCCGTTGTTTTGACTGATGACACTGGCAAAACATATAATTTTCATTTGCGTACTTCACCTGAATACGCCATGAAAAAATTGCTCGGCGAAGGGTTTACAAAAATTTTCAATCTAGGGCCCTGTTTCCGTGATCGTGAATCATTTGGTGGAACCCATGAGCCGCAATTTACCATGCTTGAATGGTACAGCACGAACATGGATTACCGGCGACTTATGGATGAGGTTGATGATTTGTTGAAAGTCGCAGCAGAGCCGTGGGGACGTATGTTTGCATTGCCATCACAACGTTTTTCCATGCATGGACTGTTTTTAAAACAAGCAGGTATTGATCTTGACACGTGGCAAAAAATCCCTACAATAGAGTATGAAAGCAGATTTTTTGATGTATTTTTAAATAAAATAGAACCTACGTTGCCACCCGGACCTGCCATAGTGTATGATTACCCGGTACAACTAGGGGCACTTGCACGACGTCGTGTTGATAATCCAAACTACGTTGAACGTTTTGAGCTGTATATTGATGGTCTGGAAATGGCTAATGCGTTTGGTGAATTGTTAGATGTTCAGGAACAGCGCGCGCGCTTTACAGAAGACCAAGCAAATCGTACTGCGCGTGGTGAGATGCCATTCCCGTTTGATGAAGAATTTCTGCAGGCATTACCCCGTATTCCTGAACCCACAAGTGGCATTGCGCTAGGCGTTGATCGGCTCATCATGTCACTGGCGCAAACACGCCGTATTGAAGATGTTATTACTTATCCTCACTAGATATACTAAATTCTATGGCCACCACATCAGACCTCGCCAAAGGAGTTGTACTCAACATGAATAATGATCTCTGGGTTGTTGTTGAAAAACAATTTGTCAGCCCGGGAAAGGGGAGCGCTTTTTATCGCGTGAAATTAAAGAGCATGGGCACTGGAAAAGTGGTTGAACACACCTTTAAAAGCGGCGAAAACGTTGATATGGTGCATGTACAAAACCAAAACATGCAATATCTCTACCGCGAGGGTGCGCAGTACGCCCTCATGGACACGGAAACCTATGATCAGCTCCTCGTCAATGCAGATATCCTTGGTGACGACGTGCGTTTTTTGAAAGAGGGCCTCAACGTGGTGGCAAAAGTGTATGAGGGCCGTGTTGTAGCGGTTGATTTACCTAAAAAAATTACCTATGAAGTGGTTGAAGCAGAACACGCGGTAAAGGGCGATACGGCTTCCGGCAATGTTACCAAAACCGTTAAACTTGAAAATGGCCTTGAAATTCAAGCGCCACTTTTTATTAAACAAGGTGAGCAAGTTATTGTAAATACAGAAACCGGGCAATACGTTGAACGAGCATAACAATAATAAAAATCCTCTCCGCCTAAGGCGGAGAGGATTTTTATTATTCAGCGTTCTTTTCCCGATCAATGGCTTTGTCTATAATCTCTTTTTTCAATTTATCCATAAGCGGTTTGTTGGCTTTTAAATCAAGCCGCGCTTTTTCACGCCCAACACCCAACTTCACCTCACCATATGAATAGCTGTTCCCATTCTTTTCAACTACGCCATATTCAACGCCCGTATCAAGCAAATCACCGGAAAGTGATATACCTTCATTATACATGATATCAAACTCGGCGGTGCGGAATGGCGGTGCCACTTTGTTTTTTACTATTTTTACTTTTACACGGTTGCCAATAATTTTTTCACCCTGCTTAATTTGCGCACTGCGGCGTATTTCAATACGCATCGAAGAATAAAATTTAAGCGCATTACCACCAGTGGTGGTTTCCGGGTTGCCAAAAAACACACCAATTTTCATGCGCGTCTGGTTAATAAAAATCACTACGGTTTTTGTTTTACTGATAACACCAGTGAGTTTGCGCAATGCTTGACTCATTAACCGCGCTTGCAAACCCATGTGACTATCGCCCATTTCACCCTCAATTTCTGCTTTAGGCACAAGCGCCGCAACCGAGTCAACCACCACCACATCCACGGCATTTGAACGCACCAGGGTCTCTACAATTTCAAGCGCCTGCTCGCCGGTGTCTGGTTGAGAAATTAGTAACTGATCAACATTAACGCCAATTTTTTTTGCATACTCCGGGTCAAGCGCGTGCTCAGCGTCCACTACCGCGCACACGCCGCCCTTTTTTTGCGCCTCCGCGATGACATGGAGCGAGAGCGTCGTCTTGCCAGATGATTCGGGCCCAAAGATCTCGATGATGCGGCCGCGCGGAAGCCCTCCGATGCCGAGCGCCCAGTCGACGCCGATAGAGCCTGTCGGGATCGCATTCACGTCCACCTTTGGCTGCGCACCGAGCATCATGATCGATTCGTCGCCGAACTTCGTCTTGAT
>DNQG01000034.1 GCA_003501255.1 Candidatus Magasanikiibacteriota bacterium
TCCAAGGAGTGCCATATGTATCTTAACTTATGCAGTTTAAATTAAAACAGCCGGCGTTTGAATCTGTGTGACTTGAAACGCCGGCTAGATGATCCCCAAATTGTTGCAGGCCGTTACGGTCCCTGCGGTATGGGGGCAAAGGGCTTGGTGTCCTGCAACCAGTTTTTGGCCGCGACCACCCAGGCATCCAGCACGGCCTGGCCGTCATCGTATGGCCTGTTGTTGTTGGCCGTGAAGCGTACGCCCACGAGGTCTTCGGGCTTGGCGAGGTCGTAGGCCACGAGGAGCATCCGCATGCCACTCATGGTCATAGTACGACCGGTGCCACGGTAGTCCACGCTACACCGTCCCTCGCTTATCATGTAGATGGTGTACTCGTCATTACCGCGATGGAGCATGTCGTGCACCACCTTGTCCACCACCCACGGGTGCTGCGCGGCATCGTCCTCGCCCGCCACCACAGCGTGTAGATGCGGTTGCGTCACGGGCCGCCGGTACTTGGACTCATTTTCGCGGATGTGCTTGAGCGTAGCTTGCGCTACCTCTCGCGTTTGACGCGAATCCATGGTGTTAAACGTCATGGCCAAGGCACATTCCGGCAAACACGCCTGGGAAGGAACGTTGCACCACTGCGTGAGCAGCGCTCTATCGTCCACATTGACCGGCACCATGTTCTCCTGTTCGCACGAGTGTTCCTTCCACCAGTCCTCGCACCAGATCCGCCAGAGCGTCGGCGCCATGGAGAACGCGACCACGTTGCCCTGGTCATCGTGCTGTACGCAGCTGACAATCCAGGTCGTGTCCAGCCCCTCGTGCGCATTCGCGTCGCATACCACGGCATCGCGGGCAGTCCAGGCGATGTGATCGATGATATGCTGCCGGTTGACCGTCCCGCTCCAGTAGGTGTTCTGGTTCACGGCACCACGGGGCAACTCCACTCGCGTACCCGGCAACTGTTCCAGTTGCTCCAGGTCATGGAAACGCGCGAGCAGGATTGCGTTATCCATCTCCACCTGCCCGCAGACCTCGCGTTGACCGCGGTTGATGCACAGCCGTGTCGTGGCGCCGCTCAAGTCCGGCTGCGCCTCGCTGATGTACCACGTCTCGTACTGCGGCGTGTCGGTGTTGCGCTGCCCGATGATGTCCTTCACCAGGAGCGTGGGGGCGCAGGCGGTGGCGATGAGCGCGAACACGGCGACGAACACGGACGACAGGGCACGCTTGGACATGGCGAACTCCACGGTGGCAGTCGTTGATGGGAAGGTACGGTTGTTGCCAACCGAAGACACGAACACAAAAAAACAAAGTATAACTTACTTTTTTAGTGTTCGCCTCTTCAGGCCAGCCGCTCACTATGGCATACTTTGAGGGTTTTGTCAAGTATATGTACAGTTTATACGGCTTTTGGGCGAATAGGTTTTATACGACNNATCATATAGTTTTGTTTCTTCAAGAACCGGTATAAGCGTGCCGGGGACATAGGCATTGAGTTTATGGGATCCTTTAATTTCAAGAACGCACTCCAAAATATTTTCATCAATACCGGTATAATGGATTAGTGTTGTTCCGCGTGATGGCGCACCAATACCATAGATGCGGCCGCCTTCGCGCTTTATGTGGTGGAGGAGCGACATGAGCTCAAGTTTGGCAAGCAAAGATCGTTTTTTAAAATCAAACAACTGTTCCTTTTTAAGCACAGTATCTTTTTCAGCCGCAAGGAACGGCGCAACAGTTTCTTTTACGGCATAGGTGCTCTTGCGCGCGGCATATACTCTCATTGAACCGGCGTGTGATGGTATATGTTTTACATGGATAACTTCAAAACCATGCTGTTCCAAGAGGTACTGTAAACTGTGAAGAGAATAATGCCGCAGGTGTTCATGATAAATAGTATCAAATTGATTCATGGTGATAATGGGCATAAGATAGTGCGTTTCAATGATAAAGAGCCCATCATCTGAAAGCATGCTTTTTATTGCTTCAACAACGTCATTGACCTTGTCTATATGGGCAAATACATTTGCCGCTGTTATAACTTTTGCATTACCATATTCTTGTTTAATTGCACGCGCAACATCTTTGGTAAAATAATCCAATATGGTTGGTATGCCCTGTGCAATAGCAAGTTTTCCAATATCTTCCGGCGTGACACCCAGTACACGATGCTTGCCTTTAAAATTTGAAAGCAGTGTGCCGTCATTTGAGCCAATATCAACCACAAGATCATCTGCCTGTAGTGTGAACAGAGTTGTTACTTCTTGGTACAATTCTGCAAAATTGTCCCGGAGTAATTTAGTTGTGCCTGATGTGTAGGGGTATGACGGGGGGAAAATAATTTTTGGGTCTACAACAAAACCTGATTGTACAAGATGACAACGAGTGCAAAAAAGGATTTCTGCCGGATAGTGTTGTTCTTGCGTGGGGCGAGCGGACAAGGGGTGAAAATTATTAACAGGGGGCAAGTAACCCAAAAATAAAATGCGTTCAAGTTCTGTGTTGTCACAAATTTGGCAGTGTGTAACAATGTATGATTCGGCGTGCATAGGTAAAGTATTTTTTAGTTTAACAGTCATGGGTGTTTTTGTCAAAAAACGCGTGGCAAGAGCATACAGAAACCACTTAGTATAATGAGGGAGCCATTGTCTTAGGCGAAAACGGCTTACACCTTTTTCTCTGACGTGCCAATGGGCCGGCACTTCTCCAATGCCCCAGCGCAAACGGTGGCACTTAACCAAGAGTTCTATGGCATAGGTAAAACCGGCAGTGGATTCAATGACGACGGTATCAAGTATTTTTTTTGAAAATAAGCGCAAACCATACGTTGCGTCTGTTGCCGGGAGGCCAACAACAGTATGCAGTAAAAAAGAGGCAATTCTGACCAGAGCGGATTTAAGCGGCGGGCCCCCTTTGAGCGAACCACCATGAGCGAATCTGCTGGCCACAACAACATCATTGCCTTCTGTAAATTTTTTGTAAATGGCGTCAATGATGTTGGCATTGTAGGCCTCATCTGCCGGGAACATGAGCACGGCGGGCGCCGTGGCGGCTGCAAATCCGGTCATAATGGCGGCATGGGGGCCTTGTCCGTTATTTTTTATATAACGCACACTAACCCCTTGCGTGCCGGCACGTTGTAGGGCTGACAACGTATTGTCTTCTTCAAAATCATAACAAATAAGACATTGGAATGGTGTTGCAACCTCGCGCTTGAGTGTTTGCAAAAGATTAATAATATTTTCCCCCTCATTGTACACGGGGATAACAATGTCCAATGCCATATTACATTTTATTTTCTTTTTTAATTTCCTCAAGAGTCACCACGCGCTGTTGCGTGTGCGAACGCTGCGCGGCTTCAAGAATACATGCTTGAGCAAGAACATCTTCTTCATAGGGTGCCGTGCTCTGTGATCCTTTAGAAATTTCCTGGCAGAAGCTGTCCAACAGCAAGGCAAAATGATCAGCAGGTTCTATAATTGTTTCAGTTACGGTGTCGTTGGTATCAAGGACAATGGTTGTGGCGCGGTCGCGTGGTACGGCATAGGCGCGTTTTGAAGTAATTGAACCCACCGTACCCAAAACCGTATAGGTTGATTGAAAGTACGCGCCAAATGCAGAAAAAAGCGTTGCTGATTTGCCGTTGGGATAACCAAGCCAAAGTTCTGACTGTACGTCGACACCGCTTTTTTTGTCAAAATCCATATGACAAAATACTTGTTCCGGCTCTTCTGCAAAAATCATTCTGCTTGCAGCGAGAGGGTGTGGCATTGCGGCGTATAAAGAGCCCCCACGGAGTTCTGATGACATGAGAATGCTGTTGTTGTCCGGGCGCGGATAGCAAAAGGTGCCGTTGAATCTGATGAGGTCTCCCAGAGCGCCTTGTTGTATAATAGTGCGCACCGCTGCATGTTGCGGGTGATAACGAAACATGAGTCCCTCAATAAGCCGTACATTGTTTTTGCGGGCCGTGGCAACCATGCGTTGCGCTGAAGCATAAGAAAGCGCAGCGGGTTTTTCACAATAAACGTGTTTACCGGCCTCGAGCGCTTTTATGCTCCATTCTTCATGGAGCGCGTGCGGGAGTGAGATATAAACGGCGTCCAGATTATTGTTGTGAATAAGTTCATCATAGGTTCCATAGGTATCACAACCAAATTCTGCGGCAACACGTTTTGCTTTTTCCGGTGTTCTGCTACCAACCATGGATAATAATGCATGCTGTGTATTGCGCAAAGCCGGCAGCACTCCTTTTTGAGCGACTCGTGAACATCCAAGCACGCCAAATCTAACTTTTGAAGAAACAGTCATACATCAGGATGCGGCATTTTGATAATTTGGATCGCCATGATCGCCTGTGCCCATGCCAAGATTTTCATGCACAATGGGTGTTGCACAGTCGTTCCATTTTTTTGTTAAAAATGTCACCATGTTGAAATCAGTAATGGCATAGGTAACATGAGGAACACCTTTTGGTATGTACACCACGTCTCCTTTGCTTGCGTATAAAAATTCTTCCGTACCATTTTCTTCTTTAGTGACAACAACGGCGTGTCCTTCAGTAAACAAATAATACTCATCAAATTCAGGATGGTAGTGATTGCCCCGGATTTTCCCTTTATTTACAAATTGGAAATTAAATTCAACAACAGGATCGTGAGGATAAAAAGTAAAAATACCCCCACGCCCATCGCGTATGGTTGCCAAGTTACATTCCGGTTTGATTTTTTGTATTCTCATATGTGGTTAGTTTTTAAAAATAATTATTATTGAGGTCCCGGATTTTTAAGGTACCATTCATACGTCATACGCAATCCATCTTCAAGGATTATCTCCGGCTTCCAGCCAACCAGTGTTTTTAATTTTTCGCAATTGGCTAACCGGCGCTTTACGCTTCCCGGGGGTGAAAGTTTTTTGTCAAGGTGGTGTGGCTTCCAGCCAACAACATCAAAGAGCAGCGTTGCAAGATTCTCAATTTTGATTTCTCTTGTATCGCCTATATGAACCGTTTCCACGGGCTGCTTATCTGTTGCTGCGGACTCCATAAGCATAATCATTGCACGCACACCATCATCAATATGACAAAAAGTTCTCGTATCTTCCGCGCCAAAAATAGGAAAGGGATCTATTTTTTTGGCGGTACGAACACAGAAATCAGGAATAACATGGCCTGCATAACCGGCGCGCGGTCCATAAAAATTATGTGGCCGCACAATTAGAGCCCGAAAATCATACTGTTGGGCATAATGAATGACAAATAATTCGCCAATCAATTTGCTGGCAGCATAAGAAAAACGGGGGTTATAGGTATCTTCAATAACAAGGGGAACATTTTCTGGTGTGGGAATAGGTAGCTGGTTAAAAGCGGATAAACCGCCTGCATATGCTTCATTTGAAGATGTAAAACAAAATTTACCTTCTTTGTTATTTTTTCTAAACCACTCAAGCATGTGAATGAGCGCCAGTGTGTTAACGCGTAATACTTCTTGGGGCATTTCATAAAATAATCTTGTTCCATTCATTGCCGCAAGATGATATACGTGGTGGTAGCCATTACCCAATGTTGAATAGACAGTGGGGTCAGTTAAATCTAATGTTAACACGGTAACACGAGGGTTATCTATCAATGCGTTAAAATCATTATCAGCTCTCCCTCGTTGGAAATTGTCAGCCAACACTAATTCAACATCACGTGTGGCGAGTAATTGTTTCGCAAGATGAAAACCAACAAAGCCGGCGCCTCCGGTAATTAATATTTTTTCTTTCATAAAATTTCCTTTAATTATGCGTTGTTGGGCCAGAAACTCCACAAATCAATAAAGGTAATGTGCGGGTGTTGCGACGGGTCTACTGTCTGATATTCCAGGTGCGGCGTAGCCAAAATAATAATGTCAGAATTTTGCAAAACATGTTCCACGGAAACAAAAGCCGGATTTTGTATGTGTACGTCAGTGCAGAATACTTGCTTGCATTCCACATCAGCTATTTTTCGTAATTTGTATGAAAGTGAATCACGGTGATCATCACTGCCGGCTTTGAAAGCCATACCTAAAATACCAAGTGTTTTTTCTTTTAAGTCATGAGAAAAAGTTCGTTTTAAAGAACTCATGAGATAATTAACCAGGCCTTCATTAACCAGCATGGCGGCATGGCCTAGTTGGAAATGATTGTTGGTGAAAGCAGCAAGTTGCATGGTATCTTTGAGGAGACAGGGACCTGCGGCAAAACCGGGAGATGGTAAATCCTGATTGCGCGGATAATTTTCTTTCATTGCTTGAGCAATGTGGTTGTAATCAAGACCGTGTTCATGTGCTATAACAAAGAATTGGTTGGCAACAGCAAAGCGAATATAACGCCATGCATTGGTATAAAGTTTTGCCAACTCTGCTTCTATAGGAGTTGTAGTGATAACACGTGCAGATGTTGTTTTTTGGATAAGATCAGTAACTTTGTGTAAGGTTTCAGGATCAAAGGCAGAAACAATTTGTGGTAGTTTTTTTATTTCTTCAATCGCATACCCTTGCGTGACGCGTTCAGGACAAAAAGATAAACGTACCTTTTTATTTTTTTTATCAAAATAGTGTTGCACCTTTTCTGTAATGCCCGGGTAAACAGTGCTGCGCAAAATAACAATTTGTCCATCGCAAAAATAATCAAGGTATTTATCAATAATGCGAATAATATCTCCGGATCGAGGGCTTAAATACTCATCAACGGGGGTACCAATAACAATGAGGACAAAAGAAGAATCGTGTATTACGTCAGGAGAATCTGTCATTGAAAGTGTTCCTTTGGCGAGCGCGGCTTTCAGCGCTTCACTGCCGCCTCGTTCCTTAAAAGGGAAAACACCATGTTTTATTTTTTCAAGTGCATCTTTGTTAATATCAAGAAGCACTGTTTTAATTCCGCTGTTTGCGCACACAACACCAAAAGGCAGACCAACGTGTCCGGCTCCCCCTATAATGCAAAGGTCAATTTTTTTTTCTCCCATAGGGCACATTAAGAATTTTCCATNNGTGTAAGCAGTATAGGGTATGTTAAAGGAAAAATCAAGGCCATGTGCCCTTGTGGTGTCCCCGGTAGGAATCGAACCTACATTCTCGGCTTAGAAGGCTGATGTTCTATCCATTGAACTACGGGGACATGTAATATTTGTCTAGATTAGCACAGATTTAATTTCTATTCAATGTTTGTTCTTTCCATGGAATTTTTTGTGGATTTCACGCAAAGCTTTGTCCGTAATGTGCGTATAAATCTGCGTGGTGGTAATGGATGCATGGCCAAGCATTGCCTGCACGCTTCTAATGTCTGCGCCATTTTGCAACAAGTCAGTGGCAAAGGAATGGCGCAAGGTATGGGGTGACACTTCTTTCATAATTCCGGCAGCGCGGGCATATTTTTGCATAATACGTTGTACGCTTCGTGTGGTGAGCGGACGCGTATCTGCATCGGAATCCTTTTTGACGCGTCCTTTTTTTGCTTTGTCGTGCGAAACAAAAAGATAGGGTGAAAGGTCTTTACGTGCTTTAAAATATGCCAAAATGCGGTCGCGTGCATGTTCAGACAAAAAAACAATACGTCGTTTGCGCCCTTTGCCGCGCACACCAAATTCAAGCCGTTTTAAATCAACATCATCTTTGCGCAGGCCCACCAGCTCTGCCACGCGCAGCCCGGTTGAAAAAAGCGTTTCTAAAATGGCTTTATCGCGTAGTTTAATGGCCACGTTATCGCTTTCAAATTCATCAGGTGCTTTGAACAGGCGCGTCAATTCTTCCTGCGTTAAAAAAGAAACCTCGCGTTCTGGCATGCGCATTAATTCTATTTTCTCCGGTGTTAATGTTTTAATATCTTGGCGCGCTAAATATTTTAAAAATGAGCGTAGCGATATGAGGTGATAGTTTTGGGTATTTTTTTTGAGCTCTTTGCCCTTCTCTTCCTCAAACCGGTTGAGCCATAGCCGATAGCGCCGCACTTTCTCTGCGGTTATAAGTCCGGGATCTTTGTTGCCAAACCACGTTGCA
>DNQG01000049.1 GCA_003501255.1 Candidatus Magasanikiibacteriota bacterium
AATGGCAGGTGCCAAGAAGGCAGCGACAGCGCTAAGGGTTGCTATGACGATAACTGTGAGTTTAGTAACCCAAACGCGGGCACCACATTCTGGGGTCGGGTTATACTTGCAGAACCGCTTGAATAGGCCCAAGTTAGCGGTCCACTTGTTATCCACTTGACAAGGTTTTGGAGATATGGGATGCTTACATTGGACAGTTCTAGTAAGCACATACGTCAATATAGCGTACTATAGTAGCTCCTTGGCTCGGAAATGGAATAGCTGCGCTATCCCATTTCTCTCGCGCTACGTCGCTAATTAAAAATACATACTAAACTAGGACGTACATGTATGTCCTATAAACCCTATGTTTACCAAACTCAAACAATTTAAGGAGATGCGCAGTCAGGCAAAGACATTGCAAGATGCGCTGGGTCAGGAAACCACAACCGTAACGGCAGCCCATGGAGAGATAACGCTTACCATGGATGGCAACATGAAAGTAAAAACATTAACCATTGCTCCTGATTTGTTGAAACCGGAAAATAAAAAGAAAATTGAAGACGGCCTGATCAACGCATATGACGATGCGAGTAAAAAAATCCAACGTGTCATGGCCACCAAAGTAAAAGAAATGGGGGGACTTGATCAATTCAAAATGTAAACGCGTGTGCTCCCCACTTCCATTCATAATCTTGTGCAACTCTTTACGCGCCTGCCGGGCATTGGCCCAAAAGTGGCAGAACGTTTTGTGTATCATTTTTTAATGAATGGCAAAGGAGAAGTGAAGCGATTTATTGACGGGTTTGAAGAACTTGCCAAAACCATTCAGTCGTGCGAAAGCTGTTTTACGTTTGCGGAATCTTCCCCGTGTTCACTCTGCGGCAACGCGATGCGAGACAAAACCATGGTGTGCGTTGTCGCCATGCCCAGTCAAATCCCAGCTATTGAAAAAACCGGATATCACGGTGTGTACCATGTGTTGCGCGGTGTTATAAATCCTTCTGAAGATAAAGGTCCGGAACATTTAAAAATTATAGAACTGAAAAAGCGCACCGGCATCAAGGAATTAATTCTTGCCCTTAATCCTGACTTGGACGGTGAGGCAACTATGCTGTACCTGCAACAAGAATTTAAAAACACCGGCGTTACCATAACACGCCTGGCGCGCGGGCTCCCCATGGGTTCTGACATTGAGTATGCAGATGAAATCACACTAGGTGATGCATTCAAAAACAGAAAAACATTATAAACACGAGCAAAAAAAACAGCCGGTCTACACCGACTGTATTTTTACTTTAGTGAAGTGTTGGCGATGGCCACGTACGCGCTTATAACGGACTTTGCGTTTAAACTTGACCACGAGAATTTTTTTATCGCGCGCCTGCTCTTCTATAACGCCGCTGATTGAGGTACCCTCAAGATAGGGCTTACCGAGTTTGACATCGCTGCCGTCATCGCTCGCTATGAGCAGAACTTTGTCAAACGTAATACTCTCGCCGACTGCCCCGGGGAGTTTTTCAATTTTAAATTTTTTGCCGGTTTCAACAAGATATTGCTTGCCTCCGGTTTCAATGACTGCAAACATACGTTTTTAAATACAAGAGTAGTGGGTAGAGTGTACACCACAATACCCCAAGCCGTCAAGTTACTTCTCAACAGGGTAGAGAAATTCAATGGTATCCCCTATTTGTATGCTTTCTTTTTCCGCAAATCCGGCGTTGGTTTCAAGGACAAAATTGGCGGCCTCCTGCGGATAATACACGGTCAAAGGAGTATTTTCATCTGCAGGTGGCGGCACGGAATACCGGATATCCACAATACGGTCCCCTTGAATCCAGAATATATCAATAGGAAACTGCATGTCTTTCATCCAAAAACTGTGACGGTCAAGCTCATTAAAAACAAAAAGCATGCCGTCCTCTGCGGGTAACTTTGACCGGCCGCCCAGGCCTTTTCTTTGAGCTGCATCTGTTTTTACAACTTCGGCCTGGACAATAGCAGCGCCCATACGCACGGGCACGCGTTTGGGAATTAATCCACCAGCACGTACATACATAAACGCAAACAACATAAGAACAACCACGGCAAGTGTTACTCCGCTGGAAAAAACAATGGTGCTACCCTGTTTTTTTGTTTTTTGAAACAACTTCATACCGCGTTGCGTAATGAATGAGCGTAAGCACTATAATGACAAATACTGCCAATAATCCAAGCACGGTAATTTTTTGAAATCCTTTTAAAAAAATCCCTGCAACACCAAACATGATGCCGATGACGTACAAAAATATAACAGTACCTCGTTGTCCAAAGCCAGCGTCAGCAAGACGGTGGTGTACATGTAACCGGTCCCCACGTGCGACTGACTGACCCTTTACTGCTCTTCGCACAATTGCCCATGCCACATCTAATACCGGTACGGCTAACACCAAAAGCGTGGTCATTATTTTACTGCCTGAAACAATGGCGAGTATTCCCAATAAAAATCCAATACCAATACTGCCACCTTCTCCTAAGAATATTGTAGCAGGATGGAAGTTAAAAAACAAAAATCCTAAACACGCACCGGCAAGCGCAAGCGCAACAAGCGCCATGTCCGGCTGATAAAAAATGGTAAACAAAGCCAAAACTGTTATGACCAAAGCGCCTATAGTGACCATGCCGGTTGCCAAGCCGTCAACACCATCAAGAATTTTTGTGGTGTAACTCATGCCCAAAAGCCATAAAAACGTGATGATGTCAGCCGGCCACCATACGGTGTGACTTCCCAACTGCCATGAGTATTGTTCTAGCGAAAAAATACCCCCCCACGGGTTAGTGACGTTTGAAATGTGTATACCGCCGATCATTACCACAAGCACTGCAATGAAAGGAAAAATAATCGTGATGTACCATGGCAACCGGTATTTGTCGTCAAAAAAACCGCCTATCAAAATGATAAGGCATCCGATACCCACTGATATCAGAGATGACGCAGGAAGTTTAATTTGAAATGGAAGATATGATGAAAATAACACGAGCGCACTGATGATAAGCGCAAAACTAATAAGCAAAGGAATGCCGCCCAGCAATGGTACTGGTTTTACGTGCAAATGGCGTGTAGCATCTGGCTTGTCAATAATGCCCAAGCGGTTAACACAAGGTATCCACAACCGTGTGAGCAGGGCTGACAGTGCGCATGAAATAATGAAAACGCCTAAAAAAATCATAAAGAATCTTCAGGAACGTAACGTTGTTTTTTGAAATCAAACAATTCTTCATGAATGAGCTCAATAGACGTTGGTTTGAGCATATACCAAGAATCCCCTTCCAGCACATCTTGCTCGGGCGTTGGATCTGGTTTGCCACGCTTACGATAGTGTTTGACTGCCAAATCATGGCGCGGGCCATCTATCTTTTTTGCAACACCGGCAAATTGTATACCAAGATTATTTTCACGCGGGCCCGACACGGTAATGCTGCCGGCAACGCGAAATGCTTGCAGGAGCGCTTGCGAGTGGCGGACGTGGGGGTTTGACATCCAATATATGTTGAGATCTTCGTCGAAAATATAAATAACATCAGCAACCCACGGGCCTGCGCTGTCAACGGTTGCCAAACTCATCAAGCATCCTTTTTCCAAAACATTGGTAATGAGTTTTCTAATGTCGTGCATAGTATATTCTATTGGTACAAAAAATTTTTCTTCAAATACGCACTTACCATCTTATGCGCTGCCGTATTCATCTCCGACCACGGCCCTCCGGAAACATATTCTGAAATTGGCACCCAGCGCCATTCAGAAAACTTTTCCGGCTCCATGAGTGTTGCTTCTTGCTCTGTTGTGCAAAAAAATATCGGAACATTATCCCCTTCTTTTGCTCCATGCGTTTCCCCAACAAATTCATGAATAATAAGGTCAGAAATCCCGACTTCTTCCTGAACCTCCCGCCGTAACGTTTCCTCAACGGTCTCGCCCGCGTCACATCTACCACCTGGTGTTGTCCAGACCGAAATTTCTTTCCACTTATCCGATGTATAATTACGCAATCCAAGAAGGATACTCCGATTGCGTACTATCAAGGCGACTGGACACGTGGTGGTCTCTCCAACAGTTGACAGTTTTTTTATTTTCATACGTTACGTTCCATGGCAGCGCTTAAACTTCTTACCAGAGCCACACGGACACGCGTCATTGCGCCCCACCTTCTCCCCGCTCTCATTGCGCTCTTTTGGCACAACAGGGTTTGCCATTTGTGAAACAACACCACCAAACCCGCTTCCAGCACTCTCATTCATGGTTTTTGCCGCGCCCGAAAGCGTCACATTTTTGCGTTCAAAAATACTGGGGCCTAGTGTGGACGTAGCAATGGCTGCTTTAAAAAATGAATACGCGACTTCTTTGGTCAATGCATCCTGCAACTGATTAAACAGCCGGAATGCCTCTTTTTTATACTCAACAAGTGGGTCGCGTTGTCCATATCCGCGCAACCCAATACCGGTGCGCAAATGATCAATAGACACCAAGTGCTCAACCCAGAGCATATCAAAAGCACGCAAAAGCACACCTGCTTCAAGCGCCTGCATCATGCGCGTATCAGGTAATGACTTTTCAAGCGCGCCATAATGCTTGCGCGATTCTTCAAGTAGCACTTCAATAATATCAGTGCGGACCTGCGCGGCATCACGTTTGAGCAAACCACTTTTTTCAAAACCATCAAGCGTGGCACGCGTTTCCGGAGCCAACGGAAACATACTGTTCATGGTTTCAACAATTTCCTTCAAGTTGATGTCGCCACCTTCAACCGTTGTAGTGTGCAAACTTACTACGGCTTCAATCTCATTTTCAATCATGTCCAAAACTATGTCTCTAAGCGTTGTCGGCCCTTCTGAAGACGGCAACTGTCCTGCGGCAATTTCCAAAACACGACGGCGCTTGCGATAAATTGCCTCGCGATGTTTATTCAATACGTCATCATATTCAAGCAAATGTTTACGAATATCAAAGTTGTGACCCTCAACTTTTTTTTGCGCCTGTTCAAGCGCGCGCGACACCAACTTATTTTCAATCGGCATGTCTTCCGGAAACTTGAGTGTGTTCATGAGCGACTTCAT
>DNQG01000042.1:0-128 GCA_003501255.1 Candidatus Magasanikiibacteriota bacterium
GGCATTAATATCAATGCCATCGTGATTGCCTTTCCATGTACCACCATTATCCCTGCATACTTGCGGGTTCATGGTGTCATACCCTCGGCAATAGCTCTCGTCAAAACGAACGGCAATGTAGTACTCGT
>DNQG01000042.1:154-16259 GCA_003501255.1 Candidatus Magasanikiibacteriota bacterium
CACTTAATCAGTAAATTGAAATGAACGAATGAATTGTTCAAAATATGGCGTCCCATTTGAACCAGTGATACCGTATGCCAAACCGTGCCGTGTAAACAAAATGACGTGCCATTCACGATCATCGCTACGCTGTTCGTGGATATAATTCCTGGCAGGATAACCATCTATAAATATCTCTTTAAACGAGAGTGGCTTGCCGGGTATTTTTTTAATGTACTCTTCCAGAGATACATCTAAAATAACTACACCGCCAACAAAATTATCTATACCAAGTGAGATGCTTAAAGCTAATATCTGATCCTTAGGCATTTGATCCTCATGACCACGTTCTTTAGCAACCGCAAGTGAATCAATGACGCGGGCATTCACAGGATACTTAAAACTAATCCCATATTCCTCATTGACATATTCTTTCCACTGAACCTCATTTGCGGATGGCAAACTCCTTCCCCAATCATAAGGCCATGTTGCCTGCTTAAATTCCTTACCCAACACAGGGTCGCTGAATAGAATGTTTATACTTTTATCTGCTGTGGCCGTAGGGTGTATTTGAAACTCCTCTAGTTGTTCTGCTGTTTCCGCTGTCTGGCTATTCCCTTTTTGAGCATTTTTTTTCGTGTCAAAACCACACCCGGCACCCACAAGGACAAGGGCCATAAAAAATAAACCCACAATAAAATATTTCCTCATAACACTATTAACAATTTAGCACCTCATACGGAGGTGCTTCAATCCTCCTGCATATATACTCACTGTAACACAAGGGAGAAAACTGTCAAACTTGCGCACACCATGGCTGCTTTGGTCAACGAGCCACCACAATCATGCGCTTTGCCCCCTGTTCCACATCTCCCCCGTTCCAATCATGGTTGGCGTTCAACAGCGCCTCATCTGTATAAAAAAAATCCTGCCCACGGCGGGTACCCGGATCATTAGTTATGAAACCATCTTCCGTGTATCCTTTAATAACGAGCATGTGATAGAGTGGCCCGCCGTTTCTAAAGTAGGGATTGGGAAGTTCTTTGCCGTATGCCGGCATTAAAATAATATTACCGAGCATAAGCTCCTCACGAAGCATGCGCGGTGTTGAATCTTCAATAACGCGGGTGTTTTGAATATCAAAATATTCATGCAGTATGCGCTCTACCTCTGCCACAGACGTATCTTCATAATAACCAAACGTGCGCTGCTGCCAAGCAACGAGCTTTTGAATTTCAAGGTCTGCCTGCTCGGGGCTCCATAGTGCTGGTTCACCACGCACATACGCGCTAGCCATAAGTGCGCTTGCCTCTTCGCATGCTTCTTGATAAGGCAACGACCAGTCGGCATGCGGCGCCTGCACCATAAAGGGCACTGACCAATTAACGCGGCTGGGCTGTACTGACTCGCGTGACGCTTGTACCGGTTGTTGTGAAACCACAGGTGATGTTGAAGACACCACAGGTGACGGCATGGCAACAGTTGTTGTTGCGACTACTTCTGCAGGCACATCGTACCTATACGTTTCCCGGTAAACATCCACAAAAAATGCTCGCCAGAGCCATAACAAGACCAATAACAAAACAAAGTTGCACAGCAGAAGCACTCCATTAATACGACGCAGGTTCATATGCACTTATACTAACAAAAACGGTACCTCTTGACAAAACCATACAAAACTCTCTACAGTAAAAGTAGGCCGCCCGACAAGCGGTAATAAGGAGGCCTGGTCATGAACTCAAGGAGCATTCACCCCCCAAGCGCAGTGCTCAGTGCTCTCGCGCGCGGCACACTGCGACATGACGTTGTACGTGTGCGGCGGCATGTCTTTGGCCACAGGACTAAAGATAAAGGTGGGTGCGCGGAATGCAAGGCAGTCGTGACACACTACAGCGCCGGCGAAGGGAATGCGCTCCGAAACGCGCTCGTGCAGCACCGTCGCGATACAGTCATCGTTACGGTGGTCATCGTGCTTCTGATCGCGGGAGCCCTCGTGGCGTTCTTTGCCCAAAGAGGGCAGCCATGAACTGGCAGTGCCGTGGTCTTGGGTCTTGCACCGCAAGACCAAAAAGCCGGTGGATTTCACACTTGAAACCATCGGCTCTTTTTAAAACATGCTTTAACGCACCACCACGCCGCTCATATCAAAACTACTCCCGTTGGCAATTAAATCATCAGGATTCCAAAATTGTTTACCGGCAAACGGATCAAGTACCACCACGCGCGTGGGCTTTTCAATCGTACCAGTAAACCCAATAATTAAACGAGTATGTTCCCCTTTCCATGCTTTAATTTCTTTTCCTTCCGGCGTCATCCATGAATCACGAGAACCGCCTGGGTACACGCCCCATAACATCACTGGTTGACCTGCCTTCACGGCTGCAAGCATCTGCTGCAATGTCCAACCAGTAAAGTATTCGGAGTACGGTCGCCACCGTTTGGCGGCTACCGCCATCGGCTCCCAATACACACCATACCCAGTCGTGTTTTGTTTGCCATCAATGTTGCCCACAAATGCTTCATGCGGATCGCCCCACACATTTCCGCGATGCGGCGTAGGGTCATACCCCACCACATTCATAATATCACCCTCTGAAACTGCAATATCAAAATAGCTTAATGCCATTTTAAGCGCTGCGGCTTCACATGACAGCGCATGATCTTGATAATCAAGGGCAACATCAAGTTGTGCTGTAGCTAATTCAGTGTTAAAAGGAACTTCAACAAGACGCGCAAGCGGTTCACCTGTAAAACCACGGACCCCGGGTTCAAGTTTAATGACATACGACGTATCACGGCGCAAAGGACTCGCGGGTTTAAAAGTCATGGTTTGTTCATTCCATAAAAAAATCCCCGGCGTTGTTGGTTCAAGTTTAAAACGTTCCTCTGCGCTCGCCTTTTCAATATCCTGATCAAATGCGATACTGATAGAAGTGTTCACATCCACTCCAACCATACCGTTTGAAGGGAAAACAGAAGACACTTTTACCGGCCCCACGGTTCTGAACGCAAACCGGCATTCAACGCGCGACTGTGTATTCTCACGGGCAAAACACAAATCACGCCCAAGCTCAACGGAATAAAACGTATCTGGCGCAAAACCGTCTTTTGGTATAAAACGCACGAGCGAATGTGCATCATTCCACACAAAATCACCCGCAACATTTGGTGTTATACGTATGATAGTTTTGTCCCGCAACTCCGCTTCATTGATGGATGCCCCAAAATCAATTGTAACGGGCGTGCGCAGATCAACGGATGTACCAACCGGTGACCATGATTTGACGGCGTATGGAGCGCGCGTATGAAATGCGCGTTTATACAGAAGCGTTTGCTCGCCCTGATACACAACAGTCGCACCATCAGACAAGGCAACCGTACCAAACACAGACAACGCATAAGACGTGTCGTGCTCTAAAGGCCGCGTGGGTTTGAGTGTCAAGAGTGTTCCGGCGACATCGGCCTCAACAGTCCATTCAACCGCAGGCGTAGTTTCAAACACCAAGCTCGTGGCATCGCGGGGCTTATCAAGTTTTACCGTTACTACCGGGGTAATGCTCAATTGGTCTTCAGGCCCGTTAAAGCTCATTTCAAGTACGCGCGGTGGATCTTCAATGGCAAATTGCAACACCTGTGCTTCTTGCTCCCCACCTCCTACGGCATTACGAATACCACGCATGGTGAGTGTGTACTGTTGCCCTGGTTTCCAGCCATAGAGCGGAGTAACCACAAGCGTGCGATACAAATGCCGGCCAAACAATGGGTCTTCAAAACTCACTGCTGCTTCAATGTCCGGAGAAAAATGTACATCAAACGCTGTTCTGTTAACAGGCCGAGCAAACGTTACACGAAAGGGCGCAAGCGCTGAAAGTTTATTTTGTCCAAGCGTTGCCGAGGTTTCAAGAGCAGCCGCCGGGTTGCCACCCAAATACCCAAACCAACCGAGCGTCAGACCGGCTACCACAAGAAATACCAAACCAATGACAATAATTTTAAAATAACGCATGTGGCAGCAATGTTAATTACACCTTGCGCGGGTGATAATCCTTCACCACCTCATACCACGGGCCCCACAACACACCAAAGAAAAAGAAAAACATCACCAGTTCAATAGGTAGTCCACCGAGGGTTAAACCGGTCAGTTGCCATGACTCAAAAAAAGTGCCCGGCACACCCCCAAAGAAAAAGGTGAAAAGCAAGGTGAGCAAAAGTCCCATGAACAAACCGCTAAAAAGCCCATCTACAATAAGGTCAGAACGCATAATCAAAAGCAGAACGACTTCAAGCGCGATGCCGGCAATAAAAATATGCAGGGAGGCAAACGGCATAATGAAAAAACCAATAAGTGCCAAAAGCGGTGGGATGACGAGGATGCCCACATGATGATGGTGATTGTGCACAGGACGCTTCCAATGAATATGAAATATGGCCTCGTATGCAATAGCGCCAAGCGAACCGGTAAAAAACACAAGTACTAAAAGTTGTGCAAGCCACGCCCAAAAATATTCGTAACCAGCTGCCGTATTGAGCCACGCCGTGTTCATAGCAAGCACGCCGGCAATAAGGGTCGTAGCCAAAAAACCCATCCAAAAAAACTGTTTTCTAAAATCCCGCGCAAAAAAGAAAATGACAAACCACGCTATAACCGCAAGAATGGTTATAATGGTGAGGGTGGGCATACAAAAAAGTTAGCTTTTACTTATATAGTATACCATGCAAGGCCCACATGCGTCTACAAATAGAGAACAGCTGCACGTTCCTACTTCTTTCGCCCTATGTTGCTCATTAAAAAACCGGCAGAGAACTTGAGAAAACCGTGCATGCGAGAGATTTGGGCAACCTTGTGGTTACTTTGTCTTTTCACATGCTCGGTACTTCCCGAAGTTCTAAGCCGGTATGTCGTGCCCGTCAGTTGGCCTTGGACCCCGGTTCCGAGAACGAGAGCGGTTGACAGCTTTGTCGGTTGAAGTTAGAGGTAGGTGCGGCCTACAAGACCTTTTTACGGTTGATCGTGAAAATACTGGTCCTTTTTTAAGGGACTTTTGTTTTCCCACAGCGCTCCGTATGCAGCGGTTTGACCTCGCAGAGTTTGAGATAAGCTCGTACCCCACTGAAGGTCACCTTCTGCTGATCTTTGCACCAGTCGTGTGCACTCTCTTCCAAGCCAGTGGTTTAGGTGTCCTGGCACGTCTGGGTTGCCTTTCGTTGCGGTATTACCCGCACTTCCAGGTTCTTCAAACCTGTTTGGCAGAACACACTCTCGGCACCGACTTCCGATGTGAAGGCCACGTGGCTCGCCGCGCTCGTCTGCTTGCTTCAAGGTCGCCCTCTCTACGTGCTGACAAACGATAGTGGGAACCAAAGGTCCTTCTGCTGCCCGCTCTTCAACAACTTCTTGAGCGCGACAAAAGTTATTCTACAATACCACCTAAATGGCGTCAAGGAATAAACTGTGAATAAACTGTGAATACTTGAAATTTTAGTTAATTTTTGCTATAGTGTGCGCACATGAAACCATTTTTTGAGCTACAACACATAGACAAAACCTCAGGCACCCGTGCCGGTATTATGCATACAGATCATGGGGATATTCCTACCCCTGTCTTTATGCCGGTAGGTACGCAAGCCACAGTCAAAGCGCTTGATAGCGCTGATTTGGAAATGCTTGCACCACCGGTTATTTTAGCCAATACCTATCATCTATATTTGCGGCCGGGCGAAAATTTGATTGCACAGTTGGGTGGCCTACACCAGTTTATGAATTGGCACCACCCTATTCTGACTGATAGCGGCGGTTTCCAAGTTTTGAGCTTGGGCAGCGGCGTAAAAGAAAGCACACAAGAACCGCTTTTGAAAATTGATGATGACGGCGTAACGTTTCGTTCGCACTTGGATGGATCAGAACATCGCTTCACTGCAGAGTCGTCTATTGAAATTCAACACAAATTGGGTGCTGACATTATTATGGCTTTTGACGAACCAGTTGCCGATAGTGCGCCAGAGGACTACAAACGGCTGGCCATGAAGCGCACACACGCATGGGCCGCGCGTTCACTTGAATATCATCGCGCTCACAAAGGCCCGCATAATCACCAACAATTTTTGTTTGGTATTATTCAGGGCTCAACATCGCGCGAACTACGAGAAGAATCTGCGCGTTTCATAACGTCGCTCCCCTTTGATGGTGTTGCTCTTGGTGGCGAAACAACCGGTTTTAATATGGAAATGACGCGCACACTTCTTACATGGTTACAACCCTTATTGCCTGAAAATAAACCGCGTTACACTATGGGCGTTGGTTTTTCTCCGTTTGATTTGTACGATACCGTCGCAGGTGGTGTTGATATGTTTGATTGCGTCGCACCAACGCGCGTGGCGCGTAATGGCACGCTCTATATAACGCCGCGCCATCATCCTGATTTTACACAAGACGTAAATCCGCGTGACTTTTATCGCATCAATATTACTAATGCGCGTTTTAAAAATGATACATCACCTATTGACCCGTCATGCACCTGTCACACCTGCAAAAACTACACCCGCGCGTACATCAACCATCTTTTTAATGCCGGAGAATTGACCGCCTTTCGGCTTGCAACACTGCACAACGTGCATGTTATGTTGGAGTTTTGCCACCGCATGCGTGAAGCGATTTTTGAAGACACATTTAGCTCGTTGATGAAATGAAAAAGACCCGTGCCAACATTTGCATGTCAGCGCGGGCCGTTGAACGGAAAGTCCTTGAAGGACTAAGCGCTAAGGTCTAAGGTCAAAGACCAAAGTGCTCAAGTCCAAAGGACAAAAAAGCTACTCGCAGAGAACCGCCGCGGGGTTGCGGCCGCGCCAGCGGCCATCCAGCCAGCCGCAGCTCCAGTGCCACCTGCTGCCGTCCCAGCTCAGATAACGAACGCAGAGGCTGCCATCAGCGAGGCGGTAGATGGTGCCCCAGAAGAACACCAACTTCCCCTTCCAGCTCTCGGGGATGAGGTGGGGGTGGGCGAGCAGGTAGTCCAGCACGTTGGCGTTGAGGACGGGCTTGCCCTCCAGTGCCGTGCGCAGGTCAGTACCCACCACGCTGCCGCTCTGCTGGCCCTCGGCCAGGTGGAGCCGCACCTTCTCGGGTTCCCAAAGGAACTGCCCTTGCTTGCGGTGAAACTCCACACCCTTCCAGCCCTTGGGCAAGAAGGGGTCGGCGTCGCAGTTGATGAAGTGCTTGACCTGCACCACCTCGGCGTGCCCGCGGATGACGAGCAGGAATGTAGCGGCCATGTCACCCTCACAGAGCCGCTTGATATCTGCCGCGCTCCATCCGCACCGCCCCAACGCGTAATCAAGCTCATCTGCTTGACGCGCCGACATGACGAACTTGTCGCCCATGACCTGTTCCTCCAGTTGTGCAACATGTTTTTATAAAACGTGTTGCTATTTCGGGTTTGCGTGTGCCAGAGGACTACCAACTGGGTAGCCGTAGCAAGAAAATACCCTTATTTAAAAGAGTATTTTTTGACTAAAGCCAGCCACAGAAGACTTAAAACTATAGCACAATTTAAGAAGTACGGCAATAGCACTATAATCGCCAAAAATTCACCTCAAAAACTTCCTATTTTCCTGATGCTCCTCAAATGTGCGGCCGTATTTTATGCTGCCGTCCGCGGCATGAAGAAAAAACCAAAAATTGTTTTTTATGGGGTACACTGCTGCCTCAATAGCTTGCAGCCCCGGATTGGCAATAGGCCCAGACGGCAAACCTTTAAACTTATACGTGTTATACGGCGACGTGCTCTCAAGCTCATCAAACGTGGCTGAACGTCTGCGATTGCCATGAATATAATTAATAGTTGAATCCATTTGCAACATCCAACCGTTTGCAAGACGCCTGCGGATAATATCAGAAACCATGCGCCTATCTTCTCGCCCCGTAACCTCCAACTCAATAATAGAAGCAATGGTAATGATTTGGTCAAGCGTAAAGCCCTGGCGTTCTATCTCTGCGCGTAACTCCGGCGTTACCTTGACATCAAAATTGGCGCGCATTTTACCAACCACATCGCGTACGATGGCATCGGTAAAAAATTCATACGTATCCGGAAACAAATATCCTTCCATACTATCAGACGAAAGCGGCTCGCCGGCAAGTTTGTACAAATCACCTTGTACACCTTTTTCTTCAAGGTAGATTTTAATATCACGGAGCGTCCACCCCTCAATAAAACGCAAACTCACGCTCTGATTGGTAGGATTTTTTAAAAGCTCCCACATGGTTGCGATACTCGCACCATAGGGAATTTTGACGCCCCCGACTTTGACCCGCTTGTCATATCCTTTTTGCGAACCCCACCATCTGAAAAGCCAAGCGAACCGTTCATTCAATAGTTCTCCTTGCACCAAACGTGCCTCAATATCCGCAACTGAATTTCCTTCTTTAATTTCAAGCGAAAAGGGCTCGGAAATTGACGACTGTCTATCATTAAAAAGCGCACCGACCAGTGCGGTGCAATACCAGACAACACCCGCTCCTACCACAAAACCAATAACACGCATTATGCGTGTTACAGGTCTCTTTGTTTTTCTGTGTTTATCAATACTCATGTTCTCTTGTGTGAAAGCGCTTCAAGCCCGGGTAACGCGGCACCAGACAAATATTCAAGTAATGCACCGCCACCCGTTGAAACATGATCAACATACTGTTCCATTTTGGTTCTGCGCAACGCCTGGACGGTCTCTCCTCCACCAATAACACCAAACGCTTTACCGCGTGCGTGTGTTGCAATAAGCCGCGCCAATGATAACGTACCAGTAGCATAGGCAGGCACCTCAAACACGCCAAGCGCGCCGTTCCAAAAAATGGTCTTTGCTTTTTTAATGTACGCGGCATATAAACGTAGCGTGGCAGGCCCCACATCATGTGCATATTCGCCACGCCGCACGAGCTGTTTTTGCTGACGCGTGATCGCCACTACGCGTGCGTTGCTTCCGTCTTTTTTCCCCACCACAACATCACGTGGCAAAACAATTTTTTTTGAATGGAACACTTTTTTAAGCGCCACACCACAAGGAACACAATCACCTTTGCCAAGTTCATACCCAAAACAATGAAGCGCCGTGTTTGCAAGTGCGCCACCCAACAACACCTGTGATGATTTTTCAAGCAATGCTTCAATAAACGGCAATTTGGTTTCTGTCTTTGCACCACCAACCACAATAACAAGCGGTTTTTTAGGTGTCAATCGTACACGATTCAAATGTTCAATCTCATTCATGAGCAATAACCCCGCATATGAGGGTAAAAACCGTGTTATACCAACCACAGACGCAACGCTACGATGACATACAGCAAATGCGTCATTCACATACACATCACCCAGCTGCGCAAGTGATGCGGCAAACTGTTCATCATTACTATCTTCACCTTTATGAAAACGAAGATTTTCAAGAAGAAGCATCTCGCCATTTTTTAAATCAGCAATAGCATGTTCAACCCGCGTTCCTACACAATCGGGAACAAAATGAACCGGTACTTTTAAAACATTCCTGAAGTAGACGGCAACCGGTTGTAGAGAATCCGCTTCATTCTTGCGCGTAGGGCGGCCCAAATGTGACATCAAAATAATACGTGCGCCTTTTGAATGTAAAAACGCGAGTGTAGGTAAAATAGCGCGCATGCGCCAATCTTCATCCGTATCCACACACCGGTTATCTCCAAGTGGGACATTCAAATCAACACGAACAAGTACACGTTTGCCGCGTAATGCACGTGCACTTTTAATGAAAGGGAGTTTCATGGTATTATAATAGCACATTTTACACATTCAGCGCTATGCACACAACAATACCGGAAGCAGATAAAGAACTCATTATTGCACATGTCCTGGGAAAAGTGCGATCTTGGGTTATCGCTCATCCAGAGTATAGATTGGAAGGAAAGGAAAAGAAAAAAGTAAAACAACTCATTAAAAAACGCATGCAAGGATGGCCACTGCAATACCTCCTGGGGTATACGTGGTTTTACGGCCGCAAATTTGATATTGAACACGGCGTTCTTATCCCGCGTCCGGAAACGGAAATACTGATTGAAACCGCGCTCAAGCTCATCCCAAAAAAAGCGCGCTGGAATATTTTTGATATCGGGTGCGGAAGCGGCGCCGTGGGCATTACACTCGCTTGCGAACGCGCAGGTTGTGAAGTGCATTGCTCCGATATTTCTCCAAAAGCAGTGCGCCTCACGGATAAAAATGCCAAACACCACACATGCGCACATAAAATAGTGCTCGCACGCGGCAAAAACATTAAACCGTGGGATGACGAGCTGAATGAAAAACGCAGAGGTGTTATTGTTGCCAATCTCCCCTACCTTTCGCAAAGCATCTACAACGCCGCGCCGACTGAAGTGAAAAATTACGAACCTAAAAAAGCGCTCCTGGGCGGTGGCGAAGACGGAACACGCAGTTATAAAAAATTATTTAAAGAAATTGCAGAGGCACGATCCCCGCACCTATCAGCCCTTATCATTGAAATTGAACCTGAACAGAAAAAAATTTTGACTCGTACATTTAAAAAATACTTTCCAGAGTGGAAAGTAACATTCAAAAAAGATTTACATGGCGATTATCGCGTTGCTCTCTTTACCAAACGTCATGCCACGGCATAACAACTTCAAACCAAATCACGCCCGGAGCTAAAGAAATTTCTTTCCCTTTCCCATCATATAAGCGCGTGCGCACTTCTCCCACGCTGCGTTTCCACGTACTCGTTGTGCGCTCGCCATGTTTAAAAACAAACGCTTCACCCTCGCCTTGCAGGTTCATTTCCAAACGCCCAACATCGTCCACAACCTCACCGGAAACACGTTGAACCACCACGGTTGACGCGCCTATTTTTTGGCCATCTTCACTACGATGCAATTTACCGGCTTGCAACCGATAATATACATCATCATCGGCATCATACGCCCACGTTACCGCATGCCAGGGACGACTGTAAACTACATTGAGTGTGGTGTCTTCCGGTTGCAACGAAACAGTACTTGAGGCAGGTGTTTCTTCAAAAAGCCATGGACTAAATATGGTTGTAGTCGCACGTTGTGACGCTTCAGCCAATTCACTGCTGGTAAACACATTGTGGGGCCGTGCCCGTTTTTCATCGCGCCAAAAATACTGCCCATTAAAATATTCATCAAAATCATTAAATCCTCCACGCTCAAGCGTTGCGATGGCTTCCGGGCTGCCACCCACGTGCATAAAAAGCGGCGAACCCCACTCGCCAAGCAATTTGAGCATGTAAAAACGCGCGCTACGCACAGGTCCAACACGCTCCGGCATATCAGGAAGGGGAAAGAGCGCCAAAAACCGTGTTATGTTTCCTTCAACCGGCAGCTCATATACCACGCGCGCATCGGCAATACCCGCAAGCGGACGCGCATCAACATGATTTTCAATAACGACAGCGGCAAGTGGTACATTGACCGTTGATGTTGCGGTGGTACTACCGTCAAGCCAACGCCGGTCAGTTGATGAAAACACTTGCTTTGGTTCACGGTAATATTGAATGGTAACTTGTTTGAGCGACTGTATGTACGTTGGCAATAAAACAACCAAAATAAAAACTCCAATGATAAATGCGTACAGCACAACGGCCGCCCATACAAAAAAACGCACGCGATGTAGACGTTTTTGCCGCACCCACCATAGTTTAAGATTAAAAAATACATTCATACCTACTAGTGTAAACTAAAATACAAAAATAAAAAAGACCCCGCTACACGCGAGGCCTTCTGTATTATTCTTTTTTACCGCCCTTTTCAGATTTCTTTTCCGGTTTGTCACCTGGTTTTTTCTCTTCGCCTTCGCCTTCGCCTTCTGCCGCATCTTCTTTCTTCTTGCCAACCACTTCAACGTCCGCAACGTTCATAGGTGCAACTTCTTCCTTCTCTTCTTGTTGCGCTATGACCGTGGCAACGGTTTCTTCAGGATTGGTCAACACCTTAACGCCAGGGCCAATGGGCAAATCTTTAACGTGGATGTAATCATTAAATGTTTTCAAAACGCTTAAATCAACCATAATGGAACCGGGTAGATCTTTTGGTAAGCAGCGCACTTCAATATTATCAAGTGACTTGACCAAGACACCAGCCAATTCTTTAACAGCCGGAGGTTCGCCGGTAAACTCAAGTTCAATTTCAGCATCAATTTCTTTGTCCATTTCAAGTTGACGCAGATCAACATGAATAATCTGGTCAGAAACCGGATCACGTTGGATATCTTGAATTAAAACTTTATACTCTGTGCCGCCGTCAACGCTCATGTCAATAAGTGTTGATTCACCGACCTCATTATACAGTTTAACAAAAGGATTGAGATCAAGCATCACGGCTTGTGAACCTACGTGCGGGCCATATATAACCGCCGGCAGTTTTCCTTCTGCGCGGAGAGCATATGCTTTGCCCGCTTCTCGCTTTTGTGCTTTTATTACTGGCATAAATATACTCCTTTTATGTGTCGGAAAGTATATACAATAAAGGAAAAAATGTCAATACCCTTATTTTTGTACATATCAAAGATGACGCTGTGCAAGCGCAGCGTTGCGATAAATACTCTGTACAACCCCAAGCATAATCATTGTTATCAAAAATGAAGAACCACCCACGGAAACCAAAGGCAATGGCACGCCTGTAACCGGCACCATGCCGAGCGTGCCGCCAACATTCACCAAAAATTGAGCAAACAAAAGCACGCAGATACCAGTTAAAAGTATACCGGTAAAATCATCAGGCGCACGCGGCAACAATGTAAGGATGCGCAAAAATAAAAGTCCAAATGATACTACAAGAGCAAGCGCGCCTACAAAACCAAGCTCCTCGCCAATCACCGCAAACACAAAGTCGCTTTGCGCTTCAGGCAAAAACTTGAGCTGGCTTTGAGAACCAAATCCTAAACCGCGCCCTTTCCACGCGCCGGCACCAATGGCGATAATGGATTGTCTAATATTGTATCCGGCACCCAGCGGATCGCGTTCAGAATCAAAAAATGTCAGAATACGATTTTTTTGATAATCCTGCAACAAGAATGACCACGCGCCCGCGCTTGCGACCATACATATGACCAAAAGCACTGCCCAATAACGTTTTTTTGTTCCCACAAACAACATAACACCCAGCCAACCCAAACCAAGCAACAGCGCACTGCCCAAGTCCGGCTGCATCAAAATAAAAAATTGAAGAATAAACGTAAACAATAAACTGCCCACAAACGTAGCACTCGCGCGAAAATATCGGTAACGACGACTAAAAAAATAAGCGAGCATAAAAACAAGCGCCAATTTTGCAAACTCTGCGGGCTGCAAAGAAAGCGGCCCCATTCTAAACCAGCCCTGTGTGCCGCGTATGGTTTCACCAAACAATAAAACCAATACCAAAAGCACGACTGCCGCTACATACCACCAGACTGCCGTTGCGCGAAAAACAGTATAGTCCATAGCAGACACAACAAAAAAAACAAGCAACCCCAGCGCTACGATGATAAGGTGTTTTTTGAAAGTAGAAAAATTACCGCCACGGGAAAGATCCACGCTGTAAATGGCAGCCGTGCCAAACAAAATAAGCGGAACCATACTTAAAAAAAGCCAGCCGTCAAGCTGGAAAAGCGAGCGCAAGCGTACAACCAATCGGCTAGACATATACTATGATTGTGGCGTTAAAAATACGCTTTTGTCAAATACGTTAATTTCAGGATACAGTTTAACGTCACTGATACTGCCACCCGTAAGCGTGGTCGCAATATTGACAGAGCGCGTTTCACCGGCACGAAATGGTTCAATAATAATATACTCAACCGCCACAAGACGTGTACCACTGTAGAGTCCCACATAAAAAGGGACACGCCAATAACTAAACGGAGTATTATTACGAACCTCAAAGGAAAGAATATTGGACGCATCCTCTACTTTGACAATCACCCCGCCGGTAACCACAAAGTCCAGACGATCTTTTAAATATTTTCCAACATCATCCACAATGTGAGCAGTCATGCGCACCCATTTAATATTTTGAATTTCAAATTCCGCCTCACGAGGCCGCCGAGCCCATTCAAAACCAAGTTCTGTTTTAATACCTATCTCTCCGGGCAATAAAAATGATGAACGCCATGGTGTGTCCCCTCCGCTAAAGACAAATCTATAATCAAAAAATATGAGCCAGTTGGGGTTGGGGTTGGTAAGCTCTGCCGCAAAATCATATTTGTCGCCACGCCCGGCAAAAACAGAACGCGCAATAACCTGCATTGACTCCGGTTTGTGGGCGAGACGCCAATTCTCATGCGTTGCCTGGCCGGCAGCCAACTCTTGCAGTAAAAGCGTCTGCTGCTCTTGACCACGAAACAAGTATAGTCCCCAGGCAATAGATGAAGCTGTAACCAAGTACACATCCAGAACAATCAAAAGAATAACGCCGATACGCGCGAACTTTGATTTATGCGTTAACCACCAGTACCCAAGCTTCAACTGTCGCCCTGTGACGCCGGTTATGGGGTCAACGTATTCTTCAACGTATTGTTTCTGGAGCAGATTCTGCTGTTTATCCGCCATGTACTTCTATTATATAGGAAAAAAAGGAAGTACTCCAGTAGGGTTGACTTTTTATGGGTTTTTGATAAGCTTTGGATAGGGAGGTGCCCATGAAACAGAAGAAGGAGAGGCCGGTACGTCCCGACTAACGTTGCGACCGCAATGCCCACACGCAGTAGCCCACGGTGGTTGTTGCGAAGGGCGGCGGACTGCGCATCGTTCAGCCGGGTTTGCGCCCGCGCTACCGACAGGGCGTCTGAAGCGGCTCATCGCCGCGTGAAGCCCTGGGGCAGGAGAGAAATAAACCGACAACCACCGTCTCTCTCCTGCCTTTTTTATTTCTCATTGCCGAACACAAAAGAATTTGTTATGATACTTATATGACACAAAAAACCTGCAAACAATGCGGAAATCAATTTGAAGTGTTTGACGCAGACGCCACGTTCTACAAAAAAGTAGATGTGCCCGAACCAACACTCTGCCCTCGCTGTCGTCAAGAGCGACGTTTGGCATTTCGCAATGAACGCACACTGTATCCACGCAGCTGCGACTTATGCAAAAAAAATGTGGTTGCCATTTATCCGGCCGATGTTCCCTTTCCCGTGTATTGCAATGACTGCTGGTGGAGCGACAAATGGAGCGGCCTTGATTATGGCATTGACTATGATCCCACGCGGCCGTTCTTTGATCAGTTTATTGAAGTGCGCAACAAGGTGCCACGCATCGCCAGCTTGGTTATCACAAGCGAAAACAGCGAGTACACCAACAACGTAGGCAACCTTAAAAATTGTTATCTTTTGTTTGCGGCAGAAGATGATGAAGAATGCATGTACGGACGCCTAGTGCACAACAGCAAAAACTGTGTTGATTGCGATAACATCTATGAGTGTGAGCGGTGCTACGGGTCGCTCGGGTTGCGCAACTCCTACAACACACATTTTTCAGAACGCTGCCAAACATGCACGGACGTGTTATTTGGTTTTAATTTGAGCGGCTGTTCAAGCTGTATTTTATGTACAAACTTACGCAACGCATCGTATTGTATTGAAAACAAACAAGTCACTAAAGAGGAATATGAAAAGCGCCGTGCAGAAATTATGGCCTCACGTGAATCACTGGAAACCGCCGCAAAACGATTTGAAGAATTAAAAGCCGGCTCAATTGTTAAATTTGCCGATATTATTAAATGTGAAAATGCAACCGGTGACTACCTATATAACTGCCGCGATACCATACGCGCGTTTGACACCATGAACGCCCGCTCATGCGGTTATAACAATGATACTCTGGACCCCACGGATTGTTACGACACTAATAACTGCTACTACAAGCCGGAAATGTGCTATGAAATGATGGGCGTATTGCAAGCATACAACAGCAAAAGCTGTGTCTATGTTTTTTATGCGTCAGACATGTTGTTTTGCGATTCATGCCACAATATGAACAGCGGTATTGCGTGCGTAGGTGTACGCAAAACTGATTACTGCATTTTAAACAAACAATACAACAAAGAAACATTTGAAAAAATGAAAGCGGAAATTGTAGAACGCTTGAAGCGTGAAAAAATCTG
>DNQG01000036.1 GCA_003501255.1 Candidatus Magasanikiibacteriota bacterium
GCCCTTACGTCCTGGGCTACACACACGCTACAATGGCCGGTACAACGGGTTGCCAAACCGCGAGGTGGAGCTAATCCCTTAAAACCGGTCACAGTTCGGATTGCAGGCTGAAACTCGCCTGCATGAAGCTGAAATCACTAGTAAACGCAGATCATGACGCTGCGTTGAATACGTTCTCGTCTCTTGTACTCACCGCCCGTCACACCATGGGAGTTGGCAATACTTGAAGACTACCGTAAGGTAGTTTAGGGTAGGGTCAGCGACTGGGGTGAAGTCGTAAAAAAGTTGCGACTCTGAATCAGTAATGATTCAGAACAAAGTTGGCTATATGCTGGAAACACTGTAGTATTTGGGCTACTGAATACTGAAATCAGTTTAGTATGAGTGAAAATGCTTCAAATGGTGTATTAAAGGAAAGAAATACTTTGATACAAGCAGTCAATCAGCAGGGAAGAGCATCCTCCGTTATACAGCGGAGGGGTCAACTCCCCTCAGAGACTACACGCCGACAGCCTTTGTTTCAGAAAGTAATGAAAGCCTATCTGCAAGGAGCACTACACGATGGAACATTTAGTTCAAATCGTCGTTTCAGAATCTCGCAGAAAGGCACCGAATGGTTAGAAATGTTGAGGAATTTTCTACTTTGTCTCGGCTATCATTCATGGATTTACCGAGAGGGGAAAACAAGAAATGTGTATGTACTTGAAACACTTGCATATTTTCTTGATTTCAAATTAAAACCTCTCGCTCTTGAATCTATTGAAGAGCAAAAATCCTATATTAGAGGTTTCTTTGATGCCGAAGGCGGAATTCCTCATGACTGTTCTGCACGATTTTACATTCAACTCGTTCAGAAGGATAAATTGAAGATTGTCGCTTTGAAAGAGATACTGCATGAGCTTGGTATACAATGCGGCAAAATTCATAATCCAAGTAAACGGGTTGACCCTGATTATTGGCGAGTATTTGTTCTCGCCCAATCTCAGCAGAGATTCATTCGGAAAATTGGATCGTGGCATCCAAGAAAAAAACCACTTCTGGAACAAAGGATTGTGATATAGTCCATGCCTTATGGCGACATAGGGAAACACATGAACAAGGCACCCGTAGCGGAAGCTGTGGGTGGATCACCTCCTTTCTGGATATATTCACTGCGGAAGCAGTGTAATATTCGTCGACTGAATTCTGAATCTTCATGATTCTGGATCAGAGGGATAGGTATTCTCCTTGGAAGCGCGTCAAGGGTATGGTTTTGGAAGCTAAAAAATCCGCCAGAAGGCGGGTTTTTTGTACTTTGTAAAAAAATGTTATACTAATACCATATTTTTAAATAGGTTAGATATGCCTTATCAATTTAAGGAAGTGAAAACCATAGGGTATAGGAGCAGAATCGGTTCAGCAATAAAAGGAGTTTTGCTTGGGCTCATTTTATTTTTTGGGTCATTTGTTTTAATTTTTTGGAATGAGGGAAGGGATGTCATCTCAAACCTTGCGGCAAAAGCAATGCCTATTGTGTCAGATGGCATAAGTACGGATGCATCATTGCAAGGAGCATTAGTGTCGGTGAGAGGTACTGTTTCCGCCTCAAAACGGATTGGTGATGGTTTGTATTTGCTTCCCGGTGATTACATAAAGGTAGATAGAATAGCAGAAATATATGCATGGGTTCAGCACCAGAGTACAAAAACAAAAAAGAATATTGGTGGCTCTGAGACACAAGAAACAAACTACGACTATCAAAAAGAGTGGATTACTAATCTGCCAGACTCAGGTCAGTTTAAGATAAGAGAAGGACATGAAAACCCAGATAGACAACTTGCCCGTGCTGAAAAAACGGTTGTTCCTGNNTTATAGGGTAATACCTTCAAATGAAACCATGACTCTTTTTGGGAAGCTGAATGGTGATGATATTGGTCTGTATACTAACCAGACAAAAGACGTAACATTATTCAGGTTATTTTATGAGACACCTGATGAGGCAGTGCAAATCATGCACAGCGAATATACAACCTCAACATGGCTATTGCGCCTTGCTGGATTTTTGCTGATGTGGATAGGTTTGTTGTTTGTGTTTAAGCCCATTAGTGTTGTAATGGATATTCTGCCGATACTTGGATCGACTAGTCAATTCGGATTAGGGATCATTTCTTTAATTATAGCAGCTATCTTTTCATTAGTTACTATTGTTTTATCAAACATAGTGCATAACTTCTGGCTAACTATTCCGGTAGGAGTTATTGGGGCTTTTGTTATGNNGTGGGCCCGAGAGGATTTGAACCTCTGACCTCTACGATGTCAACGTAGCGCTCTAACCAACTGAGCTACGAGCCCTTGTAGAATGAAGACCCGCCTTAGGCGGGGCGTTTTCGTTGCGGGTGGGCGTGCCTGGAGTCGAACCAGGGACCTCCACATTATCAGTGTGGCGCTCTAACCATCTGAGCTACACGCCCCTTTAATCTGTGGGAATAGTATAGCGAATTGCAGGAAAAATGCAAGTCCACCGAGTACATAACGAACAAACCCCCCGACGAATCGGAGGGTTTGTTCATAAAGTTGAAAGAGCAAGACAGGGTAACAGTGTTGCCCTGTCACGTTCGCACACCCTGCATGCCTACAAAGGTGCGTTAGGTGGCAGGCCAACCTATTACCTGCATAGTATAGCACTGTGTGATACACTCTTGAAGTGCGCGCACGGTATGTTATCCACATCTATGAAAACTTCATGCGTTTTATAAAGTTCATCAGCAATAATGGCGCGCAGATGATAAAAATAATCGTGGCGATAAGAAAACCAAAATTAACACCACCAAAATCAATAGCAACACCGCCGATGAACGTAGCACCGGCGCGTATAAGATGTTCAAGCAAATTAAAAATGGAGAGCTGTGTCGCGCGTTGTGAATCGTTAATGACGCGATTAAGATATTCTTGTTCCAAAGGCGCGGTGAGCCCGGCCTGCACGCCGTCAAGAACAATAAACAAGAGTCCGTAGTAGGAATTAAAAATGGCCAAGCCCGCGTAAGCAAGCAATGACGTTGCAGGGATAAGCAGGAGTGTTGCTTTAGTGCCGATTGCCTTTTCTATACGGTATGAATAAGCACCCAAAACCCCCACAAGTATTCGCAAAGCGCAATAAATTAAACCAAAATATATGATATCAATGTGTATGGCGTCAAGGTACACTTGCCGATAATCCTCCATAATTCCGTTGATGCCGCCGATAAAACCAAAAAAGAGGCCAGTTGAAAGCAATACTTTGTGCGTAAGAAATGTTTTGAAGCCAAGAAAATTTTTGCCCACTTCTTTCTCTTTGACACTGGTGGAACGTTGCGGTTCAACCAACGTAGTGGTGAGTATGCAGGCGCCTACGTAGACAATAGCATTTAAAAGAAAGGGCAATGAGAGAGAATATTTTGCAATAAAAGGAACAGCAATAAATAAAACACCTGTCGTGATCTGCGAGATAAATACGGCCATGCCAAACACTTTTTTGATATCATGTGATCTGCCCAGTTCTTTGAGTGTTTCGTAAATCAATGCGTTGTGCGTGCCAGTCCATAAACTGCCTGCAGCCCAATAGAGCGCATTGGCAATAAGAAAGCCCCAAAAACCATGTGAAAGCCAAAACAAAAACATGCTGGCTGCGCAGCCAAGCATTGAAATAATCAGACATGTTTTTCTCCCAATACGATCCGCAATGGCACCGCTAGGGACTTCTAGAATGAGTCCAATCAGTACACCCACTGCAAACACAATTCCAATTTCTGTTGGGGAAAGCTGATTGCGCACCAAAAAAATCGTCAAAATGGGCCACACGAGCCGTTTGACCATGATGCGCAGAACGTAATATTTCCAAATGTTGGCTTTGAGCGCTTGAGTTCTCACAAATAGAATATTGGTGTCTTTATACAACTCCGTTTGGAGTTACTTTATCAGAAATTTAGGCGATTGAATAGTGCCGCGTGGAGTCGCTTCTCACCCAAAGTTCGCTTGCGGCGGACAGGCAGGCATTTTTTTCCTTTTTTCAGCTTTAAAGACAAAAATCGCTGAGTGTTGTATACTGCTCAATATGGAAACAAATCAGGAAAAAGAATATTTGAGGAAGCTCTCCGCAGATGACTGGATTAGAGAAATGAAAGAAAGGGCGGAGCGAGGAGAATTTGAGCCGTGGGTGGATCTTATAACGGTTGAAGATTATAGAAGGACGCTAGAGAAATACTTTGGTAATTTGGATGTGCTCGCAGGAAAGAAATATCTGGATATTGGGGCTGGGTTTGGAAGTAAACTGCATGAGCTCTTGAAACAACTTGGGGTAGAGATCATGAATATAGATATTGGGCTGGAATCAGTGAAGTTTCTAAAAGAAAAAAGGGAGGATGGCGTTATTGGCGATGTCTTTAAGTTGCCGGTTCAAGAAAATGGGCTTGATGGTGCAATAGCGGTAAATTTAATCAATACTGGTTCGGCAATGGATCGTGAAGATTTGGAGGGAATATTTAAAGAAATCCATCGAGCGTTAAAAGAGAAAGGGCATCTTATCCAGTCGCATTTTGGTTATTTTGTTCAACCAATACCTAAAGATGAGCAATTGGCGGCAGTAGTAGCGGCTGGTTTCAAGAATATCCAACTCATACAAAACCAGTTAACGTCAAAACTCGCGCATCTTGAGCCGCTCGCTTTTATTGCCGAAAAGGCAGAAAGCAAATGATAGTGATTGTGTTTTCTATTAATCTAGTGTAAAAAGTCTGAAAAACGGGGTCCTTGACATTATAAAGTATGGTTTTGGTGTGTCTTTACGGTTTGGCTCGAACTCATTTTATCCGAAATTNNCTCATGGATTGCTCCGCACGATTTTGAGTCGTGTGCGTCTGCCAGTTCCGCCACTCGCCCGCAGGATGTTTTCTATTTTAGCTGTTTGCGGGCAAATTGTCAATTAAAGCAAAATACGGTATACTTGAACTATACCGTATGGGAAAAGTCATTTCTGTTGTGAATCAGAAAGGTGGCGTGGGAAAGACAACCACGGCCATAAATCTTGGCGCTGCGCTTGCAGAAGCCGGGAATTTTGTTTTACTTATTGATTTAGACCCGCAGGCCAATGCATCGTCCGGGATTGGTATTGATCATCGTGCGTTGCCTCATAATTTGTACCACGCTCTTGCGGGTCAGAAGCGTCTTACTGAATTGGTGCATAACACCGCGCATGAGGGGCTGCGGGTGGTTCCTGCCGGGGCAGACCTAGCCGGCGCTAACATAGAACTCGTGAATGAAGATAATCGTGAGTCGCGTTTGGAGAGTGTTATTCATGAAGTGAAGCCGCTGTACGATTACATCATCATTGATTGCCCGCCGTCATTAGGCCTTTTAACCATTAATGGTTTGGTTGCCGCTGATACCGTACTCATTCCGGTGCAAGCAGAATATTTTGCGCTTGAGGGTTTGAGTCAGCTCCTCTCAACCATTGAACTGGTCAAAGCGCACATTAAGCCCAATTTAGAAATTTTAGGCGCGCTGTTAACCATGTATGACCCGCGCAATCGTCTTTCAACCGATGTACTTGAAGAGTTGTATAAATTTTTTCCGAACCGTATTTTCAAAAGTGTCATCCCGCGCACGGTGCGTTTGGCAGAGGCACCCAGTCACGGCAAGAGCATTTTACATTATGATCCCTCAGGCAAAGGCGCGCGTGCTTATGAACGTCTGGCCCATGAATTATTACTAGGAGTATAAATTATATGGCACTCGGAAAAGGACTTGGTTCTTTAATACCCAACAAACCAAAGATGGATAGCGGCCGTGAAATACCCCTTTCTTCAATTAAGGCCAACTCGCAGCAGCCGCGTAAACAATTTGATGAAACAGCGCTTAAAGAATTGGCTGATTCTATTCGTATTCACGGCATTGTGCAGCCGGTGCTCGTGGCCGAACAAATCAATGGGCTGTATGAACTCGTGGCCGGTGAACGGCGCGTGCGTGCGGCAAAAATGGCCGGCCTTGTTGCTGTGCCTGCAGTTGTACGTGAATTGAAAGACCAACAAAAATTAGAATTGGCACTTATTGAAAATATCCAGCGTGAGAATTTGAATCCGCTTGAAGAGGCCTATGCCTTTGAGCGTTTGGTGAATGAGTTTAAACTGTCTCCGGCGGATGTGAGCAAGCGTGTGGGTAAGGCGTTGAGTACAGTTTCAAACACTATACGTCTTTTAAAACTGCCCCAGCCCGTGCAAAAAGCATTGACCGATGGCAGTTTAAGCATGGGCAAAGCCCGAGCACTTTTGGGGCTCAAAGATGAGCACGCTATTTTGGGAGCGTTTGCCAGCATGCAGGGACGGAAGGTATCTGTGCGTGATGTGGAACGTTCTATACTTGAACGTAAAACAAAAACACATGGCACCATTAACCGCGATCCGGTTTTGTTTTCGTATGAAGAGACAGTGCGTAAAGCCCTCGGCACCAAAGTGACCATTACTGAAAAAAAAGGAAAAGGAAAGATTATCCTTGAATACTTCTCAAAAGATGAACTTAAACGTTTAGTAGGGCAATTACGTAAAACTGCCGAATAGTTTGTTGAGGGAAAGCAGGCGCTGTTTAGTGTTTTGTTTGATACGACTCCGCGCTTGGTTGGTTTTAACAAAGCTAATCCAGTCCGGCGACGGGCCTTTTCTGTTTTTATCAATAAGAATTTCAACCACATCGCCGTTTTTGAGCGGTGTATCCAATGAAACAATACGTTCATTGACTTTTGCGCCGCTGCACATGTTGCCAATATCCGTATGTATGCAATAGGCAAAGTCAACCGGTGAAGCATCTTCCGGCAGATCAATGACATCGCCCTTGGGGGTAAAAACAAAGATGCGGTTTTTAAAAAAATCAACTTTTAATAATTCCAGATCTTGCACGCGCTTCATGATATCTTTTTGCATTTTGGCAAGCTCTTTGACCCACGCAAGCTCTTTGACGGGCAAAATAGTGCTTGTTTTTTCATCATAATTCCAATGCGCTGCAATACCATATTCAGCGGTTTCATGCATTTCAACGGTTCTAATTTGAAACTCCACAATTTCACCATCCATGCAAAAAACGGTGGTGTGTAATGATTGGTAGCCATTGGGTTTTGGTTGCGCAATATAGTCCTTAATGCGGCCTTTGAGTGGCTTCCAAAGCTTATGCAAAATACCCAGCACCGCATAGCAGTCCGCAATGTGGTGCACCACTATGCGCAGAGCAATGATGTCATACACACGGTTGATGTCATTTTCATTGCGCTGTATTTTTTCATACATGCTGTACAGGTTTTTTTTGCGCCAGTGGATATTTTCAACCTCAATACCAGCTTTTTTAAGTTCGTACTGTACTTTTTTAATGACTTGATTGAAGTATTCTTCACGAACTTGGGTTTTTTGATCACGCGTGTGCTTGACCCATTCGTACTCTTTTGGGTACACGTATTTAAATGAGTAGTCCTCGAGCAGTCCTTTGATTTCTCCCATGCCAAGACGGTTGGCGATAGGAGCAAAAATTTCAAGCGATTCTAACGCAATGCGATAGCGCTTTTTTGGGGGCAGAGAATCAAGCGTTTGTAGGTTGTGCAGACGGTCTGCAAACTTGATTAAAATAACGCGTACGTCTTGGGCCATGGCCACAAACATTTTACGCAGGTTTTCAATATAGCGCTCAACACCACGATACTTGAGCGTACCCAGTTTGGTGATGCCGCGCACCATGGAAGTGATATCTTTGCCGAATTCTTTTTCAATATCTTTTAACGTGACGCCGGTGTCTTCAGGAACATCGTGCAAAAGCGCGGCAGCCACAATATGCGCGTGGGCGCCCATGTCAGCCAAAAATTGAGCCGCAGCAAGAGGGTGGACAATATAGGGCTCACCGGACATGCGTTTTTGGCCCTCATGGGCATGCTCGGCAAATTCATACGCCAAACGGACCAAATCAACGTCCGCTTTGGGGTTGTGGTCTAGCATGGTTTGAATAAGTTTTTCAACGTCTTGTTTGAGGGAAGTCATGCATATATCAAACCATAAAATTGGACTCTTGACAAATGTCTCGTTTTATGCTATAGTAAAAACGGTGATGAGAAAGGCCTATGCGTGATTTCGATCAACAGGCCAAAGAAAACGCCTCGGTAACGGGGCGTTTTCTTTATTCTCATTGATTTTTTAGGCAATCTGTGCTACACTGTTTTTTGTAGGGTGCCAAGACGGCCTTTCCATCACCATAGGCTAGAGGTTACGTCCTTGGCCCCTACATTCAAAAAACCACCTATGCGGTGGTTTTTTGCTTGCGGGTGAAGTGCCTCTTTTTTTCCGGTGCATCTTTGAGAAGTTGTACGCATTCTTCTTCTGTGAGGTCTTTGGGTTCTTTATCTTTGGGAATTTTGGCATTCTTCTTGCCGTCGGTGATATACGGGCCATAGCGCCCGTTTAATACTTGTATGCCAGCATTTTTAAAATCATGAATAATTTTGTTTGCTTCCGCTTCTTTTTTCTCTTTAATAATTTCAAGCGCACGCGGCAATGCAAGTGTGTACGGGTCGTCTTGCTTAATGGAGTAATAATTTGACCCCACTTTAACATAAGGTCCAAAACGCCCGATACTGACCACAATGTCATTGCCATCAGAATCTGTGCCCAGCGTTTTGGGTAAGGTCAAAAGTTGCAATGCCTCTTCAAGCGTGATGGTTTCAATATGTTGATTTTTTTTCAGCGAGGCGAATTTTGGTTTTTCTTTATCGTCTTTGGTGCCAATTTGCACAAACGGCCCAAAGCGTCCGACGCGTGCAGAAATAGGTTTGCCACTTACCGGATCAATACCAATCTCACGTGCATTTAAGACGTCTGACCGTTTGAGTTCTTCAGTTTTTTGTTCAATGGTTTCGTGGAACGGTCCGTAAAACTCTTTAATCATGGGCTTCCACTCTTTATTGCCTTCTGCAATTTCATCCAAGTCCTGCTCCATGCGCGCCGTGAATTGATAGTCAACAATCGTGGGGAAGTGTTCGGCGAGTAAATCCGTAACTACGCCGGCAATATCCGTGGGCGCTAAACGTTTTTGTTCATCGCGAATAACGTAGCCACGATCCTCAACGGTTGAAATGGTTGGGGCATACGTTGATGGCCGGCCAATACCGTATTCTTCAAGCGCTTTAACAAGCGTTGCGTCTGAATAGCGCGCTGGCGGTTCAGTATAATGCTGTTCGGGTTTGAGCTGCGTACACGTGAGCGCCTGGCCTTCTTTCAAAGCTGGGAGCTCTGTGTCTTTCATTTTGGTGGGGTACAGTTTGAGATAGCCGTCAAACGTAACCATCTGCCCATTCGCACGGAAAATATAATTTTTGGCTTCAATGTCAACGGTTGTTTTTTGTAATTCAGCATCGCTCATCTGTGTAGCAACAGCGCGCCGCCAGATGAGGTCGTATAATTTATATTGCTGTGCATCAAGATATTTTTTAATGAGTTCTGGCGCGCGGGCAGGATCTGAAGGACGAATAGCCTCATGAGCTTCTTGAGCGCCTTTGGCAGTGCTTTTAAAAATACGCGGCTGCTCCGGCAAATAGGGCGCGCCAAACGCTTCTTTAATATGAGCGCGCGCTTCTTGGATAAATTTGTCAGACAAATTTACGGAATCCGTACGCATGTACGTGATAAGACCAGTATGGCCTTCAGGCCCAAGATCAATGCCTTCATATAATTGTTGGGCAACGCGCATGGTCTGTTTTGAGCTCATGCCAAGACGGTGGTTTGCTTCTTGTTGCAGTGTTGAGGTGCGATACGGCGCTGACGGTTTGCTCGCTGCCTTTTTTGCTTCAAGGGTTTTAACGGCGTACGTTGCATTTTTCAAATCTTTCACAACATCATCGGTGTGTTGTTGTGTGGCCAGATCAAACTTGCCAAGTTTTTTACCTTTAATCTGTTCAAGCCGCGCCTCAAAAATTTGTTTTTTATCAGGGGTAAACAAACCATCCAAGGTCCAATATTCTTGCGGTACAAACGCTTTGATTTCTCGCTCACGTTCAACAATAAGGCGAACGGTGACTGATTGCACACGTCCGGCAGATAATCCACGCGCAACTTTTTTCCACAAGAGCGGGGACAATTCATAGCCAACAAGACGGTCTAACACACGGCGCGCTTGTTGCGCGTCAACCAAATGCATATCAAGCGGGCGCGGGTGTTTTAATGCTTCTTCAAGTGCGTGCTTGGTAATTTCATGAAACACCAAACGCTGTACGTCTTTTTCTTTTGTTTTAAATAGTTCGGCAAGATGCCAAGAAATGGCTTCGCCTTCACGGTCCTCGTCGGTAGCGAAATAGATTTCTTTGGCTTTTTTTGCGTCGTCCTTGAGTTCCTTCACTTTTTTTGTTTTGTCGCGCGATACAATGTAGTGTGGTTCAAACGTGCCGTTTTCAATATCAATGCCCATATTGCTTTTGGGCAAATCCATGACATGACCAAAAGACGAAACGACTTTGTAGTCGCTTCCGAGAAATTTTGAAATGGTTTTTGCTTTGGTAGGGGATTCTACAATAACGAGTTTCATAGGTTTGTGAACTTTCCAATACACTCACTCAAGACGCGGCTCGCGTACTGGTGAACGATAGATGCTTTTCCAGAGGCAACCTCGGTATACGAATTTTCCTCCTCGCGGCTCGGAAAATTGTATACCTGCGGTTGCAAGAGCAAAAAAGCATCTATCAGGTTACCATTCACAAGCGTCTTTCATGAGCATGCCGTACAAATTACCAAGTCATCTTACGTTTTTTAAGCATCTGTTCTTCCGGAAACCAGCGTGCGCGGAGTTCACCCGCCAAAAAGAGTGAGCCCGTAACTAATATAATATCGTTTTTACGCGCGTTGTGCAATGCCGCGTCAAGCGCCTGATCAGGGAAAAGAAAGGCCTGTGTCGGTATTTTTGTTAGGGTTTTAGCTGTTTTTAATAGTGTACGGGGGTCGTAGGACTTCCTGAAGTAGTTGTTAGTAAAGCGCGTTACGTACAATTTGTCAAGTCCTGGTATAAGAATACGTAATGCTTGTTTGTGGTCCTTGTTTTCCGCCATGCCAAGGATACAGTGGACTTTGTCGGCNNTTGTATTGTTGTTTGATATGGCGTAGCGCCTCTGCGGTGGTGGCGATTTTTTCATTATTATGCGCGCCGTCTATAATTACCAAAGGATTATGACTCACGATTTCAAACGCGCCAATTTTTAATGTATGTGCCAGCCCTTTTTGTGTGGTATGTTCTGAAATATTTAAAAGTTTGGCAACAGATAAGGCGAGCCGCGCATTGTGCGCTTGGTGGGCTCCGTGTAATGAAACATCGTAGCGCCGTTTATTTTCAAAAAATGACACGCCGTGTTTTGTGGATTTTATGCGAGTTGGCGCGGGAACATATGTCACGCTGGCAGCGCCGACTTTGAATGATTCACGCGCCAGTTGTTTTTGGATGAGTGGGGTGCGCTCGCCAATAATGACATGACTTCCTTTTTTTACAATGCCTACTTTTTCATGCGCAATTTTTGTTTTTGTTTTACCCAAAATATGCGTATGGTCAAGCCCGATGTTGGTGATGACAGTAACGGTAGGGGCGGGAATAATATTAGTGGCGTCGTATCGTCCGCCACAGCCANNAAAAATGAGGAGGGCAATAAGAAAGTCCAATTCAAAATATGATGGTATGGACAGCGGGGATGTTTCCATCATGCGTTGCGTGGCCTTTTTGATGATAGCAGATGCTTCTTCAAAATCAGAGACGTGTACCATACGGCCGTTCACGAGTATGCGTTCCGCGCTCGTGGTGATGTGAGGTGATGTGTAGCAACCTACCGTGTGCCCTGCAGCACGCAGAATGGATTCAATCATGAGTGTGGTTGAGCCCTTGCCGCTGGTGCCCGTAACATGAATGTACTTAAAACCGCGTTCCGGTGAGCCGGCGTGGCGACTACATTCTTTGAGGCGTTTCAAATAAAGCCCGCAGACGCGTTGGTTGAGCATAAACTCTTCGCGCGGGATATTTAAAAAGCCGTACAAGAATGTATCAACTTTGTGCAGGCGCTGTGTGAGGGTTTTGTGCATGATGTGTATTGTGTCAGAAAGCGGGGAAAAGTTCAAGTTGATGTGAATTTATTTCCGCCTCGGGTATCTCTGCATACTTTTTTAGAGGCAGCTCTCGGGGTACGAATTTTCCTCCTNNTTGTGGCGTTATTGCATTCACACATCTTGTAACTGTATGGTTCCATTAAGAATGCGTACAACGCCTTGAAGCTCAAGGGTGCTAATAGCAACGGAAAGTTCTGATGGCGCGCAGGAGAGTGCACATGCCAGATCATCTAATGTGCAGGGCTCTTTGTGACATATATCCAGTATTTTTTGGGCTAAACCAGTGTGATGCTGGCGTGTGGTCTGTGGTGTAAGGTGGAGCGCTTCTAAAAGATTGTCAGCACCACAAATAGGATAGGCACCATGTTGAATTAAATAATTAGGGCCCTCACCGCGCGTGGTAAAAATATTGTGCGGGCAGGCAAAAACATCGCGACCATACTCAAGCGCGATTTTTGCCGTAATGAGTGAACCGGATTTTATGGTGCCTTCAGTTACTAACACCGCATGTGCGAGGCCGGCAATGATGCGATTGCGTTCCGGAAAGTGGTAACCAAATGGTTGTGTGCCGGGCGGTTGTTCGCTGACGAGCGCGCCACCATTTTTTAGAATTTCATGTGCAAGCATAAGATTGGTGCGCGGGTATATGCTTTCATCATCAACACCACCGCCAAGCACCGCGACAGTAGGAGTGTTTGCTTCAAGCGCGGCTGTGTGCGCAACAGCGTCAATGCCAAGCGCCATGCCGGAAATAATAATGACACCGGCGCGAGCAGTAGCCCCGGCAAGACGTTGCGTAATGCTCCGGCCATACAGTGATGCTTTGCGCGTACCTACAACGGCCAGGCAGAGCGCATCGGCAGATGGCAGTGTGCCGCGTATATATAATGTGTCCGGTGCGCGTTGAAGTGGCTTGAGGCGCGCCGGATATGTTGNNTGTCATTTTGATGAATAGTATAAAGCTGCATATTACAAAGGGCTTTTAATAGCAAAAAGCCGCGTGTGTGAAACCGCGGTGTATCGCTCTGTTGTTTTTATTGAAGCGTGACCCAGAAGCGTTTGAATGTAGCGGACATCAACACCATTTTCAAGCAAGTGCGTCGCAAAGCTGTGCCGTAGTGAGTGAAACGATGCATTTTTTTTAATGCCAGCTTTTTTGAGCGCTTGATAAAATATTTGTTGTGCCGTGCGGGTATGTAATTTTCCGCCGCGCGCGCTTTCAAAGACATAATCATTTTTTTCTTTGTCCGCAGTGGTGCGTTTGAGCGCATTAATCAATCGTTCCGGCATGAGTGTTATTCTGTCTTTTTGGCCTTTGACCGCTTTCAAATGCAAAGACATGTTTGAAAAATCAAGGTTGCTCACGCGCAGCGCAACAACTTCACTGACACGAAGGCCGGCACCGTAGGCAAGCGCCAGCAAAAGACGATGTTTTTTATTTTGCGTGATAAGAAGTATTGATCTGATCTCTTGACTCGTTAATACAACGGGTAACTGTTTTGGACGGCGCGCGCATACCGGAGGAGTGTGCAAAGCTTGTTTGAGTATGTGCGCGTGAAAGAAAATGATGGCACTACGGTATTGGTTTAAGGTCTGGGGGCCGGCACCCGCCTCTTTTTTGCTCAAAAGAAATGTTTTGACCATTTCCGTATTTGAGCACCGGGCATTTGATTTTTTGAGAAAGGTGAGATAATATGTAAGACAGGTAGAGTATGAACGTATGGTGCGGGGGCTGTAGTTGCGAATAGAGAGTTCCCTGCTGAAAAGTTCTAGGTTGTGTTGCATAGTCCCTCCTTTAATGGATTAAGCACACCTACCTTACCGCATCGCGCAATACCGCGCAAGAGCAGATAAACACCTGTTTTTAGCTGCGTATCCGCAATGGGTGTGGATACGCACTAGTTA
>DNQG01000052.1 GCA_003501255.1 Candidatus Magasanikiibacteriota bacterium
TTATGAGGGTGCTTGAAAAAACCAAACTTGACACTGTTTATTTTTTTAGATATATTCAACTAAGAGACATCTGAAAATTTTATGACTACTGCACATATTGTTGAACACATTAAACGGATTGAAGCATGGCTTACTGGCAAAAGTAGGCCTATTCGCATTTCCGACAAATCGCTCGTGGAGAAACAAGAAATTATTTCTCGCACCGCAGGCGCGTTGCGAAGCACAATAGGTGCAGATTTACTTGCATGGCAACGCCATATCCGCAGTGAGTGGAATCGTAGGATTTAATTTCACTTTAAGGGGGGCCTATGAGATTTTTATTTGATACCAATATTGTGCTTTTGCACATGGCAACTGGTTTTTTAAACCAAGCGTGGGCAGAGCACGATTTTTTTGTTTCTGTCATTACTGAAGCTGAACTGTTGCGCTATCCTGGAATTGGCGCTTATGAAACCAATCTCATTGATTCTTTCCTTAGCATCACAACCATTATTGAGATTAACTCTACTATTGCGCGCCGAGCTGCGCTTATCGGCAGGACACGAAAAATAAAATTGCCTGACTTGCTCATTGCTGCTACTGCGTTAGAGCTGGATGCAATTTTAATTTCCAAAAATTTCAAGGATTTTAGAACTATACCGGGCCTACATACACAAACGGATTTATAGCGTTTGTTTTTACCCTACGTTATTCACCTTTACAATTTTTGTTATACCGTTGTATACTGGGCTTATATGAAGAAGGATACACAACCAACTACCCAAGATGTTCTTGAAGCTATACAGGATTTTTCCACGCATGTTGATGAACAGTTTGACAAAGTAGACAAGCGATTTGGACAAGTAGACAAACGATTTTCTGGCATAGAGCAACGTCTCACCAAAGTGGAAGCTACCATGGTNNTTTTGTTTTTCTCAAGCACAGTAAGTTGTCAAAGTTCTTTCCGGTGCTTTGACTCTCTTGTACGGCTCTCTCCTCATGCGTCGTACATGGCTTTTGCTTCATATTGAATTCACCTGCAAGAGATGTGCTCAATGTGAAGGCGTAGGGGATAAGATGTGCAGTCTCTTGTCCCCTACGCTGTGCTCGCCGTGCGGCTAGGCCGCGGCGAGCTCCTGCACGATCTTGAACTGGTGGGGGTCGCTCAAGTCGGCCCCCAACTCGCTGGCCACCTGCTGCAGGCGGCTCGCGACGTTCAAGATGCGGACGTTGGTGGCGCCGGCGGCCCGGAGGGCCGCGGCGAGCGGATTGGCCGCGGCGCGCCATTCGGCGCAGGCGGCCTCTTTGCGGGCCTCCTGCGAGGCCCGCTTGCCCTCCGCCGCAACGCGGCGGAGGATGGCCAAGGCCTCGGCCTTGGCCATCTTGCCCGCCTCGTGGCGGGCCTCTACGGTCGCGGCCTCGGCCGCGACCTGCGCGCGCCGGGCGCGCTTCTGCTCGGCCCGCGCGACGCGGGCGGCGTCCTCCGTGGTCAGGGTGGCGGGGGCGGCGGTGCGGGTGGTGGTGGTCGTCATGGTCGTCTCCTGCCCCCGGTTATACCGTGGGGACTTGATTGGGTGCCGTAAGGGTTCAAACATTTAAACGCTCGCGGCACCCAATGCATGTCTTTCAAAGAACTGTTTCCTGTCCGACTCAACCTGCTGATGCTACAACGACGTAAGCACCAACAGATTGAGTCTCTATTTCTATCGTAACCAAGCAGTATACTACATTTTGAGCAAAATGTCAATAATCTTTGATACTATTTGGCTTAAATTGATTTATATTTAGCTTATTTCAGCCAAAATATATTTTATTTGAATATACAAAAATACTGCCAAAATTGCTTGACAGTATCCCTAAACTATGCTATACTACCCTTAACAGAGCCAAAACCTATGTCAAAATAAACACTAAAACATGCCTTAAAATACAAAAAAATAGCTTAATATAGCCAAAATATGTACGAACAAACCTTGCAGAACATCGGCCTTGATGAAAAAGAAGCAGCAGTTTATGAAGAACTCCTGCGCCTAGGCCCTTCAACCATGCCTAAACTTCTTACCAATACGCCTTTTAAACGTGGCGACTTATACAATATCTTGAACGACCTTGAGGAATGGGGCTTGGTTGAGCCAGAAGAAAAAGATGGTAAAAAATGGTATAACCCGGCCCACCCCTCAAAATTGGAGGACTTGCTCAAAGATCAGGAAAAAGAATTAAAACAAATGCACACCTCGCTTCAGGGCGTTTTGCCGGATATGCTTTCCCAGTATCGCCTATTTTCCGGCAAGCCGGGCGTGCGGTATTTTGAAGGTAGGGATGGCGTGGCAGAAGTGCTCAATGACTCTTTAACCGCACATGAATCCATTTACACCTATGCGGACATTGAAGCCATTGTAAAATATATTGACGACGTCAACACAAAATATGTTAACCGTCGTGAAAAATTAAATCTGCAAAAAAAAGCAATTATCGCGGACTCTGATTTTAGCCGCGATTATTTGAAGGGGTATCATCGCGATGTGACGGATATCCGCTTGATAGGTGAAGGTGTTGCACCATTTCATAACGTCATGCAGATATATGACAATAAAGTTTCTTACTTAACATTAGATGAAAAAAATATTTCCGGCATTATTATTCAAGACCCTGCCATTTATCACATGCATCGCGCGCTGTTTGAATTTACGTGGAAACACCTGCTACCTCTTGAAGCCCCGACCGCAAAACATGCACCAAAAACAAAAGAGCCGCCTCACCACGAGGGGCCCATTGCGGTATTTAAACAATAGTTGTACATGGGTGCGTTATCATCTTGTCAATCACCATAAAATTCGTTACACTACCCCTATACACTATATGAAATTTAGACAAACATTATTTTGGGACACTGACGTGAAAAAAATAGATCCAAAAAAAAACGCCCGATACATCATTGAGCGCGTTATGGAATTTGGCACTGACAAAGAGACACAATGGATGTGGAAAACATATCCGCATAGATTACTGCATGACGTTGCAAAAAAGTCGCGTGTACTACGGCCAGAAACACGAACATTATGGACTATACTGTTTCAAAAATAACTTGGCATTTTAAAACTCTTACAGCCGCTACTAAAAAAGCGCTTGATTTGTTGTCAGCAGAACAATGGTTAAAACGCAGCCAGTGGTATCTTGCCGGTGGTACTGCGCTGGCATTGCAGGCTGGTCACCGTCGTTCTGTTGATTTAGATTTTTTTATGCAGCAAGCAAATTTTAATACAGCAAAACTTCTGGAACATTTCAAAAAATTTCAATGGCAAAGTACACTCATAAAAGAAGGAACAGTGTATGGCATCTTACAAGGTGCCAAAGTTAATTTTATTACCTATCCCTTTTTTGTGCCGGCAGCGCCAAAGCATCGTTATGGTGCGGTCCGGGTACTTGACGCGCGAGATATTGCAGTGATGAAAATCATTGCTATTAGCCAACGTGGACGCAAGCGTGGTTTTTATGATCTCTACTGGTATACCCACACGAAAGAACCCCTACTGAATGTTTTAAGACGCGTTCACAATCAATATCCACAGATAAACCATAATTACCATCATCTTTTAAAATCATTGGTGTATTTTAATGACGCAGAACACGATCCCACACCAAAAATTTTTTTTCAAACATCATGGAAAACAATAAAAAAATACTTCATTTCTGAGGTACGACAATTAACAAAATCATTATTGAAATTATAGTATCTTCTCCTCAACAACACCCATAAATGTTTTACCTTTCTTAAAATAACTGGTGACCACTTTGTTTTTTGCTGCTAACTCACGTACACGTTGTGCCGCACTTTTTCCATCAGCTCCCAATTCAATAGCTTGTTTTGAATCACGATCATATGCAACTCGGTCATCGCGTTCAAT
>DNQG01000063.1 GCA_003501255.1 Candidatus Magasanikiibacteriota bacterium
GTTTCTGTTATTTAAGTTTTATAATAATTTATCAATAATGATATAAATTCAAATATAAAAATTTATGTGATCAACCATTAAGTTTTCATTTATAAATAGAAATATTAATATTATAATGATATTAATAACAGGCGGTGCTGGATTTATTGGTTCACATTTTGTGCGATACGTATTGCAAACACACGCCGACGCGCAGGTTTTGAATTATGATTTGTTAACCTACGCCGGTAATCTCGCCAATCTTAAAGATGTTGAGAATGATGAACGCTATACATTTGTGAAAGGGGATATTGGCGATATCACGGGGCTCAAAAAATTATTTGCAGAGTTTAAGCCCGATGTAGTGGTCAATTTTGCCGCAGAATCGCATAATGACCGCGGTGAAGATAATCCTTTGAAGTTTTTTGAGACCAATGTNNTTTGGGGATTTGGAACTTGATGCTTTGGAAGCATTTAGTGAAACATCGCGCTATGCTCCCAAGACCCCGTACAATGCCAGCAAAGCCGGCAGCGATCACGCAGTTATGGCATATTATCACACGTTCAAAGTGCCGGTGACCATTTCAAATTGCGCCAACAATTACGGGCCGTATCAATATCCGGAAAAGTTGATTCCGCTGTTTGTTACGAACGCGCTTGAAGGCAAAAAAATGCCGTTGTTCAAAAGCAGCAAAAACAAACGCGAATGGACGCATGTGGTGGATCATTGCGCGGCCGTGGATTTGATTGTGCGCAAGGGTCGCGTGGGTGAGAGTTACAACATTGGTTCTGGTGTGGAAAAGACGGTTGAAGAAATTACTGATATTATTTTGGCAGAGCTTGGGTTGGGGCAGGAGTATAAGGAATATGTACCGGATCGTTTGCAGCATGACAAGCGTTATTTGCTTGATAGCGGTAAGGTACGTGCTGAACTTGGCTGGACGCCGACATACGATTTTGCGGCTGGCATGGCAGAAACCGTGGCTTGGTACAAAGAAAATGAGTGGTGGTGGAAACCGATTAAGTCCGGGGAATTGTATCGGAAGTATTATGAGGGGAAGTATAAGAGGGTATGACGGAAGCACTTAATATAAAATTTGAAAATGGCGTCCGTTTTTTGACGCAGCATTTGCCATCTTCTGATGAATCCAGCAGAAAACCTATTTTGTTTCACGACATTCGGGTCGGTGTGTATTTGTATGATCATGGTTATTCTGAAGATGTTGTCTTGGCTGGCTTGTTGCACGATACAATTGAGTGGTCAGGTGCAACGGAAAAAATGTTGCGAGATCAATTTGGGAATAACGTACTAAAGCTCGTGCTTGCTAGCACAAAGGATGATTCTATTGAAGATAAAGATAAAAAAACCACAGAACTTATTCAACGTTGTGTAAAAAATGGTCAAGATGCTTTGATAGTGAAAGCCGCTGATATTCTTGATAGTTTTAAATGGTATTCTAGCCAAGACAATGCAGAACAACTGGAGTATTGCACGCGAAACGCAAACGCCATTTTTAAGTATAAACCGGATGAATTTAATGACACAATATTTGATAAGCTGGCGACGTGGATACCTAAATAATACTGAATATAGACGTTTCCCCGCATTTCTGTTAAGGTAAAGAAGTCACCTAAGGTCAATTCCTTAGATTTTTTGCTATGGATATTTCCGTAATCACCGTTTCCTGGAACGTCAAAGAGCGATTATTCGCGTGTATTGATTCTGTTTTAAAAGGCACAATAGGACTTACAGCCGAGTTATTTGTGGTTGATAATGCCTCATCTGATGCTAGCGCTGAAATGGTGGCAGAGCAATTTCCACAGGTATATCTCATCCGTAATGAGGAAAACAGGGGATTTGCCACGGCCAACAACCAAGCACTGAAACAAGCAAAAGGTGAGTATCTGCTCCTGCTCAACCCTGACATGCATCTTGAACAAAACACACTGCCAATCATGGTACAATGGATGGCCGAACATTCGGACGTGGGCGTAACGAGTTGCAAACTGGTAACTGAAGCCGGAGAAACTATGCGCGAGGTCCGCAGGTTCCCAACGCTGTGGTCGCAAATAATTATTCTGTGCAAGCTCTCCTCGTTATTTCCAAAAACACTCGCGCATTATCATTACGCAGAATTGGATCTTGATAAAGAGCACGATGTTGACCAAGTGCGTGGATCATTTTTCATGATTCGCCGCGCGTGTTTGGAACAAATTGGTTTGTTTGATGAAAAATTCTTTTTATGGTTTGAAGAAGTTGATTTTTGTAAACGTGCCAAAAACGCCGGCTGGCGCGTGGTGTACACGCCTATCGCGCAGGCCGTGGATTACAAGGGTCAGTCGTTCAAACAAGTATCGCGCCTGAAAAAACGCAAGTGGTATCTCAATTCACTGTTTCATTATTTTAGAAAACACGGTTTGTCCTAGTATATGCATGACATTGTCACCATCACGGTGAATTACAAAATGAAAGACGATATCGACCGAATGCTCCAGAGTTTGAAAGAAGATATCAAAGATACGCAGCTGAAAGTGCTTTCAGTTATTGTTGATAATGATTCACAAGATGGCATTAAACTCATGCTGCAAGAGAAACATCCGCATGTTGAATTTGTAGGATCGCCACAGAATGTGGGATTTGGCAAAGCCAACAATGTTGCGTTGCGCCGATACCCCGCGTGCTATTATTTTATCGTCAACCCTGATGTTGAGTTTCCTGAACAACAAAAAACACTTGAAGCAATGCACAAGTTTATGGAAGAGCACCCGCGTGTGGGGATGGTCGGTCCAAAATTGTTGAATAGTGATGGGACCTTGCAATATTCTTGCTACCGCTTTCCGGAGTTTTTGACGCAGCCATTAAGCCGTCTTGCGTTTGACCAAAAGTGGGTTGCAGCGCGCAAGCGCGCGGCGCGGCTGCACATGAAAGATTTTGATCATGCATCAACACGTCCTGTTGATTGGGTAATGGGTTCTGCAATGTTTGTACGTGGCTCTGTGCTTGCGGAGGTGGGGCATTTTGATGATCGTTACTTTATGTATTTTGAAGATTGCGATTGGTGCCGTCGATTTTGGCAGCACGGTTGGCCTGTGTATTATCTGCATCACATTGAATTGCGCCACGCACATCATAGATATTCTGCGCATGTGGATGGCAGGCCCGTGGGTTTTTGGGCCATATTTTCCAACAAACTCACACGCATTCACATTAAAAGTTGGTTGCAATATTTTTGGAAATGGCGCCGTGATCCTTTGCGGCATTATTAATTGCTCCATATGCATCCATGCGTAACGCACTATGGTTCGGAACGTCCTCGCGTCGCTACGCCCCGACTACGTCGGGACTATGCTTTGGTTGCGGCATGTTCCTCACCACAGTACATTACGCATGGATGGAATTAATTAATATATGACACAAAAAGTTGGTATTATTCTCATCAATTACAAGGATTACGCAGAGCGTTTTTTAGTTGACTGTCGTGACAGCATACGCGAGCTTGAATATCCACGCTCTAGTTTTACCGTATATATTGTTGATAATGCAACAACGCCGGAGACAGAAAAATATTTGAAAGAACAGTGGCCCGAGGCCGTAATCATTCCCAACGTAGAAAATGCCGGGTGGGGTGGTGGTAATAATATTGGTATCAAGCGCGCGTTTGCTGACGGTTGTGATGACGTGGTTCTTACCAATTTTGATACGTACGTGGGTAAGAATTGGTTATCTGAACTTGTCTTTGCCGCATACTCTGACAAAAAGATTGGCATTGTACAATCAAAATTATTTTTGCATCCACCACGCGAGAATGGCGAATTTTTTATTAACTCACTCGGCAATCAATTTCATTATTTGGGATTTGGATTTTCTGCCGGCGGCAATATGCGTGATGGTGGAAGTATAAAAGAAGTGACAGAAATTACATACGCATCCGGCGCGTCAATGTATATCAAGGGCGCAGTCATGAGCGAGCTCGGTTTGTTTGAAGAAAATTTTTTCATGTATCACGATGATCTTGAGTATTGTTTAAAAGCGCGTCAAGCAGAGTGGCGCATTGTGCTTGCGCCGCGCTCCATTATGTACCACAAGCATGAGTTTATGCGCAGTAATAAACATTTATTTTACATGGAGCGTAATCGGTTTTTAGTGTTACTCTATTTTTATCGCATTCCCACGCTTGTGCTCATAGCGCCCATGTTTTTAATTATGGAACTAGGGCAGTGGTTATTTGCGCTTAAAAATGGGTGGCTCGGCACGCGCATAAAAGTATACGCATATTTTTTTAACGTAGAACATTTACGTGCAGCATGGAAACGACGCACAGAATTGCAAGCACAGCGCAAACTCAAACGTGATCGTGAGTTTGTTGAATCATTTGCAGATACAATACAGTTTCAAGAAATAGGCAATCCATTATTGCGTTATATTGGTAACCCTTTGATGCACGCATATTGGCAGGTTGCCAAACGCTTGATTTTTTGGTAACGTTACCCAACTATATGAAAGGTGTCATTTTAGCCGGCGGATCAGGCACGCGGTTACTCCCCAGCACCAAAGTAACCAATAAGCATCTGCTGCCGGTGTACAACAAACCAATGATCTATTACCCCATTGAGACAATGCTCAAGGCGGGTATTACTGATATTCTCATTTTACCCGGCAAAGATCATGCCGGTGCTTTTGCGCAGCTCTTGGGCTCCGGCGCCGAGTTTAACGCGCATTTTACCTACCGCGTGCAAGATGCCGCAGGTGGGCTTGCGTATGCGGCAGGGTTGGCCGAACCATTTGTGGGAGACGACGACTTCATGGTTTTGCTGGGCGACAATATTATTTTGGACGATTTGTCAGACGTCGTAAAAAATTTTAAAGGCGGCGCGCATATTTTTTTAACACAAGTCCCTGATCCGGAGCGTTCCGGTATTGCTGAGTTAGACGGTACAAAAGTAAAACGTATTATTGAAAAGCCAACTAACCCGCCATCAAATTGGGCGGTCATTGGCGCGTATATTTATGATAGTAAGGCGTTTGGCTATATTAAAGAGCTCAAACCGTCAAACCGTGGTGAAGTTGAAATTACGGATTTGAACAATAAATATATTGAAGCTGGTGGCGTACAAGCATCGTTTTTGAAAGAGCCGTGGTTTGATGCCGGAACCAATGAATCACTTGTTGATGCCGCATCAGCAATTCGCAGCCGCCAGCAACCAGCGGATAAAATTAAAGCACAGACATCACTTTCGCCTCTCATTGCCGTTGGTTTTCTTTTGTATGAATCAAGAAAATACTTGCCACGATTTTTGGAAAGCGTAAAGCGGCAAGATTATCGCAATGTAAAATTATACGCGTTGGACAACAACACCAATGTGGAAAATGAAGATGTGGCGTATATTCGCGCGCATTATCCAGACGTAAGCATACAGCGCGTGACGCAAAACACAGGCTTTGCCAAAGGCCACAATTATTTAATGCGCCAGGCCGTGCAGGATAAGNNCAAATTAAAAAAATGGAATTTTGCACTTGCAGATACAGACGGCAAAACAAATTTTATTGATTCAGCAGGGCTTGCCATCAGCCGCGAACACAGATTTACCAATCGCGGAGAAGGGGAAATAGACCACGGGCAGTATGACAAGGAAGAAGAAGTGTTTGGTGTGTCCGGGACAGCCGGGATGTACCGTATTAGTGCGCTGGAAGATGTTGCATTTTTGAATGAGCGCGGGGAGCGCGAGTATTTTGACGAACTCATG
>DNQG01000008.1 GCA_003501255.1 Candidatus Magasanikiibacteriota bacterium
GGTTTAGTTTTAAGTATCCCGGAGGATGGGCAGAATCAACATTTTTTTATTTTGGCCTTGATCAGAATATCGATAATTTAGAAGAAACAAAAACCGAACTTGGCGAAGATACATTTGCACAATTAGCTAAAAAAGGACAAGTGATCAGTTACAATGATAGTTTTGATAAACCCAATATATTATGTCAGAAAATGGCTGGTTGTTCTGTTACAATTTTTCTTTTAAAATTTGATGAGAAGACACCNNTTTACTAGGGAATATACATTTTTTATTAATGATTATAGAGTTAAAGTCAGCGCGAGTGTGAGTGGGGGCAAGTTTGGTCGTCTTAACAGGGGCGAAACCGCAAAGAGTTATTGGAATATGCTGGATCTTAATCTTGACCAAATTATTAAAGATAACCCGAACGATGAGAACGCTCTTGACATGAAGAAACTTCTTGAATCCGCTGCCGCATTAGTTTCTTCGTTGCAATTTTATTAATTTATTCATTGGTTAATTTTTGACGACTTATTGTCTTTAAGAATTAGCCTGGGAATAATTCCTTGAGCTAAAGAATAACGTCCTTTGACAACCCATCAAGGAGTAGGACAATGCAGAAGTTCATAGTGTATCTGCTGGCCGCGTGCGTGGTGATGATGGTGTGTAGCAGTGTTCAAGCCCAAACCTGCGGTACTGGCGAAGTCACCGGTTTCCGGTGGCCGCTGGATAACCATGTTGTGTCGTGCCGTCTGAATGATCCCACCGGCTGTGGCTACCAGACGGGTTATGGCACCACGGCGTACAATCCCGCGCTGGACCACCATCACATGGGCATTGATATTGTGCCTGCAGTTGGGCAGGTGCTTAATGCACCTGTTTTTGCACCGTGCACTGGTATTCTAAAAGAAGCCCAGATCCACAAAGGTTATGGGAGCACCATCATTCTTGAGTGTGAGGCAAATGATGGATGTGTGTCCGTGCTTTTGGCACATATGTACCCACCGGCAGATGCTTACCCGAGTGATTACACTGATATCAGTTTGCATTTGAGGTACAACCAAAGTGACGTATCACGGCATACCACCATAGAGATTGGAGATTTGCTTGGGTATCTTACTTCACAGAGATTGAATGGTGGTTGGTCACCTCACAGTCACATAGTTATTAGAAAAGGTGCGTACCACAGCGGTAACTACCTTGGTTGTTCAGGTACATGGGATGATAAAATTCCACAAGCTCAGCAAACCGCAGCAAACATGAATCCTGTTTGGTACTACGGCGGTTACGCTTATGATTGTTGGTCTCGCCGTGCAGAACTAGATCTCCACAACCCCAACGACTTCATCCCCGCCCACCCCGGNNGCTCGGCGGAGAAGCAACACTCGGTCTGCCCTTTAACGTCAACGGCGGTACGCCGTATGTGCATGTGTGGGGTAGTGACGCAGACGGTGAACCGGTCAACGTACAGGACTTTGTCCTGGGCGACACATGGTCTGTTCCTGTCTGGACACAGCTTGTATACAACCCGAGTGATACTGCAGCGTATCTGGTCGCCACCAACATGCTCAACTGGTACGCGCATTGCAAGAATGATGGTGACTGCGTTACGGGCTATGGAGACGGCGACCGGGACCTCCACGAGCAATTCTACGACTTTGGCATACCGCTTGGTCCCGAGTATCACTGCTTCACGCAAACGCATCCGGAACTTGTGGATCGCTATCTGCGGCAGGATTTTGACAACGGAAGTTTGTGTCTGTATTTAGGCACGGCTCTTTCATACAATGACTGCAGCGCTTGCAGCCGCATTTCGCCACTTGCAGACAGCGGCGGCGCTCCGCAAGATGATGAAGACGCCATTGTGCACATTGCGCTCACGTATGATCCGGACGGTGACGGGTATCCCGCCACGCAAAACGGCCAAGTGTTTGATTGCAATAACAACAATGCCGCGGTGAGTCCGACAGCCCTGGAAAACTGCAGCGATGGCATTGACAACAACTGCAATGGCGCAACGGACGCGGCAGATCCGCAGTGCAACAGCGCCGATCCGTGCGCGGCACAACCGCTTCCCACAACGTGGACGGTAGAAGACGACGGCAGTTTCATGACGCCAAGCGTCATGGGCCCCTTCATGCTCGTACAGCGTATGGCTGTTGCTGTGCACTACAGCGCACCCGCGTCACCAAACGGCACACAGCGCTGGCTTCAACTGCGCTACAATAATAACATGGGCATGGAGCTTGTTACGCCGCCGACACCGGCAGGAATTGATGCCACCTGGGTGCTTAACGTGCAACTCCAGGAAAACGGTGTGCCGGTTTCGCATCGTATTGGTGTGCTCTATTCATGTGCGCCCTATGCCTCTTCAACTGATGGCATACAACACGGCACCATGACAGTTTCACCGGATCCACAAAGTCCGGAAGCCGGTTTGGCGACGCTTGCGTACAACGCGCCAACCAACTGGTACCACCTGCGCGCATTCTCGCCGCGTGGTCAATGTAGTCAAGGCATGCCACCGGAGTTTGAACGTTGTGACAACGCGGACAATGATTGTGACGGGCAAACGGATGAAGACACCGGTGCCACAACGTGTGGTGTGGGTGTGTGTTTCCACACTGAAAACAATTGTCTCAATGGGGAGGTCCACGCATGTAATCCCCTGCAAGGCGCGCAAGACGAGGTCTGTGACGGCATAGACAATAATTGCGACGATGACATTGATGAAGACCATATCTGTGATCCTGTGCCACTTGATTGTAGTGCTGGTGCATTACTTCCGGAAGACCTTGTATCTTTTTTGTGTACGCCGCGTTCAGAAACAGACAGTGACTGCGTGCGTGTGAACCTCACTTATACGTTTGATGGCACACGCATGCCCCAGGACTGGGTGCAACTGTGCGCGGACTTTGCGGGCGGCGCATGGCGCTGTACGCAAAAAAAAGATACGCCGCGCGATGGCGTAAACACCCTCACCTGGTGGGGAAATGTTGCCGTAGGTGACTACACAGTAGACATGAATATGTCCTGCGAGCCGTATGACCCGTCGCTACCGAGCGCGGAAGCGCAAGGCATACTGACCGCGCGCGCGGAGAATGATGTTGCGCCGTGGTATGCCGGATTTGTTACCAGTTCTTTGGACCAAACAAACGGTCGCTGGCATGTGAGCGTGAGCAAGACACCACCTCCGGAGCCAACGCCAACACCTACACCCACAATGCAGCCCACGGCAGTACCCACGGTGAGTACGCCGGATGGTGGTGTGGCTGTGAGTCCTGTTGCGACGGCACACCCGACACCAGCGCATACCCCACAGCCGGTACCTACACAGCAGAGTGGTGCGGCGGCGTGCAATGCTGATTTCAGCGGGAATCGTGACAACAGACAGTGGCCAAAAGACCTGCCTGAAAAATTGTCGCTGTCGTGCGCTGCGGGAGGTGCTAGAATTGCATTCAGTTACAGGATCCCTCATTCAGCGCCACCATACAGCATTGATGTCGTAGTGGACAGCCCTGTTATTGATGTTCAAACAAAAATGCTCATTGACTTACCAGACTATATGTTACTGACGGTTTCCTGCCTTCATGCTGAAGTTGGGACAGGTCCCTATCATTTTAGCATGGTCATAACTTCACTGAAAAATCCGTTGTCTGTTTATAGATACGGAAACAACATCGTGACGGTCAAGGAACGCACGTACGCACACGCCCTGGAGCCGTCCAAGGTGGTTGAAATAACCACAAGAGAGCTTCCAGTGGCGCATCTGAACACGGTCTATTGCGAACATTTGGCGCATACGGGTAACCCGCAGTCGTGCACTTTCCTGCTTAATTGGTCGATTGTATTGCCCAGGGAGATTAGCTTTGATTCAAAGCTCGGAGTGTTTTCCGGAACTCCAACAGACCTGTATGACCGATGGATCGGCATACAGATGACGTGTACTTCACCAAGAGGAGCTGACTTCAAAAATGTGCACCTGAAAGTCCTGCCGTGATTCGGTCGGGTACGCGTTATTGATGCTTTTTGTGGAGCTTCTAGCGTGGCACAAAACGTTCTTTTCACCGGCACCATGATCACGGCAACATATCTGGTGCTTTTTTTATTTCTCAAATCCTTTCTTTTCAATCTCCAGTGCCAACTCCGCTCCGTCGGTTCGCACAATATTGCCTTCACGCATAATATGCACGGCATTTGGTTTCAAAAATTCAAGCAGCCGCGCGTAGTGTGTAATAATAAACACACCACGTTTGGGCGTGGCAAATTGTTTCACACCGTCCATGACTACCTTGAGAGCATCAACATCAAGTCCGGAATCGGTTTCGTCCAAAATCGCGAAACGTGGTTCAAGCACTAAGAGCTGCAAAATTTCAATACGTTTTTTTTCACCACCTGAAAATCCTTCATTAATGTTGCGTTTTATAAACGAACGGTCAATTTCCAGTTCGTCAATTTTTTCTCGTAACACTTTGTTAAACTCCATGACGGAAAACGCGGGCGTGTGCGTTGCGTTATATGCCGCGCGTAAAAATTGTGAAATTGTGACGCCGGCAATTGACGGGGGATATTGCATGGATAAAAATAATCCGGCGCGTGCGCGTTCGTCCGGACGTGCCTGCGTGATGTCTTTGTTGTTAAATGTAATAGTACCGGTGGTAACTGTATATTTAGGATGACCCATAATGGTGTTTGCAAGTGTGCTTTTGCCGCTGCCATTAGGCCCCATAATGACGTGCACTTCACCAGCAGGTACGTTAAGCGTTACGCCTTTGACGATTTCTTTGTTGTCTGCGGTAATGTGTAGATTATTGAGAGAAAGCATACAGCCCTTGTTCTAATGTTTTTAATGATAACATTGCACATTTCATACGCGCGTCGTTAATGGGTACACCGAGCATGTCTAAAATATCTTGTGTCGTGAGTGTTTTAAGCTCATCAATAGTTTTTCCTTTGATATACTCCGTAAGCAAAGAAGCCGATGCTTGGCTTATGGCGCATCCGTGACCCTCAAAACCCGTTTCTGCCACGCGGTTTTTTTCGTCAACGCGCAAAAATAATTCCAACACATCACCGCACAACGGATTATATTCTTTGTGTTTGAATGAATAATCAGAAAGCGCGCCTTTGTTACGCGGGTTTTTGTAATGATCCAGAATATGTTCACGATATAATTCTTCATCCATATTATTTAAATATTTTTTGGACTTTTAAAAGCGCATCGTGCAGTTTATCAATATCTTCTTTTGTATTATAGGACGAAAGTGACACGCGGACAGTACCATGCACACCAAGCGCGGTCATAAACGGCATGGCGCAATGGTGTCCGGCGCGCACCGCAATATGCTCGCGATCAAGTAACGTCGCCACGTCATGTGCGTGGATGCCTTTCAAATTAAATGAAATAATTGCGTATTGGCTGGCATTTTGCGGGCCATAGAACGTGATGTTGGGAATGTTTTTCAAGACATCAAGCGCGTAGCGGGTCAAGACGGCCTCATGCTGTATAACGTTTTTTATGCCAATTGATTGTATATAATCAACAGCCGCGCCCAAACCAATGGCGTCTGCGATGTTAGGCGTGCCCGCTTCAAATTTATAAGGCAACTCATTGAAGCAGGTGTCTGTGGTCGTCACTTCAGAAATCATATCGCCGCCGTATAAAAATGGTTGCATATTTTTTAGAAGCGTGGCTTTGCCGTATAAACACCCGATGCCTTTTGGTCCAAACATCTTATGTCCTGAAAAAACAAAAAAATCACAGTTCATATTTTTGACATCAACCTGCATATGCGCGATGCTTTGTGCGCCATCAACAATGGCAACAGCACCAACGCGGTGGGCGAGTGCGCATAGTTCTTTGGCTGGGTTAATGGTGCCGAGCGCATTTGACATGTGCGTAAACGTGACAATTTTTGTTGCCGGGCTAATAAGTGCAGCGGCTTCTTCCATGTTGAGACGGCCGTCAGGCGTCACACCAATAGAGCGCATCGTAAAGCCATGTTGTTTTGCCAGTTGTTGCCACGGTACAAAATTACTGTGGTGTTCCATGAGCGTGGTAACAACTTCATCGCCCTGTTTGAGTGTACTGCACAACGAATAGGCAAGAAGATTGAGCGACATGGTTGCGCCACTGGTGAAAATTAATTCTTCACGTTGCGCACCAATGAACGCGGCAATTTTTTCACGCGTTGCTTCATAGCGTTTTGTTGCTTCCGTGCTTACCTGATAAACACCACGATGTATGTTGGCATTGCACGTATTATAATAATCATTCATGGCGTCAAGCACAGGTTGCGGTGTTTGTGATGTCGCGCCAGAATCCAAATACACCAGTTGCGGCTGGCCCGCAAGCATAGGAAAATCTTTTTTGTGTGCGTTTATACTCATACAGTTGTCAGTGCTTCATCAATGGTTTTTATAATTAACGCAGGGCACGTATTGTGTATAGCTGCTAACAAAAATCCTTTTGCCAGTGTTTGTTTGGCAGTGTGTTCATTCATCCCGCGGCTCATCAAATAAAACAAATGTTCAGGATCAAAATGTCCGATGGTCGCGCCGTGGCTGCATTTTACATTGTCATTATGAATTTCCAAGACCGGTGTTTGGTCAATGTACGCTTGTTCACTTGCCACAAGTGTGTCAATTTTTTGGTACCCTTGCGCGTAAGGGGCAGTTTTGTTGATATGTATCAAACCTTTATAATTTGTTTTTGCGCGGTCAAGCAAAAGACCGCGTGTTTGAATATTACTGATGGTATGCGGCGCATCATGGATAATAGTGTGGTTAAGGTTGAATACAGCGTCAGACGATCCCAAAAATACGCTGGCAATATGCGCTTCTGCGCCGGGTTCCGCCAGGGTTATAGTAGTTGATGCTTGCGCGGTACCGCGCAAGGTATATTCAAATATCGTTACCTGTGCGTCTTTTTGCACAATAATATGGCGTGCAGTATTGGGGTCTGTATTAAAAAAGTGGTGGGTAATATGTGTGCATGGTTGTACAATGATTGGTTGCGTCATATATATGTATATAAACTCCTCGGCCCGGAAATGCGAAATTACATTTCGCATTTCTTTCACCTTCATCGCTTATTATCCTACTGCTCCTTCCATTTCCAGCTCAATCAATCTATTAAGTTCAACTGCATATTCAAGTGGTAATTGTTTGATAACTGGTGCGATAAAACCGGACACAACTAATTTTGTTGCCTCTTCTTGTGATAATCCGCGACTCATTAAATAAAAAATTTCTTCGTCACCGATTTTACCCACCCGCGCTTCATGCGCAACATCCATGTCACTGTTGGCGATTTTCATGTACGGATAGGTGTTTGACGTTGATGCATCGTCCAGTAACAGCGCATCGCACGTTACCGAACTTTTGGAATGTTTGGCTTGCGGCGTAGCACGCACAAGGCCGCGATAGCTGGAAACGCCACCACCTGCGGAAATACTTTTTGAGCGTATGACCGATGATGTGTCGGGTGCGGCATGAATAACTTTTGAACCCGTATCTTGGTGTTGCCCGGGGCCTGCGAATGCAATGCCGAGCGATTCACTGCGCGCATTTTCGCCACGCAAAATACTGCAGGGGTAGAGCATGGTCGTTCCCGAGCCCATATTGCCATTCACCCATTCCACAATGCCGTTTTTGTCAACGAGCGCGCGTTTGGTGTTTAAGTTGTAGATATTTTTGCTCCAATTTTCAATACTTGAATAACGCATGCGGCTGCCTTCATGCACAAACAATTCAACACAGCCCGCGTGCAATGATTTGGCATCAAAGCGCGGTGCGGAGCATCCTTCAATGTAGTGCACTTCACTGTTGCGGTCGGCAATAATTAAAGTATGCTCAAATTGTCCGCCGAGTTCCGCATTCATACGGAAGTATGCCTGCAACGGAATATCAACTTTGACACCGGGCGGAACATAAATAAACGTACCGCCGCTCCACACGGCTGCGTGCAACATGACAAACTTGTGGTCATTGATGGGCACGCAGCTTGTCATAAAATACTTTTTCACCGTGTCAGGATATTTTTGTACAGCCACATCCATGTTTTCAAAAATCACTCCCTTGGCAGCCCATTCTTTTTTGAGTTTGTGATATATCACGTCACTGTCATATTGCGCCCCAACTCCGCTTAATGATTTTTGTTCTGCCTCCGGGATGCCGAGTTTTTCAAACGTGGTGCGAATATCAGTCGGTACGTCATCCCAACTTTTTGCTTCCTCCGTATTTGGGCGCACAAAGTAAATAATGTTGTCCAAATTTAAATCTTTAAGTGAAGGACCCCATGAGGGCAGCGGGGTGTTATGATAAAGCTCAAGGGCTTTTAGGCGTCTTTCAAGCATCCATTCCGGCTCATTTTTTTGCCGTGAAATTTCCAAAACAACCTCTTTTGAGAGGCCTGGTTTTGCTTTGTATTTTGATTGGTCTTTATTGGCCGAATCAAACGTTGAGCGATCAATGGTTATTTGAGTTTTTTTGGGCATTTTTGTATTTTTTGGTCAAGACATACTACGCAGGTATGATATAGGATTGTGGGATATTTGTCAAATAGGGGTTACTTGCTTTTTGCCCTTGCAACCGCAGGTATACAATTTTCCGAGCCGCGAGGAGGAAAATTCGTATACCGAGGTTGCCTCTGAAAAAGCATGTAACCCCTATTTGACAGCTCTTTTGAAATATGTCATACTAATTCCGTATGTTTTTGAAAAAAGAAACAGAATATGCGTTGCGCTTGCTTGGAGCCATTGAAGAAGGGTGTAGCGCCGAGCCATTATCGTTAAAAACATTTGCCAAAGACAGCGGCATTTCTTTTTTATTCTTGCAGCGTATTGCTGCAAAATTAAAAGACGCCGGTATTATTCGCGCACGCAAAGGAAAAGTGGGCGGTTATTGGTTATCACGTCCGCGCACATCAATACACATTATTGATATCATTGAAGCAATTGAAGGACCGCTTGATTCTGTAAAAGGTGATAATGCATTTGGCAAGTTAAACAGAGCACTGAAACTTTTTTTAAAAGAAAAAACATTGGATGAACTCGTATGAAATTTCCTGAAAAACCAAAAGTAAAACGTGATGTGTATTTGGATCATGCGGCAACCACCTATGTTGCGCCAGAGGTCCGTGCTGTTATAGAACCATATTTTGAAAAAGCATTTGGCAACGCCTCTTCATTATACAAGCTCGGTCGTGAAGCACGCGAGGCAGTTGAACAGGCGCGCAAAACCGTGGCGCACATACTCAACGCTTCGCCGGTTGAAATTATTTTTACAAGCGGCGGAACAGAATCAATCAATACCGCGTTATTTGGTATTGCACACAAACACAAAGAACATGGGAAACATATTATTAGTTGTGGTATTGAACATCATGCTGTATTGCATGCGCTTGACGCATTGCGTGCAGACGGTTTTGAAATCACGCTTGTGCCAGTTGATGAACACGGTTTTGTTGATCCGACTGATGTAGTTAAAGCATTGCGTCCGGATACCATTTTGGTAACTATAATGTACGCTAACAATGAGGTGGGCACCGTGGAACCGATTACAGAAATCGGAAGGAAAATTTTAAAATGGCGCAAAGAAAACAAAACAGTGTATCCTTTTTTCCACACAGACGCGTGCCAGGCCGGTGGTGTGCTTGATTTAAATGTGGAACAAATGCATGTTGATTTGATGACTTTGAATGGCAGTAAGATTTATGGGCCCAAAGGTGTTGGTATATTATATAAACGGCGTACTGTGGCATTGCGACCACTCATCGTGGGTGGCGGACAAGAAATGCACGTGCGCGCGGGTACTGAAAATGTGCCCGGTATTGTTGGTTTTGCCAAAGCGCTTGAACTTGCGCAAAACAACAAACAAGAAGAAAATATGCGGCTTTCACAGTTACGTGCGTATTTTTGGGAACGTATTGTCGCTGAAATTTTTGATGTAAAGTTAAATGGCCCGGAGCTTGGTGGTTTGCGTTTGCCCAATAATTTGAATGTCGGTTTTAATGGTATTGAAGGCGAAGCACTGGTATTTTACATTGACGAGTATGGCGTGTCGGCTTCAACAGGATCTGCGTGCACCTCTGCAGATGCAGAACCGTCACATGTGATGCGCGCGATGGGGTTATCTTTTGATCGAATTTCTAGTAGTGTGCGTTTTACCATGGGTAAACGAACCACCCGCGAAGATATTGATTATGTAATGCAGTATTTGCCGGGTGTGGTGGCAGGATTACGTGAATCATTTATATTTCAAAAAGGGAATCATAAGAAAGTTGCCTCTTAACTAAAAATAAAGTAGTATATACATATGTCAGAACAAAAAAAACGAAAAATAGCAGTGTGTCATGGTCCTAAGTGCGGGGCGCAGTTTGCGGAAGAAATCACACGAGAAATGGAAATGGCGTTTGGACAGCGTCCGGACGTTGAGGTAACTAAATGTGGTTGTTTGAGCTCTTGTTCGCTTGCCAACAATATCATGATTGATGATCAAGTGATTATTTCTCGCAATACACCGCGTAACGCGGTCGCCAACATTGAAAAAGCGCTTGCCGGTGATATTTATGGCGCTGGTGGCGGTGTTGAAGTTGACCCGTTTAATCTGGAGGATGACAAATTTTTAGGTATTTAATATGAGAGTGGAACGTATGACTAAGGCCACAGAAAATATCAAACCAATAAAAAAGGAACGAGGTGCACCGGAGCAACCTGCACAAAAGGCGGAAGCTCCACAAGAATTGCAACAAGCGCGCGTATTGGAATTTAAAAAGACAGAACGCACGCAAAAAGCCCAGGAGCTTGTAGCGGAGATTCAGCGCAATGTTCCGCAAGAACAGAAAGAAGAATTATTGGATAGGCAGGAAGCACGAGCAATTAGAGATTTTTTGGATATCGGGTACAATCCACTTGTGCGCGATATGGTTAAGCAAGCCATGCCTGGGCTGCGTAATTTTTTTAAAAGAGAAAAATTGACGGCGCATATTTTATCGTACGAGCCCGAGATTGTAGACGGCGCCATGAACGCCCTGTTGCAAGAGCTTAATGTGCAGCGTGCGCAAAAGAAAGGTGAGACGGTTGTTCGTTTGCGTAAGCAAAAAAGTTTTAGCAAAGAAGATATTGCGGGCGAGGCCTTGAAGTTGTATTCAGCAAAAGCCATTACGGAGGAAGAGTTGCGTGAAGCCCTATCCAAAAAGGTGCCATCTGAAGCGTCAGCACGTTTTAAAACAAGAGAAGATTACATCGCGTTTGCGGGTGGCGTAATGCATAAAGCAATTGAAGCACTTATTGGAAAATTTTTCGGTGTGCAAAAACAAACAGTATCGCGCGCTGAATTGGCTGCAGCTTTAGATAATGTGCCGCCTGGAAAGGAAGAACAAGAACAGGGCGCTGATGTTTTGGAATTTCCAAAGAATGATGAAAAAAATCTGCCACCGGCAGCTTAACGTATGGCAGATAATTATCAGATAGAAAAAAATGACGGAAAAGAGTCGGTGGCTCGTTGCAAGCGCGGGCGTGTTGCAAAAATTGTTGTTGATAAAAACGTTTGTATTGGCGCTGGGTCGTGTGTTGTTGTAACACCCGGTGTTTTTCAATTAGATAAAGAAAACAAAGCATATATTGTTGACCCTAACACGGCTAATGAAGATGAGTTACTGCTCTCGGCGCAAAGTTGCCCGGTGTCAGCGATAAAACTCTACGATGAAGAGGGGAAACAAATTTGGCCTGAGGCAAATTAAAATAAGCCGCGAAACCTTCCCCTCAAGTGTCAAACCGTCAAAATCTTGCTTATTTTAGGCATTTTTGCTATACTTTTCTATATGTCAAACCTCTACATGCTCGCAACCCCACTCGGCAATACAGATGACATTACAGTGCGTGGTTTGCATATACTCAAAAACACATCGGTTGTAGCATGTGAGGATACGCGTGTGAGCGCCCGCTTGCTTGGGTTACTTGGTATTCAAGAACACAAAAAATTCATTTCCGTTAACGAACACGCTCGGGCTCATCATTTTGTCAAAGTCAAAGAAGCACTTGCGCAAGGGAGTGATGTTGTGTATATGACCGATGCCGGTACACCCGGCATCGCTGACCCGGGTGGAGCACTCGTTGCCTATATTAAGAAAGAGTGTCCGGACGTGGTTGTTATACCTATTCCCGGACCTTCTGCCATTATTGCAGCTTTGAGTATCGCGGGTGTTCATGCTGACCAATTTGTATTTTTTGGATTTCCTCCGCACAAAAATAAAAGAAACGCCTACTTCAGGCGCCTTGCAGAGGTGTCACAAGAGTTTACGGTTGTATTGTTTGAGTCAACCTATCGCATCAAGAAGACGCTTGCGGAATTGGCCGGTGTGTTGCAGCCGCGACAGCAAATTATAGTTGCCCGCGAACTGACCAAAAAATTTGAAACCATATATTATACCACGGCGGGCACTTTGGACGCAAATGCTATAAAAGAAAAAGGGGAGTTTGCCCTGGTTATCAGTAAGGCATAAAAGGAGTATACTTAATGCTATGTCAAAGAAAAACACGTTTTATATCACGTCCCCTATTTATTACGCAACTGCCGCGCCACACTTGGGACACATGTATACCACCATTATATGCGATGTGGTTGCGCGCTATCATCGCATGCTTGGACATGAGGTGCTCTTTTTAACCGGTACCGATGAACACGGTAGCAAGGTGTATCAAAAAGCCCAGGAAGCACGCAAAGATACACAGGCGTTTTTGGATGAGCAAGCCGCAAAGTATGAGCTCATGACGGACGTGCTTGATATTTCAAATGATATTTTCATGCGTACGTCATACGACTGGCATAAAAAAGCGGCACAAGAATTTTGGAAACGTTCATTTGAGCATGGTGACATTTACAAGAAAAAATATACTGGTCTTTATTGCGTAGGTTGCGAGGCGTTCAAGACAGAAAAAGATCTTGATGAAAAAGGATTGTGTCCGGACCACAAACAAAAACCGGAGCGCATTGAAGAAGAAAATTATTTTTTCCGCTTGAGCGCGTACGGCGCAAAACTCAAAAAATTATTTAAAGAGAATCCGGAGTTTGTCATTCCTGAAGGCAAGCGCAAAGAAATGCATGCGCTTATTGAGGAGGGGCTTGAAGATGTAAGCATTTCGCGTCACAAAAGTAAATTATCATGGGGTGTTGAAGTACCTGGCGACAGCGAACAAGTCATGTACGTGTGGTTTGATGCTTTAACCAATTATATTACCGCAGCCGGATACGCTCAAGATGAAAAAAAGTTTAAGAAATGGTGGCCCGCAGATGTGCATGTGGTAGGAAAAGAAATTAATCGTTTTCATTCACTCTTGTGGCCAGCCATGCTCATATCTGCTGGTGTGGATATACCCAAACAAATTGCCGTGCACGGTTGGATCACCGTTGACGGTCAAAAAATGAGTAAAACATTGGGAAATGTACTTGACCCGTTTGAAATAGTCAAACAATTTCCGTTGTCTGCTGTGCGCTATTTCATGCTGCGTGAAATCCCGTTTGATAGTGACGGCGTTTTTTCATTCAAACGTTTGGGTGAACGGTATGAAGCGGATTTGGCAAACGGTTTGGGCAATTTGTTTTACCGCGTGCTGTCCATGATTGAAAAATATACTGACGGCTGTATCCCACAACCCTCAGATGATGCGGTGCGCACGTATGAACATGTCTGGAAAGAATATAATGAAGGGTTTAGAGCGTTCCGGTTTGACCGCGCGCTTGAAGCAGTGTGGGCGCTTTTGCGTAGCGCAGACCAAGTGATTAATGAAGAAGAGCCGTGGAAGTTGGCGGACCCTGCGGCCAAGCAAGAAGTGAAATTGAATAATTTATTGTATACGCTCGCAACTATTTGTCATCACGCGGCGTGGTTTGTGTATCCGTTTATGCCGTCAATATCAGAGGCAATGTTTGAACAATTGGGTTTGAATATCAGCGAAGAATTTAAACATGATGTCAAAAAAATTGCTTTAAAACCAGGCACAAAAATTAAAAAAGGTTCGCCGCTTTTTCCGCGCCTTGTATAATATGTCTTATATTGATATTGGCATAGTTGTTACCATCGCACTCTTTTCATTGTATGGTTTGTGGAAGGGGATTATACGCATCATCTTTTCCATTATCGCCATGATTGTTTCCGTTGCAGCGGCATACTTGTATAGTTCAACCATTGCAGAGTGGCTTGCAAAATATATTCCGTGGAGCCATGGTNNGTTTTTGCTTATTATGGTTGTCGTTAACCGCGTGGTCGGTTTGGTGTTTTGGATCATTAATAAAACCATTGGATTTTTGTGGCGGCTGCCATTTATTGGGTCGCTCAACCATTTGCTCGGGCTCGTGTTTGGATTATTGGAGGGCGTTGTTGTTGTTGGTGTGGTGTTGGCGTTTCTCATTACGCACGTGCAGGGCGGATGGCTTGCAACGCAAGTGGCTTCTTCACAAATAACGCCGCTTGTGGCGCCTTTGGGCGCGGCATTATTGCCCGGTATTTCAGGTGTTATGGATACGGTCCAGCAAATTGAAAACCGCGTACCGGGTATTGTAACCAGCACACTGTCGTCAGTAGTGCCTTCTTTGCTTCCGTAAGTATGAATCTTCACGAACCCGTTTCACATCTCAACCGGGTTGGAAAAACAGTAGCAACGCGTCTCAAAAAATTAGGCATTGAGACCGTCAGCGATTTGGTGGCCCACATCCCGTTTCGCTATGAGGATTGGAGTCGTGTTGTGGCCATTGCACAATTACGTCCGGATGAGCCCGCAACCATACGAGGAAAAATAACGCTCATCCAAACCAGACGCAGTCCTCGCAAGAGGACCTTTTTAACTGAAGCACTCGTTACCGATAGTTCAGGATCTCTTAAAGCTGTGTGGTTTAACCAACCCTATTTATCAAAAACCATTAAAATCGGTGATGAATTGTTTTTGGCCGGACGCTATGCACGTTCACGCGAGGGCTGGCAATTGGTTGCGCCGGAGTGGGAGCGTGCAAGCGCATTGGGGACCACGCATACGGCTCGTTTGGTTCCGGTCTATCCTGCGACTGAAGGTATTACTCAAAAACAAATTCGTTTTCTTTTAAAGAGTGTGCAGAGTGCGCTTGAAGAGGTACCTGATTGGGTGCCAGAGGAAGTGTGTGCGCGTGCCGGTATGATGCCTGTAACGCAAGCGCTTATGTTGGTGCATTTTCCAAAAACCGTGGATGAAGCAGATAGGGGGATTAAACGTCTCAAATTTAACGAATTATTCCGGTTGCAACTCATGGCAGAACGTTCACGGCGCGCTTTGGGTGAACAACATGCAGCAGTGTTTTTGTTTCAACAAAAAAAGACAGCTGATTTCGTGAGTAGTTTGCCTTTCAAACTTACTGCATCACAAAAAAAAGCTGCATGGGAAATTTTTCAGGATATGGAAAAAGAAACACCCATGAATCGCTTGCTTGAAGGCGATGTGGGTTCTGGGAAAACGGCGGTTGCAGCGCTTGCCGCGCTTGGCGCATTTTGGAATGGTTATCAAACGGCATTGTTGGCACCCACGGAAATTTTGGCCGCACAACATTTTGAAACATTCAAAGCATTGTTGGTTGGTACGGGTTGTGAGCCCTTGTTGTTTACGCGTTCAATGAAAAGAAATGTACAAGAGGAGCTGAAAAAGAAGGATGCGCTTGCGTTAATTGAAAAAGGAAAAGCGCATCTGGTGATAGGCACCCACGCATTGGTGCAGGAGGGTGTTAGTTTTCATAATTTGGGGCTCGCTATTGTAGATGAACAGCATCGTTTTGGTGTCGGGCAAAGAAAAGCGTTGCGCGCAAAAGCAGGTCATCCTTTGTCACCACATTTTTTGTCGTTAACCGCAACGCCCATTCCACGTACACTGGCGCTGACCGTGTACGGTGATTTGCACATTTCTTTATTAAAAGAAAAACCGGCCGGTCGTAAAATTATCCTGACAAAATTGGTTGATGCACACCAGCGAGAAAAAGCATACGCCTTTGTGCGCGAGCAGATTAAAAAAGGGAGACAGGCGTTTGTTATTTGTCCGCTTGTTGATCCGTCAGATAAATTAGGAGCAAAATCAGTCAAAGTAGAGCATAAAAAATTGCAGGAACATATTTTTTCGGACCTTGCGATTGGTATGGTGCATGGAAAATTAAAAGCACGAGAAAAAGAAGATGTGATGCGGGCATTTTTGAATAATGAAACAAAAATACTCGTTGCCACATCAGTTATTGAGGTTGGTGTTAACGTGCCAAACGCAAACATCATGATTATAGAAGATGCGGAACGTTTTGGGTTGGCGCAGCTTCATCAATTTCGCGGTAGAGTAGGGAGGAGCGAGCATCAATCATATTGTTTATTATTTTCAGAAACCATGGGAGGGCAAGCAGAGGAACGGCTTGCATTATTTCAAAAATGTCATGACGGATTTGAATTGGCAGAAAAAGATATGGAACTGCGCGGGCCCGGTGAGATATATGGTGTTGAGCAGTCGGGCTTTGGTGGTTTAAAAATCGCGTCATTGCATGACGTTGAGATTATTAAAACGGCGCGCGATGCGGCCACATTTGTTTTGGACGGAGGACTAGAAAAATTTCCTGTATTAAGTGAAAAAATTAAGGAGTGGGAGGAGAATATACATTGGGAATAATGGGCATACATAAGAAAATAGAGAACCGGCTCATTTACTGTCTAATTTGAATGTGCTGTGTCGCTCTGTTTGTGAACTCGTCATAAAATGGCCACGTGATAAACGTGGCCATTTTATTTCCTCAAACAGCACAAACAGTCCCCGCCAGAGGCGGGGCTGCTCCGCGCACTGTTCAAATTAGAAACGCAAATTCGAGGTTCTCTATTTTCTTATGTATGCCCATTTCACCCCGTCTGCTTGATAAGTTCACCGATATTTTTCACTTTCACAACCCCCTCGCTCTTGGTGTCTTTATCATCCGCAACAATCACGCGTTTAATACCAAGACGACTGCATTCGTCCAATCGTTTTTTTGTTTGAGGAACCGGCCGCACATTGCCGGCCAAATCAATCTCGCCAAACGCGGCCAATGTATGCGGTAATGTTTTTTGTTTGTACGCAGAAGCAACCGCGAGCGCGACGGCTAAGTCAGCCGCGGGTTCTCGTGTGGCAATGCCGCCTACAATATTTACGTGCACATCGTACATACCCAGTTTTAATCCGGCATGTGATTCTAAAACCGCTAACAATAACTTAAGCCGGTTCACATCAAACCCGCTTGCACGCCGCTCAGGGTATCCAAACGCGGTTTTGTTCACGAGCGCTTGTATTTCAACCAAAAGCGGTCGCGAACCTTCCAAAACACACGTCAAAATAGAGCCGGGCGTGGTACTTTCAGGCCCGAGTAATATGCCGGACGGATCCGCAACTTCTTCAAGCCCGTGGTCAGTCATGCGGAAAACACCAATTTCATGCGTGGCACCAAAACGATTTTTTACACTGCGTAAAATACGTAAGTCCCGCATGGAATCACCTTCAAAATATAAAACCGTGTCAACCAAATGTTCCAGTGTTTTGGGGCCGGCAAATGCGCCATCTTTGGTTACATGGCCAACAATAAAAATAGCGCAACCGGTTTGTTTTGCCGTTTCAAGCAGTTTGACCGTAGCGGCGCGTACTTGTGTCACGCTACCTTTTTCACCTGTGGCATCAGTTGTGGCAATAGTTTGAATAGAGTCAACCACAGCGCAGGTTGGTTTTTCAGCATGGATGGTTGCAATAATCTCTTCAACTGATGAGCTGTTTAAAAAAAACAAATTTGCACTGCTCACCACACCACAACGCTGTGCATGTTGCAACACCTGATGCGTCGATTCTTCTGCAGAACAATAGAGGGCTTTTGAGGCGCGTGCAGCAAGCATNNGACCCGGCAACCGCCCCGCCACCCAGTACGCGGTCAAGTTCTGCTATGCCGGTTTGAAAACGGCCATGGGCATCACTTTTCAATTCAGAAAACCGCACCACCGCAGAGGGTGGTGTTAAAGGAGCAGGTTTTGAATTGTGTGATTGCTGATGTGCTTGCGCTTCTTGCACCGTACCCCAGCTGCCGCATTCAAGGCATCGGCCGGTCCACTTTGCAAATTGCGCATCACACTTGGTGCAAGCAAAAAGAATATCAGTGGTCATAGGTTATTCAAATCCAGGTGGCGGCTTGTAGTCTGTCACACAGGCTTCGGGCCTTGATTTACGGCGCACATTTAATTCAAAATGCCAGTGTTCAATGTTTTCGTTAATCATTGACCATCCGTTTTGATGAACACCAGTAGGATCTGGTTTACCCGTGAGTACGCAAAATCCATTATTAAGCATGTATGTTATTAATAATTTTTGCCGCGCAAGCGCGTCTGGAGTATGTAAGACACTCTTGGTAACCCCCGGCGCCCATAAGTCAACAGCAACCCCTGATGTGTGAGGGCTTGTACTGGGGTCTAGTTTTGCATTTTGGGCAATATATGAAAATACGGCATCTCTCGTGAGGGTACTTATATCTGCGTTACTTGTGCCAGCAATACCGTTTGCTATGTCTTGGAAACCATATGGTGCGCCTCGCCATGGTTTTGAGGTAAGTGTTTCAGGGCTGTCACCAGTCCCATTGAATCTAAAGCTGGCAGAACGTTGTCCATCCGGGAACACACAGTTATCAACATACATTTGCAGTTGTTTTGAAACGGAACGGCTGGCATCGGCCAATGTTGGTTTTTTTTCTGATCCCCATGTGGCACCCCATGGATTATCTTTATCTTGAATTTTTTTAAGCCCCACCACGAGTGCTTCTTGCACATCTTTGGCAAGTGTATCAGCTGTATTTGCACTTGAGATAATTATAAGATCACTGGGGATTGAGCTAACACTTACGAGTGACGCATCCGGCAATTTTGGTTTTTCAATCATAAACGGCCGACAAATAACCAGATCAGGGTTAATGATGCGTAAAAGGAGCACGCCGCCCAAAAGCAACAAAAGACCAACCAAGGCGTTGCTGATACCATTTTTTGCTTCAGAAATGGCAGTGGCAGATCCGGCTGACGCCGCCCATCTCAGGCCGTTGTGCATAATAACAATGACAGCCAAAAGAATAGCAAAGCCTACGGCTAATTTAAAAAGAGCTTGCATGTAATCACACAAGGCGGAGATAACAAAGGTTGTCTTAGCTTTTTCAACAACCTCTTTGTTGGTTATTGGATCAATGCACCGTTGAATTTTAAAAACTTGTTTACGGAAGGTAAAGCCGGGAATGGGAATATTAAGTTTTGGTTGCGTAAGGTGCGCAAGTTCAAGTGGTAGATCTTGATATTCTGCTGCTCCGCTGAATTCACAGTCAGGCAGTACTGTATCTTCTTCTGCCTGTGTTTGTACCGGCGTGGACAATAAAAAAATAAAAACAAAAAACAGAATAGTGAGATGTGCCATAGAATGCCCCCGCTTTTGACTCATAGTAGTGCGCTATTTTTTAAGCAAACCATCAATTTCTTCATGCCACCGCGTAATGGATAAAACTCCGGATAGTTGTTTTGTTTCATTGACCACAAAGTAAGGCACGCCGTCAACACCCAGTTCTTGGGCCATAAGACGGTTGCGTTCAATAATAACCGGTATAGTTTCATTGCCGGTTAGGCATTCTTCAAATGCAAATGTGTCAAGCCCTATTTTTTTTGCTAGAGTGATAAATTCGTTCTGCGTTACCCCGGTGCTTTGGTTTGCAAAGAGTTCATCATGATATTCCCAAAAACGTCCTTGGCGATTGGCACATTGCGCGGCCACATGTAACGGCTGACTGTCTTCAGGGTAGGTGGTGGCGGGCAAATCTTTCCACACTATGCGCACATTATTGGGGTAATCCAGAAGCAACTGCCGCATAATGGCTGCGGATTCTTTACAATGTTCACAGGCAAAATCAGCAAACTCTACAATGGTAATTTTTGCTGTTGTTGCTCCACGCACCGGGTCGGAGTTGAAGATTTCAAGCGCCGGTTTTTCTCCATAGAACGTATCCAGTATGTTAAGCTCTTCCGGTTTTTTTAAAAAACGGACGAACGCGGTGAGAAATACAAGAGCGGCAAGAGAGAAAAAAATGATGAATGAAAGTTTGGCGCGGTGAGGCATAGATGTTATCTTAGACGCATTTCAAAAAGACCTTGATCTTGTTTATCCACAAAAAAGAGTGAATCGCCGTCTTCTGAAACCATAAGTGTTTCAATGGTGGGGCTTTCAACAGGACTTGCGATAAGTGTTTTGGTCCCGTCATTTAAATCAATTTTATAAATTTCATCAGGGATGGCATCCGCAAGGCCCGGCACCATGCCAAATCCTTCTTCAAGGTAAACCGGAACTGCGCAGTAGAGTGTGGTGGTGTCTGCGAAAGCGCATTTGTCAGCCCATGTATTCAGACCAAGGTCAACCTTGCTGGCTCCTTCATTGCCCGGTTGTGTTGTAACAACCCACAGGTGCGGCTTGTATTCATTAGTCGCGTTGTATGCGCTGTAGAGCATTTGGTTACCGTCAGGCGACCACTGTGAACGCAAGCCGTATCCTTCAATGGTAATCTGCGGGAAATCAGTTGTTTGGCGATTGGGGACCAAATAAATATTTTGACGGTCACCCGCACTGCCATGGGTGGGGAATCCTGTTTCAGCAAGCGCTACAACTTGGCCGCTGGGCGACCACGTGGGTGTAACAAATTGCTCTTGATTTCCAAGGGCGGTAATGACGCGGGCGCCGGAACCGTTGGTGTCTGAAACAATCAAGTAGCGGTCTTGTTCGTCCGTGCCAATACTTTTTGAAACGATTTTATCGCCGCTCGGATCAAAGTCAAAGTCCTTCCAGTGAGCGGGAAGTGTAGCTTGTTGCTGCGAATCAAAGTCAAAGAAAATGTTGGAACCATCCGGGAACTCAAGAACGGCTTTGTTGCCTTGTGGTGACCATGTGGCATTTTCAACTTGGGCAAAAGTGTTAGATGAGAGTTGATTCAAGGTGCCGTCAGTGGTTACACGATAGAACTTTCCATCAAGCGCATTATAGTAGTTTACTCCGCGACCATCGGCACGCAATTTTACTTCACGCGCTCCAGTGGGGAGCATCGGATTGGTTGCGGTGAGCCCACCTTCGGCAACTGCGGAAATACCACTGGGCGGAGGCGTGGGGCGCAATACGCCGGGTTGTGTTGGTTGCAGTTCCGGAAGAGGCGCTTCCGGTGCAATAGGAAGTCCACCGGTTGGTTGCGGTTCTGTAGTTGGTGGAACCGTAGGTACGATGGCCCCAAACGGTTTGAAAAAGAAACTATACAAGGCAAAGGCAATGAGCGCAACAACAAGCACAAAGGCCGCGATAATGAGTACACGTTGTCTAGGGCTCATGGGCATAAAAGATCAAAAAATAATTAATTTAGAAAAAATCCAAAAACCCTTCATAACCAAGTGTTTCAAGACCGTGTTCAATAGCAAGAATTAATATCACAAGGAGAATAATTAAAATGAAAAATGAACCAAGCAGCGAAAATATTGGCCCCAG
>DNQG01000030.1 GCA_003501255.1 Candidatus Magasanikiibacteriota bacterium
ATGATAGAAATTATAAAACTTTTGCAAGGGCAGGATTGAATGTTTATGGAACAATAAAAGCTGTTGGAACTCCTGAAAAACAAATTTGGTTTACTTCCGATGCCCCAGATCCTATAAATGGGGACTGGATGGGAATAACAGTATTCAATTCTAAAAAATCTGTTTTTGATTATGTTATAGTTGAGTTTGCTGAAATAGCTATTACACAATTTGATTCTTCCGTGCCCATCACCAACTCTATTATACGCTGGATAAACTCTGAAGGGTTATACGCGGAACGCTCAACCCCTATTATTATGAATAATACATTTTATAGTAATGCTTATCACGACATCGCGCTCGAACAATACAACAAAGATGCCATTATCTCAAACAATTATTTCAAGGGTGGCCATCACGGAGTGCATTTTGAGAAAAGCGCTGGGATAGTAAAAAATAATTTTTTTGAAAATTATCACGTTTTAAAGACAGACGATCCAGAGTTTACGATCAGCGCGGGTATGGAATCGCAGGTTATCATTGAGGACAATGATTTCCAAAATGTGGGGGAAACTATTTTCGCCATTGATGATAATGTAATGAGTACTCTGAATAATAACCAAATCGTTAGCGGCAGACAACCTCCGAGTTTTGACTATAATGACATTAGAAACTTGGAGCTTTCTTATATTCCAGGTGAAGCAGAAGACCGATTCCCTTATGTGTATGCTGACAAGGATGAAACACGAAGGGTTATCAAAAAGATTGGGAAGAATCTTTATTTTGGGTGGTCGCTACTATATCATGATGGCTATCTTTATCGCTTTAGCTTGGACAGTGAGGTTGGCGAAGATCTTGATTTTATCAAGATTAATCCCAATACGGAAGCCGTGGAACGATTTGGGAATAATGGCATTATCAGTCCGCGAGGGTTAGCTTATGATGGAAAATATTTTTATATTAATGACGGTAGCTTAAAAAAGATTTTCAAGTTCAAATTAAATGAAAACGCGAAGCCGGGAGATTTTATTGAAATTGTTGATAGTTTTAATATCCCTGATGCGGAAAAAGGCGGAACTGCCGGCTTAACTTCTGATGGCGAATTTCTTTATTTAATAAGTAGAACTGGTGATAAAATATGGACTTTAGATAAAAGTGGAAAAGTTGTCGGAAATATTCCCTTTTTTGCTCCCGGTGGTTCCATCACTTATGCGGATGGTTATTTTTGGGTTTATGCCGGCTGTCGTAAAGGATTATGTAAAATCACCAAGGAAGGCGAACTGGTTGGTGAAATATATCCGGCCGCTAAGGATCCTTGGGCTTTGGCCTGGGACGGAAAATATTTATGGGCATTGCATAGAACTAGTGAAACATGGAATGATCCTAAAATATTTCAANNAGCTTAAAAGTTTTTCAAAATTCAGCGTTTGGATTTTCGTTAAAAAATGTTCGGATTTCGTTCAGCGTTCGGAGCGACGTTCAAGAAGCCCTTTGTTCGGGGCTTTTTTGAATATAATAGTTGTCGTTTTAGGTTTTCTTATGTAGAATATGAATATGAAATTCAAGAAGTTGCATACATTGAAAAAAGGGGATAGGGTCGCAGTATTGTCCCCATCTTTTGCGGCGCCTGCAGTTTTTCCTAAAGTTTTTGAATATGGCCTACAACGAGTCAAAGACATCTTTGAGTTAGAACCAGTTGAATATCCTTCTACTAGAAAACTAAATGCTTCAGCAAAAGAGCGCGCTGATGACCTTGTCGCGGCTTTTGAGGATAAAAATGTAAAGGCAGTCATAGCATCTATCGGGGGAGACGACCAAGTAACCTATATTAAAAATCTTTCTTCCAAACCTTTTTCAGACAACCCAAAGCCATTTTTTGGGTACAGTGACAATACTCATTTCATGAATTTTCTTTGGCTGAATGGAGTGCCTTCATTTTATGGCGGATCTTTAATGACACAGTTTGCTATGCAAAAGTGCATGGATGAATATACCGTGCGCTATCTGAAGAAGGCCCTATTTGAAAGGGGAGAAGCTGAGATTAAACCGAGCGAACAGTATAATGATGTAGGTCTTGATTGGGGAAATGAAGAAAATTTAAATAAAGCAAGGGTGTACGAGCCAAATGACGGGTGGATTTGGGATTCTAAACATGATGCACGGGGATTTACATGGGGAGGGTGCCTTGAATCCATAGATGAAATGATGCGCAACAGTGTTGAGATTCCTTCTCTTAAAGATTTTGAGCGTGTGGTATTGTGTACTGAAACCTCTGAAGAAATTCCATCAAGTGATTATGTTTCCCGTGTTTATAGAGCCCTGGGCGAACGAGGCATCTTAGAAAGAGTCAAGGCAGTTCTGGTTGGAAGACCTAAAGCTTGGGAATTTGATAAGCAAAAATCTAAAGCAGAAAAGAAAGAATACTCGCGAGGGCAACGGAATGTTATAGCGGAGACAGTTAGAATGTATAATAAGAATGTTCCCATTGTTCAGAATTTGGATTTTGGACATACTGATCCCCAAATGCCGTTGCCTTATGGCAAGAATGTGCGATTGATTGGGGCGCGTAAACAGATATTTATTGATTTCTAGAGTGACATAATCATTTTAAGCTCTCAATTTTGGTCAAAACTAGCAGGTGGCATCTGTTCTGCCGGAGGCGCTTGTGGTATTTGTTCTCCTGCCGGAGGAATATATTCTCCACCTTCTGGTCCAGTGGAAGGCGGTGGTGGATTTATATCTGGAGGATTTATATTTGGCGGAGCTATATTTTCTTCTGGTAAGGGCGGCATTCGCTCCGCTCTTTCTTCCGGAAACATAGCCGGTCCTGGCGTTGGATTTTCACCAATCTGTGGTGGAGGACCTTGCTGTACACTATTGCATTCTTCTGGATTATTTTGACAGTAATTATTGCATTCTTCCGGGCTTTGACAACCACCGGGACCTAACTGGCCCGACTGCATCCTTTCTTGACCTTCTTGCATGGGCGCTTGCCCTGGTGGCGGATTCATATTTTGGAAACAATTGCCAAGCTGGTCGCCAATTTCCTTTGATGGCATAACACTATTTTTTACTTTTTCAAGTAAATCTGGTCCAAATTTTTCTTGAAGACAACCTATTACTTCCTGGGGTGCTTGTTCCAATGCTTGTTGAAGTTGTTGCTTGCCTTCTTCCATTTTTTGTAAATCTTCTTCCGGTATCATTCCATTTTCTTTGCCAAAAAGAAAGCATGTTTCTTGATTATCCGGATTGTTACAGAAATTTTCGCATTCTTCTTTGCCTTTGCATCCGCCCGGACCTTTGCCGCCTGTTTTGCGAGTCATAGCTGCCTCTTCTGCTGTTATAAATCCTGCGGCCTCGGCAAAGTTTGTACATTCTTCAAAATGCTCTTCTTGCCCGCAATACACATCGCATGCTTCTCTTCCTTTGCAAGCAGGTGGTTTCACTCCTTTTTTAATTGCCTGTAGCATTTTTTGTGCATCAGCTTGTTCTTGTTCTGACATAAAACCAGCTTCCATGGCAAACGTCATACATGTTTCCATGTTGTCAGGGCTGTTGCAATATTCATCGCACGCCTTTTTGCCTCTGCACGGGGGAGGTTTTACTCCCCTTTTAATTGCCTGTAGCATTTTTTGTGCATCTTCTTTTTCTTGACCCTGAATAAAACCCGCTTCTATGCCAAAAGTGATGCACTCTTCCATATGCTCGGGTTCGTCGCAGTAGACATCGCAGGATTTTTTATTGCCACAAGCCGGCGGTTTAACTCCTCTGGCTATTGCTGCTTGAACTTTTTTAGCTTCATTGAGCTCTTCTGGCGGTATCAAGTCATTTTTTTCTGCAAAAGAAATACATTCATTAATATGATTTATATCGTTGCAATACTCCTCACATGTGTCTTTATTGTTGCATCCGCCCGGCCCTTTAATCTCGCCTGCTAAAAATTTTTTAGCAACAGCGATTTCTTTTTCGGACATGAGATCATTTTTTTCGGCAAAAACAAAGCACGTCTCTGCATTTTTTGGTTCGTCGCAATATATCCTGCAATCTGTTTTATTTGTGCAATTGTCTAATTCTCCAATAGGATATTTGATATTTTCCAGTTTATCCGATTCTTGTGCCAGGGTACTCTTGGCTAAAACAGACAAGCCGGTTGCTAAAAAAATTGAGATGAGGATAATAAAAATTTTTGTTTTCATATGATTTTTATTACCCTGCGCTTTTGGCGCAGGGACCTACGTTTTTTACTCGAAAGGATTAGTTTTTATATTTTTTATGGGGTTAGCGTTTTCAGCCGGATTGACGTTTGGTTTACTTGCAAGAGGGTTTATTCCCAAAGAAGGCAGAACACCCTTTGACGCGCTGTTTGTTGTATCTTGCTTTATATCGCCGGCCTCTTCAACAAATTTTGTAGTATTTTTTTGCACCCAGCCCCAATAAAAATATCCCGCTATCATCAGCCCGACAATTAAAAAGCCGGCTGCAGTTATTATTATGATTGTTTTTCTTTCACTCATATGTTTTTTAATAATTGTATTACTATACCAATATACCACAAAAACAGCATGAGCAACATAGGCATGGTGTGTATTGTTTGTATTTCGTTTTTTTGTTATACTCCTCTTGGGGGTAATTAAAAAATTACATAATTATGAATACAAAACGTATTGAATGGGTTTTGCGCATCTCTGTTGCTGGTGAATTCATTGGTCATGGTGTGTTTGCCTTGCAGGGCAAAAAAGATTGGGTTGGTTGGTTTGCAAAATTTGGCGTGTCCGATGCCGAAACAGCAACGCAGCTGTTATTCCTTATTGGCATTATAGATATCGCGTTGGCAATTTTTATTTTAATAAAACCCATGCGTCTCCCGTTGCTTTGGATGGTGTTTTGGGGATTTTTTACTGCGCTTCTTCGGCCGATTGTCGGTATGCCTATGTGGGATTTTGTGGAACGATGGGCCAATTGGGGAGCGCCACTTGCGCTGCTTCTTGTTGTTGGCTGGCCTAGATCAGTTAAAGAGTGGTTAAAGTAGAACTGACTTCAAGTAGTGGCGTGCCTGCGGCGTGAGCACCGAGCTTGTTGCCATTTTTTGTTATAGGGTTTACTATGGATACGGTTATCATACCCCTATGAAAAACATACCGCTTGCCCTTACCTATGACGATGTCCTCGTCATCCCGCGTCGATCCACCTTTACGTCGCGAAAAGAGGCCAATACCTCAACGCGCCTCACCAAACAGCTTTCCCTTAATATCCCTTTGGTGTCTGCCAACATGGATACGGTAACCGAGTCAGACATGGCTATTGCGCTTGCGCGACTTGGCGGCATTGGCATCATTCACCGGTTCATGGCCATTGAAGACAATGTGGAAGAAGTTAAGCGCGTCAAGCGTGCTCAGAACGTGGTTATTCATGAACCGTACCATATTGCATCGGATAAAACCATTGCAGAAGCAAAAGCGCTCGGAGAAAAATTAGGCGTGGGCGGGTTTATGGTTGTGCATGATGACGGCCGTTTGGCTGGCGTGCTTTCAAATCGCGATGTCTTGTTTGCGGGGGATAATCAAAAGGTGAGTGAGGTCATGACGCCGCGTGAAAAATTGATTGTGGGGAACGCCTCAACAACATTTGATGAAGCACGTGCGTTGTTTGCAAAACATAAAATAGAAAAGTTGCCGTTGGTTGATGCGGAAGACCGTATTTGTGGTTTAATTAACAGTGCAGACATTCAGCGACGTATTGAATATCCTTTGAGCGCAAATGATCGTGAAGGCCGGCTGCTTGTGGGCGCAGCGGTTGGTGTGCGCGGGGATTATATTGAGCGCGCGCAAGCAACGGTTGCTGCGGGTGCGGACGTTTTGGTCATTGATATTGCGCACGGGCACTCTGATCTTATGTTTGCCGCTATTGAAAAAGTGCGCGCCGCATGTCCCACCGTGCCTCTTATTGTTGGCAATGTGGCAACAGCACAAGCAACAAAAGAATTGTGTGAAGTTGGTGTGGACGCAGTTAAAGTTGGGGTTGGTCCGGGTACAACGTGTGTTACCCGCTTGGTTACGGGGTGTGGCGTTCCACAATTGTCTGCTGTACTTGCTTGCGCAGAAGTTGCTGCGTATTATAACGTACCGATTATCGCAGACGGTGGTATTCAGAAGTCAGGGGACATAGTGAAAGCCCTTGGCGCGGGTGCATCAAGTGTGATGATTGGCGGTTTATTCGCCGGTACCACGGAAAGTCCGGGTGTGTTTATGCGTCGCGGTGACAAAAAATATAAAGTGTGCCGAGGCAGTGCGAGCTTTGCGGTTGCCCAGCGCCGTTCCCATGCTGTTAAAGAGGAAAAAGATTTGAATGAAGTCGTGTCGGAAGGTGTTGAATCCATTGTACCCTTCAAAGGGCCCATAGAGGAACTGGTTGGGCAGCTTGTGGGCGGGTTAAAGTCCGGCATGAGTTATGTTAATAGCCACAGCATTGCTGAACTTACGCGCAACGCGGAATTTGTGCAGATTACCAATGCCGGTTTGCGTGAGAGTGGACCACATGATTTGTACGAGGTAAAATAAAATTAAAATGCTCCCCGTAAAGGGGCATTTTAAATAGTTCGCTTGATTATCATTGTGTTGTTTGCTGTTGGCTCGGTTGCCCACCACCGCGTCCGCCATGTCTATTGCGTCCGCCTTGTCCTCGTTCATGACCTCCACGGTGCCTACCATCTCCACCTCGAAAACCTCCGCCTCGTCTGCCGCCACTGCCACCGTGACCGGAATGGCGTGGAGCGTATCCCCGTTGCGGACGCGGGGTAAATGCACGCTCTGGCATTGCCGGTGCGTGCGGCAGTGGCGCTAATTTTGGCAATGGAGAGACAGCCAAACGGGTGCGTATAAGCCCTTCAATAGTTTGAATGTCACGTTTTTGTTCTGGACTTGCAAATGAGATTGCCTTGCCGGCCCGTCCGGCGCGTGCGGTGCGACCAATGCGGTGCACGTAATCTTCAGCTTGGTCTGGCAAATCATAGTTGATAACAAGTTCAATGCCCATAACATCAATACCGCGTGCTGCAATATCTGTTGCAACCAAAACACGATATTTTCCGGACTTAAAACCATCAAGCGCTTCACGTCGTTGGTTGAGGGAGCGATTGGAGTGTAATTCTGCAGCCGTATGTCCGGCGTTTTTAATATCGCGCGCAATTTTTTTAGCCCCGTGTTTTGTTCTGCTGAATACCAACACCGTTCCTTTGTATTCACTTAATACTTTAACTAACAGCGCGCCTTTCTGATTTTTAGGCACCATGAACACTTCCTGCTCAACACGTTCCGCGGCCGTGCCGGACGGCGCAACCTCAACACGTAACGGTTTTTTCATATACGTGCGCGCAATTTTGGAAATTTTGTCCGGCATAGTTGCAGAAAACAACATGGTCTGCCGGTCCACCGGAATCATGGCCAGAATTTTTCTGATTTGCGGTTCAAAACCCATGTCCAGCATGCGGTCTGCTTCGTCAAGCACTAAAACGCCCACGCCGGACAACACAATAGTTTTTTGTTGGATGTGATCATTAAGCCGTCCTGGTGTGCCAATAATAATGTGCGGATGCTTGCGCAATGCCTGAATTTGTTTGTTCATGGGAGCGCCTCCAATAATCACGGCGGTGCGTATTCCAAACGGTTGTGCCAATTTATGTACGGCTTCATCAACCTGAATAGCCAGCTCGCGCGTGGGTAGAAGTATCAAGCCCATGCATTTTACAATTGAAATACGTTGAATCATGGGAACAGCAAAAGCAAGGGTCTTGCCCGTGCCGGTTTGTGCGATTCCCACCACATCTTCACCGCTTATGCCAACGGGAATTGATTTGTGCTGGATAGGCGTTGGTGTTTTAAAATGGAGCTCTTCAAGTCGTTTTAACAGATTGGGCGCGATGCCTAAACCATAAAATGACCCGCTATTGTCTTGTTGGTTCATAATCAAGTGAGCGAATAAAGATTGAGCGTTTAAGCTCAATCTTTTGAGTGAACGCAGATTATATGGGCGCAAGCCCATATAATTATAAGTATGCGCTTTAAATAGTGTTTTGTAAAGCAGTGGTAGTGTCTAACAAGCATGCTACAGTGAGGAACATGCCGCAGCCAAAGCATAGCCCCGACGTACGTCGGGGCGTAGCGACGCGAGGACGTTCCGAACTGTAGCATGCTTGTTAGACAGAGCGAACCGGTTGACAAAACACTTGTATTGCACTATACTCTTCCCACTGTTGTACTACACATGGTATACTTATGGAAATTCGCAATATAGCCATTATAGCTCACGTTGACCATGGTAAGACGCGTCTTACGGACGCACTCATGCAGCAAACCGGCATGAGCAAAGATGACTCCGTGAGCATGGATTCAAACGCGCTTGAACAAGAGCGCGGTATTACGATTTATTCAAAAAATACTTCGGTTTTCTATAACGGCACCAAAATTAACATTGTGGACACTCCGGGCCACGCTGATTTTGGTTCAGAAGTTGAACGCGTGTTGCGCTCCATTGATAGCGTGCTTTTGGTAGTTGATGCGCAAGAAGGACCCATGCCGCAAACCAAGTTTGTGCTCAAAAAATCGCTTGAGCTTGGCCTTAAACCTATTGTGGTATTGAATAAAATTGATAAACCCGCCGCGCGTCCTGAATGGGCGCATGACAAAGTGCTTGAACTGTTTATGGATCTTGGCGCTAATGATGAGCAGCTTAATTTCACCACCGTGTACGCCATTGCCAAAGATGGTATTGCCAAAATAAAACTGACGGATGAATCAAAGGACCTCAAGCCACTTTTGGATACCATTCTTGCCAAAGTTGCGCCGGCTGAAGCAAACACTACGCTCCCCTTTGCATTTCAGCCGTTTAACCTTGCGTATGACAATTACCTGGGCCGTATGGGTATTGGCCGTTTGTATCAGGGTATTGTTAAAGTAGGTGACAAAGCATTTGTTAAAAAACATGATGGTGGCGTCACGAGTGGCACCATCACAACGCTCTTCACTTTTGAGGGCCTTACCAGAAAAGAAGTTAAGCAAGCGGAAGCCGGTGATATTGTTATGCTTGCCGGTCTTCCTGATATTTATATTGGCGACACGGTCTGTGCGCAAGAGGACCAACCACTTCTGCCGGCCATTAAAATTGACGAACCAACCATTTCTTTACGTTTTCTCGTTAACAATTCGCCGTTTGCCGGCCGTGAAGGTAAGTATGTTACGAGCCAACAAATCAAAAAACGCCTTGAAAAAGAGCTGGAAGTTAACGTAGGTCTTAAAATTGATTTTTCGCAAAAAGATGATTTTAAAGTGTATGGTAGGGGGGAACTGCACATTGCTGTGTTGCTTGAAAACATGCGCCGCGAGGGCTTTGAAGTGCAGGTTTCACAACCGCAAGTTATTATTAAAGAAGTTGATGGTGTCAAGCATGAACCATTTGAAGAAATAACGATTGATGTGCCGCAGACAAACGCAGGTACGGTTATTGAAAAATTGTCAAAACGCAAAGCGCAGATGGTCAACATGCATCCGGAGCACAACCACACGCGTTTGATTTTCCACATTCCTACGCGCGGTTTGCTTGGCTATCGCAATGAATTTGTGGTTGACACACGCGGCGAAGGAATTTTGTCCAGTGAAGTTATTGGTTTCAGGCCCCACGTGGGTGCTGTTGATAAACACGACACTGGCTCCATGATTTCCGGTGAGGTCGGTAAAGTGCTGGGCTATTCACTCGCAAACTTGCAGGAACGTGGCACACTGTATGTTGGCCCCAACATTGATGTGTATGAAGGCCAGGTCATTGGCAACACGGCTAAAGGTGTTGACCTCACCGTTAACCCCACCAAAGGCAAACAACTCACCAACATGCGTGCTTCAAGTTCTGATATTGCCATTCAAATTACGCCGCCGATTCCTTTGACCCTTGAACGTGGGCTTGAAATCATGCTTGAAGATGAATATCTGGAAGTTACTCCGGAATCCGTCCGCTTGCGCAAGCAGCAGCTTAAAGAAGTGGATCGCCTGCGTGTGGCTCGCAAAGCCCGCGAATAAGCCCTGTTTCCGCCCTTGCTTGACATAATCGGCTACATATGCTATACTGGCCACAATCAGCAAGTTCGTCAATTCTGCCTGTTACACTAAGTTACATTACGTGTAAGTCGGCAAGAGGATAAAGGTCGGCTTGCATCGTAATAGTTCTAATTTTGTGCTATGGGAAAGAAGCTTTATGTTGGTGGAATTTCATATTCCTCAACCGATGACTCTCTTCGTAACTATTTTGCACAGGCCGGAACCGTGGAAAGCGCAACTATCCTCATGGACAACATGACTGGTCGCTCACGCGGGTTTGGTTTTGTGGAAATGGCAACCGATGAAGAGGCACAAGCTGCCATTGACATGTTTAATGGCAAAGAGTTTGAAGGCCGCACCCTGACGGTGAATGAAGCCCGTCCGAAAGAAGATCGCCCTGCTCGCAGTGGCGGCTTTAATCGCGGTGGTAACGGTGGCGGACGTGGCGGTTTCAGACGCAATGACGACTAATTAAAGTTGTTACTAAAATACCCTCCCTTGTGGAGGGTATTTTGTATTTAAGGTGTTTGACGAAAATACACTTCCTAGCATAAGATACCTTTAGTACCTCAACGAGTGCCTCAACAACCTTGAACCCCCGACTCAGTCGGGGTCTTGTTGGAGATCACCATGGCTCCACGACGACATGGCAATCCCAAGCGGCTCCGTGCCAGCTACAATCGTAACGGGGGTTTGACGTTGGTTCCGTTGCCGCGTTTTGTGGGTCGCGCGCAAGCCATTGCACACGTGCTCATAGAACAGAAGGGTTTACCCACGGATATTGCGGCGCCGGAGTTTAGCGAACGCGCGAGCGGCGAGCCCTTTGTCCGTTTGGGTAAGGATCACGTCGGTGGGCATGACTGCGTGGTGCTCGCCAGTGGTCCGCTTACCTGGGAGCTTTTGGGACAACTCCAATTGGTGCTGTACTACCTCTCTGGCAGGCGTGCCCAGCGCATCGCGATTGTGCTCATGTACCTGCCATGGTCACGTTCTGAAAAACCAGAGGGCGACAAGGAATTGGCACTGACGCCTGCTTTGGTGCTATTTTTGAAGAATGCCACTGGCTTTAGCGACGGTGGTGTCTCGCTCGACCGCATCATTGCCGCTGATCTCCATGCATCTGCTATCGGCGGTTTTGGAGGTAGGCCAGGTCTCATAACCGAGGTTTCATTCACGCGTCGCCTTCTCCAGCAGGGTATTTCAGATGCGCGCCAAGAATTTGGCAATGGTAACCCTAAAGTGTGCATTCTGTATGCCGATGCTACGGCCCAGACGCGGTACGAGTGGGCTGTTGCCAAGGCGTGTTCCGAACTCGGTGTTGGTGAACTGCCATGGGTTACCGGCCCTAAAGGTCGCGTGAGCAGCCACCATAGTTATTTGCGTGGTTTGTACGGGGACTTGGATGCTCTGCATGGTTCAGTCGTTGTTTCTGTTGACGATGAAATGGCTACGGGCGGCACGAATGATAAGGCCGCTGCTGCTATTATTAATACCTACCAACCACGCTGTGTCTGGTCTACGGTGACGCACGGCGTGTTGTGTGCCGGTGCGCCAGCACTCTTGGCGAATCCGGATCGGCATATCGCCCGTGTTTACATGGCAGATACCATTTTGCACGAACCGCGCCCTGAACTCGTTCCGCTCATTAAGGCCGGTACGCTGCGCGTGGTGCCCTGTTTGGACGACTGGGCCAACATCATTCGTTTCCATCATCTGGATATCAACTTGCGCGAGCAACGCTAATTCCCTACTCGCGCCATCCGTTCTTTGTAATCTTTTGGGCCTTTATTACCTGATACCCTGCGCTCTTGGCGCAGGGAGGGGGTTATTTTTGAGGCAGTCCGCAGGCGCCACGGCTTGGTCCCCC
>DNQG01000055.1 GCA_003501255.1 Candidatus Magasanikiibacteriota bacterium
CCCTTTCTTGACAATCAAACCTCATTGCCCTATAATGTGGAATACCAATAACACTATGCCTAATAAACGAAACGCCCTGAAGGCACTACGCCAAACCAAAAAACGCGCCACGCGCAACTTGGCTCGCAAAGATGCCTTTAAAAAAGCGGTAAAAACTGCTAACAAAGCCATTGAAGCCGGCGAAAAAGATCTCAAAGAACTTGCTCGCATGGCTCAAAAAACCTTGGACAAAGCAGCCAAAGCAGGTGTCATCAAAAAACGCACTGCCGCACGCAAACTCTCGCGGCTCATGAAGAAAGCCAACAAGGTAAAATAAAAAAACGCCCCCTGAATGGGGGTGTTTTTTACAACCTACTCACAAACGCGGTCATCATCACATCCATTTCTCCGCGGCCGGTTTTTGCGGCCCGGTCCATTTCAATTAACTCTTGATAAGCAGACGACAAATCTTTTGATGTATACCGTGGCACCAGAGCCAGTGTTTTTTTAACCACAAACGGATGCAGTCCCAGATGTTGCGCAATATCATTACTTGATGCTTTTTCAAGTTCATCGCGCGCCGCGGCAACTGATGCCACTAAACGAAACTGCCGCACCAACATGGAAAACAAATACTGGTCATTCACGCGCTGTCGCCATTGTTCTTCAAGTAATTTAAATGCGCGTTTTTTATCACGACTGCCAATAGCATCAACCAATGCAAAAATATCATCGTCAATTTTTACCTCACCAAACTGTCCAACATCGTCAACGGTAATAGGGCGCTTCTCGCGTGCAACAAGCGCCACCAATTGATTAACCAAGTGCATGGCTTCAAAGGTGTCACCGCACACTTCAGCCATTTTTTCNNGCGCTCAAAAATGAGAGCAACACCACCATACGTTTTTCAGCCAAAAACGGAGAAGCAAACGCGCGGGATAAAATTTCAGACGCCGGAATAAACCCAACATCAATAACATCAACATTACAACCCTGCGGATCACGTTCAGCCCGAAAACGCTCCATTAATTTTTTCAAATGATGCCGTGAACGATAACTATCATCTCCGTAGAGAAAAATTATCATATAGTGTATACTACCATATATGTTAATCGGAGCCCACGTTTCCATAACCGGCGGGCTGTTTAATGCACCCAAAAATGCGACAGCGCTCAAGTGCGAGGCATTTCAAATCTTTTCGCGGCCACCCCAAGGCGGTCCTGCCACACCCATCACCCCGGAGCTCAAGAAGACGTTTCAAGCTGCACTCCAAGAACACAAACTTGAGTGGTTTTGCATACACACACCTTACTATATAAACTTTGCTTCGGCAACTACGCGCATTGTGAAAACTTCCATCAGCGTTGTGCGCGATGAATTGGAGCGCGGCAGCGCGCTCGGAGCCAAGTATGTCATGGCCCATTTGGGCAGTTTTAAGGATTTAGGCAAGGAAAAAGGCCTTGCTGTTTTGGCAGCCGGACTGGATGAGGTGTTAGACGGTTACAAGGGCTCAACACAATTTCTCATAGAAATTTCAGCAGGCGCCGGCGCTATTATTGGCGACACGTTTGAAGAAATCGCCGCCATCACAAAACATCCCCGCCTGAAAAATTACGATATTGGCGTGTGTTTTGACACACAACATGCGTTTGCGAGTGGTTATGATCTGCGCACAACAGAAGGTGTTGACGCAACATGGAAAAAAGCAGAAAAACTATTGGGCAAAAACAAAATTAAAATGAGCCACTGCAATGATTCAAAAGTTGAATTCAACAGCCACCGCGACCGCCACGAACATATCGGCAAGGGCTATTTGGGCACAGATGCATTCAAACATTTGTTCAGCCATCCGGGTTTTGGCAAACTGACCTTTATTTTAGAAACAGAACATGATAGTGTGGTGGAAGATATTACTCTTTTGAAAAAAATAAGGAAAAACCTACAATAACATGCGTATTACGGTAAAAGTCACACCCCGTGCCAAAAAGAATGAACTGAAAGGTTGGCGCAACGACATACTCAAAATTGGTGTAACCGCGGCGCCAGAACATAGTAGAGCCAATGAAGCGGTGGTACGTTTGCTCGCAAAAGCCGCAGGGTGCGCACCATCAGAAATAACAATAATCCGCGGCAAAACATCAAGAGAAAAAATTATTCAACTGCCAGATGCCTGCGCAGAAAAATTAAAAAAATATGACCGACCACATCAAAAAAGCCATTCGCACCATCTCTGACTGGCCAGAACCGGGCCAGGAATTCTATGATTACATGCCCATTCTTGCAAATCCAAAACTATTTAATGCGCTTGTTGAAGAATTTTGCAAGCCATATTTAGATGAAAATGTTGATCTTGTCATTTCAGTAGATGCACGCGGCCTTATTTTAGCCGCGCCAATCGCTTACGCGCTTGATGCCGGCCTTGCCCTGCTTTCACCAAAAGACAAGATGGCGTGGACCGTTGACCGCGGAAGCAATCAACAAAATCAAATCAATAATATGCTCGCTATGGACCACGCTGCTATTCAACCGGGACAGCGCGTGGTCATTATTGATGATATTTTGGCAAGCGGCAAAACATCCGGCGATACCGCAGAAATTCTTGAAAACATGGGCGTTACCATTATAGGCGTCTCGTTCCTCTTTTCACTCGGCAGGCCCTCGGCTCATGAACGTCTTGCTGATTACCAAGTGCATGTGGTGCTGAAAATGTAATCAAACCAACTTCTTAAGCTGAACTTTCACCAAATCATACACCGCGGCCAGTGTAAAAATGATCTGGAGTATTATGAAAATAACATCTCCAAGATAAATACTATACGTTTCCAGACAGAGCCCCCCCACTATATAAAGAAGGTCCTGAATCCTTCTTTTTTTGGTGATAACACCAATAGAAATGAGCAGAAGCCCGACTGCTCCTATGATTTTGAAAATGTCCATACATCATTATTTACTTTGAAAAAATAAGTACTATGCTGCATATGAAGATTACTTCAAAACCATGCTGGAGCACAGTGGCGTATTACAATTTATGCGACGTGCGAACATAAGCACAACGACAATAAGCGCGCACAATCCAACGGCAAACCACCACACCGCACTAAAACCAAACCTCTCAACAAGTTGACCCGCGAAAACATAACCTACGCTCTCACCAATCGCACCAACCATAGCTATTATTGAACCTGATATGCTTCGCACTACTGACAACACATGTTTCTGAAACCATGGTTGAAATATAGGAATCTTTATTGAATCAAGATTCTGAATAATGAAGAAAAGAATAATAACACCCACAATAGGAGTAATTATCAGAAGACCAAAGGCGATCATCTGAATAATTGAAATTAATTGAAGAGATCGCCGATCTCCTATTTGAGTAAGTATTAATTTATGAATGAGAGGATATACTATAGCAAATACACCAGTGAAAGCAAACAATACTCCAAACCACACAAGAGGAACCCCATTTGTTTGCAGGAATGGCTGCCAAGCGAGCGTTGTCACTCCAAAAATGATAGCAAAAAGAAACATGACGACAATCACAAACAGAAGCGCTGGTCGTTCTCGAAATTGAAGCATTGTCTTCTGATATAATGACGCTATTGTTAATTTGTGTTGACTGTGTTCCATTCTTTTTTCTTTTCCAAACATGAGCAGGATTAACCCCGCACCAAAAAGCATAGCCCCTTCGGCCCACCAAAGGTAATGCAGTGCTCCAGTCAAAAAGAATATTGCACTGGCAAGGAGCGGAGCGATAATAAAACCAATATTGATGAGCGAATGAAGAGCCGCATAATAACTGGGAATTGCTTCCGGTTTGGCATGCCAGTGGAGAAGATCAACTACCCATGCTTCTGAAGCACCACTTGCGAGTGCTGCTCCAACTCCCATCAGTACATACAATACAACCAACAGCTTGAATTGCAAACCAACAAAAGGGATAAGTGTAATAGCAAAAGCCTCAAGAAAAATTGCTGTTGCCACACTCCATTTTCGTCCTCTTATATCCGCAAGAAAACCCGTAGGGAGTTCTAAAACAAATGAGGTAAGGAGCATAATTATAGGGAGGAGTGAAATTTGAGCAAGAGAGTGCCCAATACTTAAAAAATACACTACCCAATAGATAGTGGTAAGTTTAAAAACAGATTGAATTATTTGGCTAGTATAAAAAGGCCAGAGGATTTCTAATTCTAATTGTTTAATCCAGCGCATAATATTTTTTGAAATTAAGACAGGGTAGACGCGCATGGAACGTCTACCCGAGGTTGTGATGGGCGCTACTTCTTCGGTTCTTTCCGCGGTTTCGGCTGATCCTTCTCAACCGACCCG
>DNQG01000056.1 GCA_003501255.1 Candidatus Magasanikiibacteriota bacterium
CACTGACAAACGCGACAACAGCAATTAGCGCAAGAACAATACCAACATAAAAAGCAAATGACCCAAACACGGCGCGCACGTAAAATTTTTCAATGGCTGGATCTTGCTCTTTCATACTGCTAAAACCTACTATAAAAAATGAGCGCGCATGACAGCGCACTCACCTGTTTTTAAACCGCACAAAATCAGCATTGTTTTTGTGAGAGCGCTTTGCACAAGCGCACCCGCTACAACATTATTTTGATACGTGGTTTTTGACATACCTGATCTTGTTAAACTTCTGGAGCCCAGCAAACAAGCCAAACCACTATAACTGATTTTCTATGCACCAACAATTGCGGCTGTAATGGCATCGAACTTTGCTTTGAGGGCATTCCTAAAAATGATAACAGTTGCAATAAGCGCCACTGCTACCAGCACCAATAACAAAGCGTACTCTGACATTGCCTGGCCTTTCTCGTCTTTGAGCCAAAGACGCATGGTTGAAATAAATCTCATAAAAACTCGATTATTGAATTATGTACCTGTACCCACTATACCTGAATTGTCTGGAAAAAGAAACTATTTTTTGCATCACCTGTTTAAAACATGGGTACAAACTGTGTATAATTCATTTTTTTCTTCTTGTTCCAGTCCTCTGCACGCCAGATGCTTGGGATGGCGCTGTTGCCCAAATAAGTTCAAATGCCATGCGCAACGTGTAGGCAATTTCTTTACTCTCAATAATTATGCCAATTTGCTCTTGCTTGAATGACAGAATACCAATTTTGTCTCCATAAATATTAATCTCGGTCCCGATTTGATACTCTTCCGGCAAGTACCGCTGTTCACGCAATTCCTCTTTTTTGCGCGTTTCCCAATAGGCCGATATATCAGAGGGCTTACATAAAATCCGTATGCCGATCCCCCGCTGCGCTCTTTCTTTGGGGTATACCTCCATGTACTCACGAAACGACTTTACGCGCTCAAGCTCTTCCCAACCCGTAAATGCCATAATTTCCTTACCCTCTTTTAGGGTGTCCTCATAAACGGCCTTCATGCCTTCTATGCCTTCAAAAAACTTAACTTTCGGCCGGAATCCTTCAATATTGCACAGCGCCTCAAGTTCCGGTAATGCGTCTTCAAACCCCCAACGCAAGCGTGTAGCTTTTTTCTGGGCATCGCGAGCCAATTCAATCAAATGTGTTGGCTTAACCGGCGTTATCAAGCGGCTGTGCGACCCTTTTGCAAGAAATTCTTGCGTGACAAGACCCTTCTTAAGCAATGACTCAAGCGTTGCGTAAGCATTTACCCTGTGTATTCCTGCTTTTTGAGCAATATCACGAACCCGGGCCCGGCCCATTTCAAGAAGAGCAAAATAAAATTGTATTTCATTCTTCTTAAAGCCAAGCTGCTCCATGAGCTTACCGTATTTTTTAGAGAACTCCATAATTAACTGTAAACAATGAATAACAATTGGTCAAACTATTTGCTACACTTATACACAACAACAAACTTTTTATGCTAAACAAAGCAAAAAAAATACTACTCTACCTGTAGTATAATCAATTACAACTAAACCAGCAAGAGCACGTCGTCTTTTTTAATATCGCCATGTTCAATATGTGACGGATGACATTCAACAATGGTTTTGGTTAAAGGCATGCGCGAGCTCATGCGCCACGGCTTAAGGACGGCTGCCTCAAGAACGGTATTGTGTACATCAAGCGCAACAATTCCAAGGGGATACAGCATAAAAAAAGTATGGACTTGTTGACAACGAGGTATGATTAATGCTTGATTTTCTAAAATTTGATGAGTACCCAAAAGACCAATCAGCCGTTTGTGAAAACGGGCAATACGCACAAAAGAAATAACACACAATCCTGTTTGTTGATTTAACAGTCGCATANNTCTGGGGCCCGGCACCATGTTGACCGTAGTTTTCATCATCATACTTGTTTTGCTTTTCACCTTTTCCTACGCAGGGCTGCGCGGCGCACCATGGGTGCCCACCAAAAACAATGATATGGCGCGTTTTTTACGTTTAGCCAATATCCAACCCGGTGAAAAAATGTATGACTTGGGATGTGGGGACGGGCGCATGGTATGTGCCGCAGGTTCAGCCGGAGCACAGGCCAAAGGATTTGAAGTGTCAGTCTTCCCCTTTCTTATCGCAAAACTTAGACGCTTATTACAAAAAAACAAAAAAAATATTTCAATTGCGTTCCGCGATTTTTGGTTTATCAACCTACGTGACGCAGATGTTGTATATGTTTTTCTTATGCCCAAAATATATGAACGGCTTGAAGAAAAATTCAAAAAAGAGTTACGGCCCGGCGCACGCGTGATTACCTATGTATGGCCCTTGGAAGCATGGCAGCCGCAAGAAATAAGTGAAGAAAAAGGATTTCCTAAAATGTATTCGTACATCGTCCCTCAACATTAACGCACACGAATCTTCCACACCATTCCCTCATGTCGTGCGCCAGTGCCATCTAAAATCACCGGAATGATTGAATACGTGCCTGGCGCAGGTGTTGTTTTCCATACAAATGATGAGGTCTCCCCAAACTGATCAAGGGTGCCCAAAGAAAAACGCTCTCCGCCTTCTGGTTGTGCAAAAAATTCTATCTCAACCAGCGCTTCCGGCCTAAAAAAACCAAGTGAAAATTCAAGCGGAAACACAGATGAAAACAATGATGCATTGTACCGCGGATTTTTCCACACCACATCCGGTGGATCGGGCAAGGCATTTAAACGAAACTTAATAGATGTTGACGATGTATTGCCCACGTCATCATACGCATGCGCGGTTAATGTGTGTTTACCGTCCGCCAAGTCACGCCCGCGCCAACTCAAACTAAAAGGAAACGTTTTATTTTCAAAAACAAATTTTCCATCAACATCATAGGTAACACGTAAAACACCACGCGGCGCAGANNGGCTCAACAATACGCACAGACGGCGATAGCGCAACATCGTGCACATCATCATACTCAGTGGGCAGTTCCGAAAAATCAAACTCAACACCTTCTGTTTGTTTTTTTATAAACCACTCTTGTATTGCTTTTTCCCATAAATCATACTGCGGGTCAACACTCGGGTCAACGGGTGTGGGACCACGCGGATTATCCTTCATAACATAATGTAAAATAGAGTGCGGTTGCACAAATGTTTTTTCTTTTCTAAACTCCGGCGGCGTGGATGACGTAGCAAGTTTCCCTGAAACACTATCAATAAGCACGCGCACCCCGCCCTCTGCCGTACCGCGGAGCACCGGTTTTTCAGTGTCAATGGGCTGCGGCGGCGTAAATTGCTCAACTGGCGTTCCTCCCAGTGCGCGGCGCATAAAAGCATTCCAAATAGGCCCAGCGCCCAGTGAACCGCCGGCCTTATTCATAACTTCATTGTTGTTGTTACCCACCGAAACCCCGGTAGCGAGCGAAGGGGTATAACCCAGAGTCCAAGCGTCGTGATAATCATTAGTGGTACCGGTTTTAGCCGCCACAGGTCTGCCAGGCAACGTCAAAACAGAACCACGACCAAACAAAGGAGCGCGCGCGTCATCATCAGTCAAAATGCTTGTGAGTGTACGGACATGCTCTTTATCAACCACCTCTTCACCCTGCTGCGGTTTTTGCTCAAACAATATAGTGCCCTTACTGTCTTCAATGCGTAAAATGGCCACGGGTTTGCGATACACACCTTCTGCAGCAAGCGCCGCATAACCGGCGGTATGATCAAGCAGGGTCACTTCACCGCCACCAAGCACAATAGACAAACCAAACCGCGATCGATCCTTAAACGTTGAGTAGCCAAAGCGTTCCAAAAAATCAATCACCGGCTGCACGCCAACCAAATACGTCATTTTAACAGCAGGAATGTTTAAAGAAATCTGCAGCGCGTTGTGCACACGAATAGGCCCGTGCTCGGACTGATCATAATTATGCGGTATGTATGGTTTTTTATTGGTCGCATCAAAATTGGTAACCACATCATACAAAATAGTATCTGGTGTGTACCCCTTTTCAAAACCTGCTGTGTAAATAAATGGCTTGAGTGATGAACCCGGCTGGCGCGGACGTAATGCCACATTTACATATGGCTCAAAGGTACAGGTGGAACCGGATGTGCACCCTTCCGGTTTTGATGCGCTAAAAAAATCACGGCTGCCGACCATGGCCAAAATCTCACCGCTCCCCGGGTCAATGGCAACCAGAGCGCCATTACCAATGTGTTGCACCTCTTCACGTTCTTCAACACCTTTTTTTACTTCCTCCTCCGCAATTTGCTGCAATTTGTAATCAAGCGTGGTGTACACACGCAAACCGCCGGTTTCAAGCATGCGTTCACCATACTGCTCTGCAACCAATTCACGTATGTACAAAGCAAAATGCGGCGCTTTAATATTGCCAATAACTTTACGCAATGCCACGGGCTCTTTTTTTGCTTCCGCCGCCTGCTCACCGGTTATATACCCCTGCTCAACCATTAAACCAAGCACAAAATCACGGCGGCCTTTAAGCGCTTCAAAGTCATTGAGATAGCGCGACGGCGCTTTAGGCAACGCGGCAAGAATGGCTGCCTCGCTTAAATTAATGTCCTGCACCGGTTTACCAAAATAGCTTTGGCTGGCAGCCGCAATACCATAGTTGGTTGAGCCGTACGGAATTTCATTAAAGTATAATTTTAAAATTTGGTCCTTGGTATATTTTTTTTCAAGTCGTGTCGCCAGTATGGCTTCTTTTATTTTACGCGTTATTTTTCGCTCATCACCAACGATGGCATTCTTAATAAGTTGTTGCGTCAACGTTGATGCGCCACCCGCGCCTTCACGCCGCCCCAAGATATTTGAAACAAACGCACGCGCCACGGAAATCCATCGAACACCTTTGTGTTCAAAGAAAAATTTATCTTCAACCGCAATAGTGGCCTGCACCGCATATTCCGGAATATCCTCAAGCTCAACAAGCGTGCGTCGTTTTTCATTAAAAATTTCATACAACGTTTCTTTACCAGTGCGATCATAGATAATAGTGCTTTGCGATATCTCACGGTCAGGTGAAGCAAGACGGTCAGGGTCAGGAAGTTGGCGTGAAATCCACAGTACATATACACCACCCGTAATAAACAACAGCACACCGGCTATGACGCCCCATTTGAAAAGACGTTTGATGAGTCCGCCCACACTGAATCGTCGCGTACCATTTCTTTTTTTAAATATAAAATGCACAAGCGCGGTTAACACTCCCCACAAACCTCGTAGTATAAAAATGAAAACACGACTGACGGATGCCAAAAAAATGCCGTTTGACCGGACCTGTTGTTTTTTGTTGTTCTCACGAGGTACAGGCATCGCCTGCTCACGCAGCGGTTTGGCTTTAGGCAGTTCAAGAGGACGACGAACTGTATGCGCACCGGGCAAGGGCTTCACCGTCGGCGCTTTAGCCCTGTCATCAATGCGGCCGTAAATCCTGTGCTGTCTGTTTTGGCTTTCTCGCATACCATGGAAACTTCCTATACAATAACACGTTACAGGGCTTTTTTCCAGCCCTGCTTGACAAGCAAAGCCAAGAGAGCATCTTGAAAAAATGTGTTATATTTGCTATGATGCTTGTACAATTAAACAACGGTGCCGTAGCCAAGCAGTAAGGCCGGGGTCTGCAAAACCCCTATGCGT
>DNQG01000026.1 GCA_003501255.1 Candidatus Magasanikiibacteriota bacterium
CGGTGCTCAAAAAGGAAGGCGACATTCTCAAAAAAAATGATGTTATTGCGGAGCTTGTTTCTGCGCTTCAGGGAAACAGTGTAGCGCAGGCGCGCGCGACGGTGGCCGCGGCACAAGCACGATTGGACGAGCGTGTTATTGCGCCCAGTGATGAGGGTATTAATCAATCGCTGGCAAGTGTGAGTAAAGCAGCCGCGTCCGTGGCACAGGCAGAGGCCGATCTTGAAAAAATAAAAATTAGTGGCCCTGCCGCCATTGATACGGCAGAAAAGGCATATCAAACCGCAAAAAATAATCTGCAATTGGCAACCGGTGGTGAGAACAGCAAAATTGTTGAAGACGCGTATGATGATTTTTTGAATACGCTTCGTGAAACCATTCCGGTGCTGGCCGATGCTTTAACTGAAGTTGATAATATAATCGGGGTTGATAATCAACTTGCCAATGATACCTTTGAAAGTTCTTTGGCGCGGCTTAATATGAGCGTTCTCCAAAAAGCTAAAAGCAGTTACGCGATTGCTAAAAATAAAAAGATTATGGCTGATCAGGCGCTTGCTGTATTAACTTCAGGGAGCGACCACGCCGCCGTTGAGAGTGCGCAAGTGCTTGTTGAAGATGCCACTAGCGCAACGTTGCTCAATTTGATTGACACGCAATCTGTGCTTGATAGTACCTTACCTAATGCTGATCTTTCGCAAACATCGCTCAACACCTACAAAACAGATATCAACACCGCAAAAACTAACGTGTCCGCAAAACGCACAGCCGTAACTAACGGTGCGCAATCAGTCACCACTGCAAAAAACAGTTTGAAGACGTATGAAATCGCTTTTGAGAAAGCGTTGCAGGATTGGGATGTAGCAAAAGCGACAGCCCTTATTGATGAGAAACGGTATGAGGCGCTGGTAGATATTCAACGTGCGGCGTTTAAACAAGCTCAAGCGAGCCATGATGCCTTGGTTGCCAAACCACGCACCGTTGACATCGCGGCTTTACGCGCCGATGTTGCAAAAACGCAAGCCCAGCTCGCCAGCGCCGAGATTGAATTTGAAAAAACAAGATTACGCGCCCTGACCGACGGCGTGCTTGCCCGTTTGAATATGGAAGTGGGAGAAAATATTACGGCGCAAGTGCAGGTGGCTAAAATAGTTTCCTCTGCATTAAGCGTTGATGTTGATATTTCAGAGTCAGATGTTGCTAAGGTCTCTGTTTCTGATGAGGTCTTTGTTACGCTTGATGCGTTTGGTGATGACCGCGTATTACAAGGTACGGTGGTTTCTGTTGAGCCGTCCGAAACAGAAGTGTCCGGAGTCATTTACTATACTACGCATATTGCGTTTTCCAATGCGCAAGTCATGGATGATGTTCGTCCGGGTATGACGGCAAATATTAACATTATCACTGAAACAAAAAAAGACGTGCTCGTCATTCCACAGCGTGCTGTTCTTGAGCAAGAGGGTAAAAAGATTGTACGTGTGGTAAAAGAGGTCGCGGCCGGAGTGTTTGAAGAGCGTGAAGTAACCACGGGTTTGCGGGGAGATGAAGGAAAAATTGAAATTATCTCCGGTTTGAGCGAAGGTGAAAACATTGTAACGTTCTTGAAAGAAAAAAGCACGCCGTAAGAGTGGTAAATCATATGGCGCATCTTATTGAAGTACGCAAGCTAGTCAAGCAGTATGAAAACGATGATGTGGTAACGCAAGTCCTTCATGGACTTGATTTTGTGATAGATAAGGGCGAATTTGTTGCCATTATGGGCCCGAGCGGTTCTGGCAAGTCAACGCTCATGCATATTTTGAGTTTTTTGGATACACCAACGGAAGGCGAATACTTCTTTAATGGTGAACGAACTGACATGCTTGATGACAATGCGCTTGCACAGTTGCGCAGCAAGAGTGTTGGATTTGTTTTTCAGTCATTTAATTTGTTGCCCCGCACGAGTGTCTTTGATAACGTGATGCTCCCCTTACTGTACAGTCCGGTGAAAGATAAAAAAGAGCGCGTTGTGCGTGCAGTGGCAGCGGTTGGACTTGAGCATCGCATGGATCATTTGTCCAATCAGTTATCCGGTGGTGAAAAGCAGCGTGTTGCCATTGCGCGCGCTTTGGTTAATGACCCGGATGTTATTTTTGCGGATGAACCAACCGGCAACTTGGATTCAAAATCAGGTAATCAAATTTTACAAATTCTTCAGTCGCTCAATGAGTCAGGGCGCACCATTATTATGGTGACGCATGAACAGGATACGGCGCAGCACGCGCGGCGTGTTATTCAGGTTAAAGATGGGATGATTGTGAACGATGAGCACAATGGACATCAACGCAAGGCCCATGCCGGTGACTTGCAAAAGTAAGCGCTGCTATAGCAGCGCTTGAAATTGCGTCGCTCGCCACAGATGCAAACTCCGTTTGCGCCTGCTGGCTCACTAGCAATTATAATTTTATGCGCATTTCAACAAGCGCCTCTGTGGCGTTGAAGAATATAACAAGTCATAAGCGAAGGACATTTTTTACCATGCTCGGATTGATTATTGGTATCATGTCGGTCGTTTTGGTTATGTCAGTCGGCGCTGGTGCGCAGAGTTTAATAACCAATCAACTCAAACAGCGCGGAACGGATTTGATAGCTGTACTTGCCGGTGCATCTGACCCCAAAGGCCCACCAGCGCAGGTACTTGGCATTGTTAACACCACCTTGACCTATGAAGATGGGCAGGCATTGTTAAATAAAAATAATGTGCGTCACGTTACGCAATTTGCGGCATATATTTCCGGCAGTGGGACATTGAGTTGGAAAAATAACGAACGTGTTGTCACTTTTAGGGGGAGCTCATATGGTTATGAGGATATTGAGAATGTTATTATGGCGGGAGGACGTTTTTTTACGGCGGAAGAAGATGAAAGTATGGCACGCAGTATGGTTTTGGGTTCTGAAATTGCTCAAGATATTTTTGGTAATCAAAATCCGGTCGGTCAGTCGGTGAAGTTAAATAATAAATTGTTCAAAGTGGTTGGTTTTATGGAGCCCAAAGGGAGTTCAATGATTGATAGCCCGGACACGACCATTGTCATTCCGCTCAAGACCGCGCAGCGCGATCTGCTTGGTGTGCATCATGTAAGTTTTTTGCGTTTGCGTGTTGACGATGAAAAAAATATAGTGCAAACCGTTGATGAAATTACGCAGACCTTGCGCGAGCGACACGGAGATGATGATTTTTCAGTGCGCACGCTTCAAGAAGCTCTGCAGATTCTTACGACAGTTACCAATGTAATTAAATTTTTTCTTGTTGCTGTTGCGGGTATTTCTTTATTTGTTGGAGGTGTTGGTATTATGAACATCATGCTTATTGCAGTACGAGAAAAAACTCGCGAGATAGGGTTACGCAAAGCTGTGGGTGCTCGAAATGGCGATATTATGAGACAATTTTTGGTTGAAACTATGGCCATTTCATTTGTTGCGGGTGTTATTGGAATTGCGCTTGGAGTGGTCATCTCATACCTAATTGCTCTTATTGTGCAACGCCTGGGGTATGATTATTCCTTTGTTGTGACGCCATTTTCATTATTTGTGGCTTGTTTTGTTTCGCTGTTTATTGGTTTTATATTCGGTCTTGCACCGGCACGTATCGCATCAAAACTTAATCCTATGGAAGCGTTGCGATACGAATAACTATGGTTACCACATCAATTGGCCTTGCGTTTCAGGCATTGCGGAAAAGTAAAATGCGAACATTTTTGACCATTTTCGGTATTGTTATTGGTATTACTATGGTCATTATTGTGCTGTCAGCTGGTGAAGGATTGCGCGGTATCATCATGGGAGAGATTTCGCGTTTTGGTGATGATTGGATTGATATTGAAGTAAAGGTTCCGTCTGCAAAAAAGAATTCACACGAGAATGCCATGGCATTTGCCGCCGGGGTCAGTGTGACAACACTTTCTCTTGGCGACGAACGGGCAATTAGGCAGCTTGATAATGTTAAGAACACATATGCAATGATCACGACACAGGCAGTTGTCTCGTATCAAAATGAAAAAGAGAGGCCAATGATTTTTGCCGTGTCGCCTTCTTATATTGACGTTGATAAAAGTGAAGTTGAGCGCGGCCGTTTTTTTATAGACAGTGAAGACCGCGCCACGGCGCAAGTAATTGTACTGGGCGTAGAGCTTGCGGATAATTTATTTGGCAATACCGATCCGTTGGGCAAAAAAATAAAAGTGGGGTCTAAAAGTTTTGAAGTTATCGGTGTGATGGAAGAACTTGGTTCAACGGGCTTCCTGAATATGGATACCTTGGCATATATTCCTGTCAGGACGGCACAAAAAAAGTTGATGGGCATAGATCATATTTTGATGATCATGGCACAAGTGGTTGACAATACTAAAACGCGCGCTACTGCAGAAGAAGTTGGATATCTTTTACGTGAACGCCATAATGTACGCGGCCCGGATAAAGATGATTTTGCAGTTACTACAATGGAAGAAGCCATAGAAATGGTTGGTACAATTATTTTTGGGGTAACGTGGCTTTTAATTGCGCTTGCTGCAATCTCACTCCTGGTGGGCGGGGTGGGTATTATGAATGTGATGTATGTTTCTGTTGCGGAGCGTTCATTTGAAATTGGTTTGCGTAAAGCAGTCGGGGCCTCAAGCCGCGCTATATTGATGCAATTTCTTGTTGAGGCCGTTATCGTTACACTTTTAGGTGGAGCGGTAGGCATGTTGGCGGGTATATTCATTTCATACATTATTGCCTTGATTGCGCAGTTTTTGGGCTTTCAGTGGATATTCTCAATTTCACTTTTTTCAATTTTTTTGGGTGTTTCATTTTCAGCAGCGGTTGGAATTATTTTTGGTTTGTATCCAGCAATGCAGGCAAGCAAACTAGATCCCATTGTTTCCATGCGTGTGTAGGTGGTATACTATATTCACACGGCGTTCGCTGCAACTGTGCAGCACGTTGTAATTTGAATACATATGAAAAATACAGGGAAAATTATAATAGGAGTCGTGGTTGGAGTCATAATACTGGCCGTGCTTGCCTTTGTGATTATGCGTTTTGTGCTGGCAGGGCTTTCATCAGCAACCGGAACCGGTAGTTATGATTATGGTTACGCAGAAAGTGCTGGTTTTGATACGTCACAATCAGATGATTCGCGCGGTTCAATTAGGGGTTTAATGGCCGACTCATTTGGCGGTTCGGCTCAAAAAATGATAGCGCCCGGTTCAGCGCCAATTTCAGCTCCGGTTCCATCAGAGCCCGCGGTGGCGTTGCCGGGCGGTGTTGAACGTCTCATTATTAAGACCGGCAGTTTGGCCATTGTGGTGAAAGATGTTAATGAATCTGTAGCAAAAATTACGGCATACGCAAAAGCAAAAGGCGGATTTGTGGTCTCAAGCAATATATATAAGTATGGAATTGCTCCACGTGCTGATGTTACTATCCGTATCCCGGTGAAAGAGTTTGACGCAAGTGTTGGTGAAGCAAAAAGTTTGGGCGATGTTGAGAGTGAACAAGTGAATGGCCAGGATGTTACGGAAGAATATGTTGATTTAGATGCGCAGATTCGCAATTTACGCGCTACGGAAAATCAGCTTATGGAAATTATGAAGCGCTCGGGAACTATTCCTGATGTGCTTGCGGTGCAACGTGAATTGACTGAAGTGCGGCGTGATATAGAACGCATTCAAGGACGCATGAAATATTTGACTCAAAGTTCAGAGCTTTCCACACTGACCGTAAGTTTGTCCACTGACCCGGATGCATTGCCCGTGGTTGAGCAAGGTAAGGATACATGGAAACCGTTTGCGGTTTTGAAAGACGCGGTGCGTAGCTTGCTTGAAGTGGGTAAAGTTTTGATTAACTTCCTTATCGTGTTTGTGGTGTATATTCCGGTGTGGTTTTTAATTGGATTAGTGATTTGGGTAGTGGTGAAGATTATAAAGCATTTCACTCGTGGTAAACATCCACCTACGTTGGATTAATATAGATTACTATAGTAGTTCCTTGGCTCGGAAATAGTATGGCTACGCCATATTATTTCTCTCTCGCTGCGTCGCTAATAAGAAAAAAGGCCTAAAAAGACGGGTTTTACCCCGTCTTTTTGTTTATTCCTGTACTCTCATTACCTAATATCCTGCGCTCTTGGCGCAGGGAGGGGTTTATACACAGGATTTCCACAGGAGCAGCTTGCGTAAAATACCAGTGCGTGGCAGGATGAAAATATAATTTATGTAAAAACCGCTTTTTGCGGTTAAAGGAGGAACTATGAAAAAAAGGAGGGCACATATTGGATTTGCCGTTGTTACGGCAAGTTTTTTATTTTTGGTCTTTGGGTTCGTGGCCGCACGTGCGGCTGGTGATATTGTCATTACGGAAATTGCGGCATCACCTGGTAATAAGCATGAGTGGGTTGAAGTGTATAATCGTGGTGCTGCATCCATTGATGTGGCTGGTTGGAAATTTTGGGAAGATGGCACAAACCACGCACTAACATTTACAGGCGATGCGAGTACCCTACAACCAGGCGGGTTTGCCGTTATTGCACAAGACGCAGCTACGTTTGCTGCAGATTATCCGGCGTTCAGTGGCTTGCTTATAGATAGTAGCTGGAGCTCACTCAAAGAAACCGGCGAAGAAATTGGCCTGAAAGATTCAAGTGGCGCATTGGTTGAAGTGTTTGCGTATGTACCGGCTCCGGATCAATTTTTGAACAGAAAAATTGCAGGGCTTGATGAATATGGTGAAAGTAATTGGGTAGAAGGAGCGACCACTGTTGGCGCGTTGTGGCAACAGAGTGATGTTGCCACGGAAGAACCGGTTCAAGACGTACAGGTTATACCATCGGGTGGTGATGAAGAGGAGATGAATTATAATCAGTCGCCATTTCATTATGCTTGGGAAAATGTTTGGATCAATGAAATGGTTTCAGACCCGGCTTCCGGGGAGAACGAATGGATTGAGCTCAAAAGTAATCATGTAAACAACATAGATTTAAAAGATTGGATCTTGAAAGATGGCAATGATCATGTGACTGAATTGTCAGATGTACTGCCAGCGTTTGGGTATATCGTTATTGAAAAACCAAAAGGTTCTCTGAATAATGCGGGCGATCGTGTTGCGCTTGTTGATCATGAGGATAATACCATTGACGAATTGTTTTATGGAACATGGGAAAATCCGGCTTTGGCAAAAAATCCACTAGCTCCCGGTCGTGGTCAAGCACTTGCGCGTACTCCGGGTATTTTGAGCGCGGGCAAAAACAATATTGACTTTGTGTTGACAAGCACGCCAACAAAAAATCAAGAAAATAGTATTACGCCAATCGCCCTACAGGGGAACAACACAGTATCTGTGCAGGAGTCGGAACACATAGCGGTAACAAGCAGCACTGTTATAGCGTCATCCACACTACCGGTTATAAATAAACCCTTTGCCGCTGAAGAGTTTTTATTGGGTGGCAAGCGCGCTGTTTTGACCGTATATGATGTGGCAGCATCTTCAACGCCGCTTCATACATTGGTGGAACGATTATGCGTACCGCAGGTCATCATGGCTACGGCACAACAAATAACCAGTACCGCTTACGCCGTTGCCACGTTGCAAGGACAAGGAGCGTTCTCTCTCTATGAAGCCACACAAGCATCTGCAGGGGTTAAGGTTATTGCGCAAGGCGTTGTAACCGTACTGCCGGGTGTGCTCGGTTCGCAATACTTCTATATACAGGATGCAGATGCGGGCATTCAGGTGTATCAAAACAAAAAATTGTTTCCACGCCTGGCGGTTGGTGATACGGTTAAGGTTTCCGGTGAATTATCACGGGTGAATGGTCAGGCACGACTTAAAGTTAAAACGCAAGATGATATCGTAGTAGTCAATCATGCGGGTGCTCCGCAGTCATTAAGGGTGGGGCTTGATGATATGAGTGATGAATATGTGGGGCGGCTCATCACAACACAAGGTACCATTACAGATAAACGTTCCGGTTATTGGTTTATTGATAATGGCATTAATGAAGTACGTGTTGCTATCCGCACAGGGAGCGGTATTGAAAACGGTTTATACAAAGAAGGTACGGTAGTGGCGGTGACAGGGATTGTCATGAAAACAACAAGCGGCATGCAGTTGGTGCCCAGGAGCGTGAATGACTTCGTCGTCATTGAAACACCATGGGTAGAAGTTGAACAAGGCATAGCAAGCTCAACAACCACCAGCACGCCAGTGATTGGAAAGACCTCTGATCAATCAAAAAACAGTTCTTCAAAGGAAACGTGGAGCATCATAAGAGTTTTAATGGTCATGGGTTTTGTAAGCGGCAGTGTTGCTCTTTTGGCAAAGTATAAAGCTTCTGGTATAATGGAATAAATATCCATTATATGTCCGTTTCCGAGGTTACATTTAAAACAATGCTGCCGGTNNCAATGAAGCAAGCCGGCGCACCAAAATACCAAGAAAATACCTTGAAGCCATAGGAAACGGTCGCATTGAGGCTCTTCCACCCGGTAAAATCTATCGTAAAAATCTCATTAAAAAGTATGCGGAAGCCGTTGGTGTTGATGTTGAGCAGCTTTATAGAGAATTTAATGATAAACTTGCATTGGGTAATGAAGATGAGAGTGTTGTTTTAAGAACAAGAACGGCACATCGGAGTTTT
>DNQG01000013.1 GCA_003501255.1 Candidatus Magasanikiibacteriota bacterium
TTATTAAGGATTAGGCACTTGACAGTATGGGAAAGGCGGTATATACTTATAATAGTATAAAATATACTATTATGGAAATGAGTAAAACCGTAACACTCACAACTAACAAGACCGTCAAAATACCGGCTGCCATTCTGAAAAAATTGAATCTTGTTATTGGAACAAAGTTTGATGTTGACGTAACAAGCAGCGGTATTGTATTATCCCCTTTGGTGGAAGTGCCGCGTTCGCAAGCATATTTTTGGACACGTGGATGGCAAGAGGCGGAAAAGGAGGCAGAGCATGACATTAAAGCTGGACGCGTAAAAAAGTTTAAAAACATGAAGGCCTTGATTAAGGGGCTGTCAACCTAAGGGGGTATGGAATTGTGGTTTACTTCAACGTTTAAAAAAGCATACAAGAAACTTCCTATAAGTATACAAGAACAAACACAGGATGCGCTTGTTCTTTTTGAGTCAAACCCTTCACACCCATCGCTTGGTTTTAAAAAGATGAAGGGGACAAGGGATATTTGGGAATTNNTTGTTTTTATGTTACAGTAATAATACTCAAAAATTTATGCGGGCGTCGTATAATGGTTATTATGCTGCCTTGCCAAGGCAGAAACGGCGGTTCGATTCCGCTCGCCCGCTCCAAGGTAAAAGTCCCTAATATGGCAGGATACGTTCAAAAAATACTCTTTATCGTGATCGCACTTTTTGTTATTTTTATTGGCGCCTACATACTTGTTGAGTATTATTTATTGCAGGAGTACAAACAAACATGCACCTATCATAAGCCAGACGGCGGTTATAAGACAAAAAAATACTATTCTTTTGATGGGTGTAACAACTTTGGGTGCACAACAACAGGTCTTGAACAAACTTTGAGGGGTTGTGGTTCATTGAGTAGCGTGCCAAATCTTTTGAGGGCCCGGAAATAATCGTTTTTGTTAAAATTTTTTCATAGAAACCCTCATCAAGGGTTTTTTATTATTGACAAAACACTATGTATTCTGTACTCTGTTCTTGTACCGCAGGTCATCAATCGGGAGGACTTATGACTGCTCATGCCACGCACGAAGTGTTCGCCGCCGTTGGAATCTCTGACTACTTCGAGTTGAGAACAGGCGCGCGTTTCCGAATTCCCTCGTGGGCAATCAGGACGCTAAAATCGTCCACGAGCTCCAACCGCGATGAGAGGACGCCCATGACCCTGCAGTTCATGTGGCCCCGCCGTATGCGCCGCAGCGGCTTCACGCGCGGCTGCTTCTTCCTGTCGAATCATGAGCTCAGGCAGGGGAAGCGCGGCCGTATCATGTTCGTTCCGGGGGACCTGGAGGCCCAACACGGAGTTTGAGGTCGTCTGGGTGGAGAAGCACTCGGCCTGCGCCAAGCGTCCCGCGAGCTAGTCGCTCGTTTTGCCAGGCGCGTAACTCGTCGTTTTTGCTTGCAGAGAGGGCAGGCACAGACGACGGGTTTTTTTGATTGATATTGAAAAGTAGGCGTAAGTGTGGCACAATGGTTTGGCAGTATGGAAACACCACGTTATACAACCACACTCATAAAAAAAGAAACACCGGCACGCGATATTTTGGTGCTCCAGTTTAAAAAATCGGATGGTTTTATATTCCAAGCCGGTCAATTTGTGCAGTTTGAAATCCCGGTGCCGGGTGGCGCACCCGTACTCCGCCCCTACTCTATAAGTTCAGCGCCGGCCGATATATATCTTGAGTTCTGCGTGAAGCTTGTGCCTAAAGGTATTGCATCACATCACTTCAATCATATGGCGCTTGGGGATGAAATCACATTTCAAGGCCCGCGCGGTTTTTTTGTGGTAAAAGAACAAGTATCATCATTCTACATTGCAACAGGCGCCGGCATCGCGCCTATCATGGGCATGATTCGCGATGAACTGGAGAATAAAAATTCATCACAACCAATTCATGTGTTATTTGGTGTCCGTTGTGAAGAAGATATTTTTTGGGCAGAGCGTTGTGAGAAACTTAAAAAAAAGTTTAGTAATTTTACTTTTCAGATCACGTTGTCCCAACCGTCTGCGATGTGGAAAGGCCGTAAAGGCCGTGTCTCGGCGCACTTGCCGGGTGCTGTTACGGGCAAACACTATTTTATATGCGGCGGTGCCGAAATGGTTAAGGATGTGCGCGCGTATTTGCTGGCGCGCGGCGTGCCCATGCCGTATGTACATATTGAAATATTCTAAAACAAAAAACACCTGTTTACAGCAGGTGTTTTTAGTTAAGGGTAAAACGCTGATAATGATTTTGACAGGGGTTTCCAGCGCACACATCCATCCATCCTTTTTTGGGATTCATGACGACTGATGCAATGGTTGCCCCGTACAGCGAGCGGCGGTTTTCTTCATGCGCGCAAATGCCGGCTTTATGTTCGCTCAGCACTCTCTTGACAAAGGGAACAGAAAATGTTTTTTGCGTACGGAGCAGAGCACGCACCTGTTTGTAGCGGGCAACCGAACTTTTGTAAGTATTGTTTCTGTTTTGATTTTTTTTGTGCAACGGATGGTTCGTATGTGCAAGAAATTGCTTATCGCGAAACACCGTATGGCGCTGGCCAAATTCTTCTACATCTCCAATAACGCCGTCAGCCCACGCAAACATAAAATTACCGCCGAGTCCCTGCTGGCACAAGTCAAGTATTTTTATTACTTCATCATGTTTTTTCACATCAAGAAGCGCTCGCAAGATAAAAGGCCGCGGTATCCCGTGTGAAAATTTTTTGAAATCAATGGAGTTGGTTGCATAGCAGAAGCCGCGGTCCGTAACCGCGCATGAGGAACCAACCATGCTTGCCATAAAGGTAAGGGCAAGGAAGGAGCGTCCTTTAAATGTACCATGGATGAGTGCAAGTCCGTTGTCGCGGTAGCTTGGGAGCCAGTCCTCATTGTGGGCTAGTAATGCTTCGTGTTTACGCAGTTTCAGGGCAATACTTGTGCAACGGGGAATGGATTTATCGTGGGCCAGTTCCTCTTCACAGATAATAACAAACAACTCGCGGAAAGGAACGCGTGCGCCTTCGCTCATGGCTTGTGCTTCCGTAAGGTAGTGTGGAAAATATTTTTCCGTCTGGGGAAGAAATTTATGTGCGTAGGGTATTAATTGTTTAAAATTCTTTTTAAACAACTCCCGGTATATTTTTTTATTTTCGCGGATACGCGCTTGAATTTCATGACGAAGCTGACGTCCTATCTGGAAGCCGAATGAATAATGGTCACGCGCTTTGACCTTGATAATGGGGATAGAATTATGCGTTTTCATAGCTATGTATAGCTAAAAAGCTCTACAGCAGAGTGTATTTTTATTGTTGGCAACTTACAATATACCTTTTTTTAAGCAAAATTTCAAGAGTAAAATTTAAAAACCACTTTGCGGAGTTTTTTAAATGATTTTTTTTTGGTAGCACTCCTCACAAAATATTTTTTCCGGGCGCGCTGGTGCATGGGCGGTTTCAAACTCTTGCGTGCAAACGCCCGTGTGGCCATGCCCGTTTAGCGTACACATACACTGACGATGCCACAGCTGTAAAGGCAAGCGCAAGGCCATGCGGTTAGCATGTCGGCAGTTGGGACAGTTGAGTGGCACTGGCACACGCATCTTTTTGTAAAACACCAACTCTTGTTTAATGAGTTTGTAATTACGTGAGCATGCGGTACACGCGAGTATTTGACCAGCGAGAGTGTCTGTATCAAAAGAGTCGTCAGAGGGAATGGCGCTGAGCTGGAGGGTTTCTTTACCCGTAGTCATAGGCAAATTATCTTGCCACGTGTAACCCTGTTTGAGCGCTTCTTCATGGGTAAGCGGAAAAATTTCTTGCGCAAGCGATTCATTATATCCATACGGACACATGTCTTTAGGAAAAAACTCACCCCATTCGCCGATTTTTTTCATGTGCTCAATAATGCGTGGTATAAGTGCCTTGTATTCATCGCGCGTACATTGTTTGTTTAAAATACAATATTGTTTTTTGTTCAAACCCACACAACCAAACAAGTCATGCGAGCTGACGCACCAATCGCAATAGGTGCAATCAGAAAGATTGGTATAAGATGTTGTACAAAAACGAATATTGTACACGTTGCTGCCACACACCGCGCTTTGGTACACCAATTCTGCGCGGTCACCCCATGAATTAAAATCCATACATGACTTAACATTCAGAGAAAGCTTTGCGCAATATGCACAATCTTCCAAATCTTTGCTGTCAAAACAGTGGCGTGCATTTTTTGAATTATATAAATGATCGCCACTGGAGTCCTGATTGTTTTTAACATGCGCACATTTGTGCGGTTGTGTTTTGAAAAAGGCGTGTGCTTGTGCGCGCACGTGTGCAATCCCCTCGTGAGTAGTGAGATGCAAAGCTGCTGACCGTTTTGTGTATTCTTCTTTAGTGAGTTGTTCATTAAACATCATATATCGTTTGCCGCGCTGGTTAATGCATCCCATACAATCAGAACAGGTCTGACAGTCAGACAAAAAATAACTATCTCTGCAATCACTGCAGTCCTGTGAAAATTTCACGTTATAACAACCCATACAATCCACACATTCATAACACAACTCATCTTCATAACACACGGAACAATCACATACATCTTTGCAGTGTTTGAGTAAATTGGAATAATAACAGTCTTCATTGTAATCACTTTCCGCAATGAGGTAGCAATTTTTGATGTAGCCCACGCAATTATTATAGTCGCTGTTTTCTATGGTTGCGGGTATAGTTGCAAGCGCCGGGTGCGGCACCGTGTGTTTAAGTTCTTTAAATTGCTCAAAGAATGGTCGTGAAAAATCAAAATCACGGCCGTATTCTGTAGCATCCCATTTGTCTGACCACCAATAATTGGTTTCCCAGACCGGGAATGGTTGTTGAGTGTGATATTGAGAGTAAATTTGTTTGCCGGTTTTATCACAGGTACGAAGATACAGCGTGCGGTGGTTGCGTTCATTCAGACGGCGTACAAGACGGCACTGTGGGCACTGCCGCGGTTCTGGTACGTCAATTTTTTTATAAAAGGCACGGTCTGCGTCCGTGATTTCAAATTGAGTTTTGCATTGGTTGCATTGGGGCATATATTTTTATACACAGTTTTTCCACAGCGTGTGCTGGATAAATAGTATTGAGTTGTTTAGTGTTAGTAATGCGGTGGGCCCAGTCTGGTGGCAGAGTTGGACTTGTCAATCCAGACTCTCGGGGTTCGATTCCCCGTGGGTCCACCGTGCCTGCGGGCTTGACAATAACTTTATTTTAAGGTATACTATATTTGATTGACAAGTCCAACTTCTGCGCCAGATAGAGTCTTAAATTCCGCCCTGTACAGGGCGGAATTTTCATTTACAATGTGATCTTTGTAAGATCCCCATTCAAAATAATAGGATATACACCCATCACCTCTTCATAATTAGGTAATATGTCCGGAACAGAATTCAAAATGTAGATGGGTTTTTTAAGATAGAACGCCAACCCCATCTCCATCAGCACATTGCCGCCGATGTAACCCGGCACGCCATTTTTTTCATAATTCAAAACCAGTATGGCGTCACCTTTTGCAATATCCTCAAAATGTGTACGCATGAGGTGTGTTTTTTTGGTATAGTCCTCTGCATTGGTAAGCCATGTGCGATGATGCGATACATCAAAATCACCGCTTGCTTTCATTGTGTGTGCAGTGAGTGGAAGTGTTATGGTAAAACCTTGGCTTTCAAGTTTTTCTGCGACTTCAAGTGCTTGTTTGTAAAAACTGGCGCTGGTGCAAATAACTATATGCATAGGGTTATAATAGGCACAGTTGTAATGCATCCCCGCAAGAACGTCCTCGCGTCGCTACGCCCGCCTATGGTGGTCTATGCTTTGGCTGCGGCATGTTCTTTGCGTGTATACATCACAACTGTGCCTGTAGTAATACTATCATAAAATAGTAACTTTGTCAATATTAATGACATATATCATTTTAAAATTGACAAAGTGTTTATAATTGTATATCATTTAAATATAATTGTTGTCATAATTTATGACAAAATATATGGACTTACCATATAATCTGCGCTCGCTCAAAAGATTGAGCGCAAGCGTTCATCTTTATTCGCTCGCTTGATTATGGATACAGTTACAAAACTTCAACAATTGGGGCTTTCGAAAAACCAAGCAGACACATACTTGGCGTGTTTGCAGTTGGGTGAAAGTAAAGCCCAAGATGTTATTAGGCGTGTTAAACTCCCCCGCGCAACGGTGTATCTTACGCTTGAGGAGCTTGAGGGCCGCGGACTTGTCACGTCCTATGACAAGAGTAGCATCAAACATTTTGCGCCGGAGAATCCAGAGCGTCTGGTGCGATGGGAGCAAAGTCGCGCCGAGCTTGCAGAACAGATTTTTCCTGAACTCAAAATATTATACGCAGGTGTTGACTATCGTCCGACAATTCATTTTTACCGTGGTTTGGACCAAATTAAAGAAATGTACAATGGCTTACTCACGTTGAGGCACAAAACATTCCGTGTCATTGGTTCTGAAGAGTATTGGTTAAAGGCAGACGCGGACTGGTTTAAGGATTATGCACGCCGGCGCGGACAACGTGGTATTAAAACGCACATTATTTTTGAAGATTCGCCTGCTGCGCGTGAATCAAAGGCCCTGCGGCCCTACGGGCGCGTGGTAAAGTTTGTGCCACAAAAGTTTAAAAAGCGCTTGATGACTTCTGATTGCACAATTTTGCCAGATAGAGTAATATTTCATAATTATGGCAAAGAATTTGTTGGGGTTGCTGTAGAAAGCAAAGAGGCGGCCGGGCTCATGCAATTGTTGTTTGATATTGCGTGGGAAGGAATCCCGGGATAGAACTCGCAGTGAGTTTCCCGGAGAAAGCCTCATTGGTGTTCATTTTTTGAGAACCACTACCTAACTTGCCTTGATGTTCGTCCTACTGCTGGTCTCTCAAAAAATGAACACCAACTCCGGCTTTTTTTAACGAAACTCGCTGTGAGTTCTATCCCGGATTGGTATATAATTTTAAATTTGTATACAAAAGTGTATACAAAAATTTTGTAGAAAAAGTTCGCATATAACGCCATATTGGCATTATAGACGAAATTCATAAGATAATTTGTATACACTTGTGTATACAAACGTATATATACGAATATGAGCAAAAAAGTTTCACGTGGATATTACAAATTAGAGCATGCTATTAAAGAATTCCACGTGGAAATTAATGGCAAAGTTTGTGCCGATCTAGGTTCAAGTACTGGCGGTTTTGTTGAATGTTTACTGGAGAATGGCGCTACAAAGGTCTACGCGGTTGAAACCGGATATGGCGTTTTGGATTGGAAATTACGTAATGACCCACAAGTGGTAGTTATGGAACGCACTAATGCGCTCCACGTGGAATTACCGGAAAAGGTAGATCTAGTGAGTATTGATGCCAGTTGGACACGTCAGGAATATATTATCCCCAAGGCACTTGAGCTTTTAAAGCCCGGTGGCGTGATACTTTCCCTATTAAAACCCCATTATGAGGCCTCAAAAAATGAGTTAATCAAGGGAAAAGTTGATGTAAATTTTCTTCCACAGGTTATCAACAGGGTAAAAGACGATTTAGAAAAAAAACTTGGGGATAAACTGGTGATAAGTGGAATTATTGAGTCGCCCATAACTGGTATAAAGGGCGCGAATAAGGAGTATCTCTTATTTATTACGAAGCGATAATTTTCACGTGGAATAATATAAAACGACTCTCTGTTTATTATCTAGCGAAGCGAGTGAAGAGCAAACTTGTTTGCTCTTCCGAGCAAGCGACGATAAAATACCCCGTGGTCTTGCCACGGTGGTGGGAATGCTTCCTGTGCTCTCATTACCTAATACCCTGCGC
>DNQG01000038.1 GCA_003501255.1 Candidatus Magasanikiibacteriota bacterium
CGCTACCTGCTGGGGTTGAAGCAGAGCCGGTGTCAGTTCCAGTTCCAGTTCCAGTACCAGTACCAGTTCCCGTACCGCTGCCCGTGTCAGCCGGAGCGCTGCCGTCTTGCGCAGGTGAAGCAAAATCAGATGAACCAACATTATCACCCATAGCAAAATCAGCAATAACGGTATCACTTACCGCAATGGCATACGCATCACGGAAACGATTCGCAGCAAATGCTGCTTCAGGAACCAAACTGAGTTCACCGCCATCAACGAGGTAGTTTTTACCACCGTTCTTCAGGAGTGAGCCCTCTGGGTGAAGCGAATCGCTGGAGAGATCATTATCCGGATCTGCGCTGTAATTGGTAAAGAAGGCATCAGGCACGTCATCAACGCGCTGTGCCCAGCTATTACCATACAAGCGCTTTGCGGTTGCTTCATCGGGAACCCAATGAAGCGCGCCATTGTCACCAACCGCATACACGTTTGGCATTGTATCAATTTTTACCAAGCGCGTACCCGGGCGATACACAACGTTGTCACCCAGGGGGATGGTGCCGAGATCAGCCATAGAAATAGCCTTGACTGAAGAGAAATCAGCATACCATGTTTTAAAGGTCTGCTGGTTTGGGAAAACAAAGCGTTCTGCACCATCATAGTAGTACACTGCAGGGTGCGTTGCGCCCTTGATCAAACTCCCATCCGGGACGTCTGCAAGAGGAGTAACGGCCGCCTGTGCAATGAGCGGAGCAACCAAAACGCTGGCCCCAATTGACCAGAGGATGGTAGCCGCTGCTACGGCGATGGTGAACGTCTGCTTCGTCACACGTAAAACGTTCGACATAAGTATTATGAATTCTTTTCCGGATTTTCGCGCTCATTGAAAATAATTTCAAGAGGGATGAGCCCGGAAAACATTAGTTACCGGAGCGTACACGTCCGTTTGTACGAACTCGACCTTTGTGCATACGTCCTTTATTTTGATCTCTTCGCGATTTAAAACGAAGAGAGTGTCCCCAAAACCCCTTTCAAGAAGAGGTGTGTGACTCCCAGTAATGAGAGCCACGGGAATCTCTTCTTGACTCAAAAGGGTCTGGGGACTCGTGATTAATGAGTCAATTCATAACTTGTCGTAAAAGACCAGTTATGAAAACGGCCCACCATAGTTACAAACCAGCAGATTCAGAAACAGGCGCAGGGGTTGTTTCCTGTTGCGGTGTTTGAACAGCAGTTTGAACAGCAGGCAGTGGCGTTACAACAGGAACGGGAACGGCTGCATCCAATTCATTCTCATTCTCAACCGTCTTTGCAACAACAGCAACATCGCTCGCAGTCTGCGCAGCAGTACTGGCAAGCTCACGCGCTTCTGCCACTTTTTGCGCAGCCGCCCCAAAATCATCTTGCTTAATAAATGCCTGGGCCTCTGTTAATGTTTCCTTAGCCATGACAGACGTTTCATGAATACTCTCTGTGGCGACCGCAGTTTTCTTAACTATTTTCTCAACTGTTTCCGCAGCATCACCTTTTGTTGCTTTTTTGACCTGCTCAACTTTTTTGGTTACGAGCAATGAAGAACCATCAATTTTATTTTCAATTTTTTCAATTTGATCATCCAAATGCTGTTTGACTGCTTCAGCAGAAACCATTTGTTGGTCCTCGGTATATTTTTTTACCATCAAGTCGGCATTCTTGGTTTGTACCGCAATGACATCGCGTTCAAGAGCGGCAACAACGCCAACAAAATCATTTTCAACACTATCATCATCAGTGCCATCCCCCTCTGCCGGTATGGCTACGGCAAGCACCACCTCTTTAATATCACTTTTTGCTTTTTCAAGGGCGTCCTCCACATGTTCAACGGCCGGCGTTGTTACTGCCACCAAAGAAGCCGCCGCCGCCGGTTTTTGGGCCTCTGCTTTTACCAGCTCTTTATTAAGATTATTCATGCTCTTTTGCGCATCAACAACAGCTCGTTGTACATTTACTTTCTGCTCTTTTTTCTGTGCAGGGTTATATGCGGGCGTACGCGCTAACGTGCGCGCTTCTTCAATACGTTTGACCGCACGTTCGGCCTCTAGCTTGGCAACGGTTTCAGAACTGCCACTCAAATGTGCAACCGCAATTTGAGCGCTCTCAAGAGAGGTCTTGATAACATGCAACCGTTGCCCAGGCAAGCTGCTGTTTGAAGCGCTTACCGTGGTGATCCATCCGCCTGAGGCCACCATGAACACCAAGACCGCAACCAACACCGGACGCATAAATGAATGCACAAACTTTGGCGGCAACACAACACTCAAACCATCCCAAATATAACTCACAGAAAATGCCTTTGCCGGTTCGTTATAGCGCGCACGGGTAATTTCAGACATCAAAAAAGTACGGTTTGTTTCCAACCATTTTTTATCAGGATTGATCACAGCGCGTTCCTCTTGCAACCCATGCAATTGCATTTTAAGTTGTTTTTTGCTGATGGACATGTTAAATTTTTTGTTCCATGAGCCGGCGCAGCGCCTTCAGGGCTCTATGGAGTGTTACGCGCACATTAACCTCGCTTTTGTCTAAAATGGTTGCGATATCACCCATGGGCAACTCATCTATATATCTCATGGTTATGACTTCACGATAATCATCCTTCAGTTTGCGCAAATAAATTTCTATATGTTCCCCGGCAAGTTCATTCATTTCAGCCATGGGTATTTGTTGCTGCACACCGCGGTTGCCGGTATCCTCAAGCTCGTCATCGCCAAGCAGCGCCACATCATCAGCGCGTTTTTTTTCTGTGCGATAATGATCAATGATCAAGTTGCGAGCAATGCGGTATAAAAGCGCACTAAAGTTGTAAACCTCGGCATGCTCGGTTATATAATGCCATGCCTTGAGAAAGACCTCTGATGTTAGGTCTTCCGCCTCTTCTTTGGTCTTTACCTTAAAAAAAATGAAACGATAAATACGAGCGACATACACATCATAGAGCGCTCCGTATGCTTCAGGATCTTTCTTTGTTTGCAACCGATAAAGAAGAAACTTCTCGTGTAGTTTCTCCTTCATATAGTAAGACGAAAGATAGGCATTTTTGTTACACTTGTGGCTTTAGTTAGGGTCTGTCGCCAAAATGGCATTTGGCGACAGACCCTTTAGGCCACAAAACGCAATGGGATTAGTATACAGTATTATAGGGAGAAAGGCAATGGGGGGGGGTGTTTTTGAACTCATAACGAGTTTCCCGGAAAAAGACTCACTGCGCTCATTTTTTAAGAANNGGAGCTACTATAGTAATCTATATTTCAGCGAAACTCGCTATGAGTTCAAAAACAATAGTGAAAAAAGTGAGTAGAGCCCGCCGAATCGGCAGGCGAATCCGGACCAAAAAAAATTCTGTCCCGCGAGTCCATCGGTTTATTTTTATCGTTATTTGCCGTTTTGTATACACAAGCGTATACAAATTTTGATATTGACGCTTTGCCAAACCATGAAGATTGACACGTCTTTTGAGCCATGATATAGTACGTTTGTATACAGTTGTGTATACAAAAATATGCCGGAAGACACAAAAAACCAAAAATCAGAACCCATACGGCTTTCCATCAGTGAAGCAGCTCGACTTTTTGGTGTCAGTGCCCAAACAGTACGTCGTGCCATTAAAGAACAAGAAGTAACATATATTATCGTGGGCGGCCGCTATAAACTCAATTTTGAAAGTTTAATAAAATGGTCACAGGAAAAAACCACGGTACGCAACAAACTCGCAACCCGTGGCTTAGGTCAATTTGTTGAGAAATGGCGCATTCGCAACAAGCTNNTACAGCCCTAACCCAAAAAATACTCCCCCTTCTCCACAAAGCAAAACAGAAGAGGACTTACGCGTTTGAGTGCAAAACGCGAAAGAAGCGAGGATTTGTGCGAGGCGTAGCAGCGCTACGGCGAGCACAAAACGCAGCTTCTGACAAAGTTATGCGCCAAACGCGTAAGTCCTACAGAAAATACAAGCGACAACCCGTCCGTTTAATGGTATACTAGGGGTATAATGTTATGCCCCTCTTGAACATCAAAAAACAAGCACACACAGTTGACCCGGCGCTCATGAAGGCCTTGATTGCGTGCGAGCAAAAATCAAAAGGACATTTCAGTACGCTCGGCTGTGTTTTGCGCAGAGGAAAACAACAATCGTTTTGGAAATCAATCTTCCAAGAGGGCTACAAAGAACGCCACGCAAACGCCAAAAAACTTTTTATCGCCGACCTCGCCCTGCTTGGTGTTGCGCTCATTGCGCTTGGTACAGGCGTTTTTTTTATGCTCTATGAACCAACAGTTACTAAATTTATAGAGCTTAGTATTGCCATAGGTGAAACTGACCAAAAAAACGGAGCGCCTGCCTTTGCCACAATAACCATTGAAAATACCAGCGATGCGGAACTTGAAAACGCTGTTTTAAACATAAAATCACCCAATGGTTTCCTTATTCAAAAAGGAGAACCATCTGAACGCTGGAATCAAAACAAACAGTCATTTACCTTAGACACGGTTGCCCCAAAAACCAAAAAAAACGTTTTACTTGAGGCGCTTGTACTTATGAGCCCGGACAAAACGGAAAATCTTATCGCAGAATTAACCTACAATCAAAAAGGACGTGAAAAAAATGAACGGAAAGCATCCATTAAAACTCTTACGGCGCACAACAGTATTTTTACTCTTTCAACCATTGCCCCGCAAGCCGTGCTGGAAGGCAGTACATTGACAATAACCAGCACGCTCAAGAATACGTCCGGATTGACGCTCAACAACGTAAAAATTCCTCCACCCTTTGCGCACACCACCGAGGCATCGCCTGCTTTGGTTGAGAATACATGGCACATTGATGAGTGGCAGCCGGATGCATCATTTACCTTTACCGCAATAACCACAGTTGATAAAACAGATGACATCACTCCCCATCTTGAACCTTTGATTACCCTGCCTACTGGCGTTGTTCCTATGTTGACACAAACGCAAAACTCCGTACACGTGGTGAGCCCGGAACTACGCTTTGGTATGCAAGAAACATGGCAAAACCCACCTGAATTGGGTACACCGCTGCCCTTTGATTTATTTGTGGAAAACAACGGCCAGTGGCGGCTGCTTGAGTGGACGTTTGAACTTGCGGCATCGGAAAATATCCGCCTTTCAAGCGGGTCGCAACTTGATTTACAAAATAAAACAATTGCATGGCACAAAAAAGAGGTGCTTGAACGCTCGCGAAAATCAACAACCGCAGGCACCATAACCATACCAAAAACAGACACGGTACAAAATATCACTCTTGAACCAACACTGTACTACACACTTGAATACAATGGCACGCCCTTGTCCGGAATGCTGAAAAGCGCATCATCTTCTTATGCGCTCTTGGCATTCCCCACTGTCAGCGATGAAGCGCGCTATTTTAATATGTTTGGGGACCAGCTCGGGCGCGGCCCGTTACCTCCAGCCGTGGGAAGTGAAACAAAATACTGGGTGCACTGGAACGTGAGAGGTGGTTCAAAAATATTCCGCAATGCGGTTGTCAAAGCCACGCTTCCAAGCTATGTACGCGCAACCGAAAACGGCAGTGTTACCGAAGGCAAACCCGCAGCATATCTTTCACAAGAACATGCCATGGAATGGCGCGCGGACGTGCTCAATCCGGGCGATGATATTGATATTTTCTTTGAACTGGGAGTAACCCCACAGCCAGTGCACATGGGAAAATCCATCGTTATTATAAACGGCAGCCGCCTTACCGTTGACAATCAAGACACACAAGAGCGCCAACCGCTTACGTCCGACCTGCCAACTGATCAAAAAGCACAGATGTTTGATGGTGCAGTAGTGCCTTGACACACAAATGAAATGGTGCTATACTCAATTGTCTTGCGTAATGATATACTATGCGTGTAGCCATGATAGGTCAAAAAGGATTGCCCGCGGCATACGGAGGCGTGGAACGCCATGTTGAAGAACTTTCCACGCGCCTGGCAAAACGTGGCATTGAAGTTACCGTCTATAATCGTCGGTGGTTTTCTGATTACCAAAAAAAAACCTTCCAAGGCATACGCGTTGTAACAACGCCGACATTGCATACCAAACATTTTGATACCATCACACACACGTTGACAAGCACTATTCATGCGCTGATAACCCATCACGATATTATCCACTTTCATGGGGTTGGTCCTTCATTGCTTTCCTGGATTCCACGTATTTTTTCTCCGCACACCGTAGTGATTACCACGTTTCACTGTATTGACCGCAAACATAAAAAATGGGGCGGTTTTGCCCGCATTATGTTGCGCTTGGGCGAATGGAGCACCTGCCGTTTTGCCCATAAAATCATTGCGGTTTCAAAAACCATTGCAGCGTACGCATTAGCGGTATACGACTGTACAGCAATATATATTCCCAATGGTATTAACCCTGTTAAACCCATAACAAACAGCGAACAGATTATTCAGAACCAGTTTGGTTTGACCCATAACAATTATGTAGCTGTAGTAACACGGCTTATCCCGCACAAAGGCATTCATCATCTCATTACTGCCTTTACCGGGCTTAACACCAAAAAAAAATTGGTGATTGTCGGCGGCGGGCATTTTACCGACTTATATGTCAAACGCCTGCATGAATTAACGCACGGCGATAAACGCATAATTTTTACCGGATTCCAAAGCGGTGCCGCACTGCACGCCCTGTATGAACACGCGGCGCTCGTGGTGCAGCCCAGTGAATTGGAAGGTCTTTCCATTTCACTGCTTGAAGCCATGAACTATGGTCGGCCTCTTTTGGCTTCTGATATTGATGAAAACCGCGAGGCGCTTTCAGATTACGGATGGTACTTTAAAAGCGGCAATAGCGCTGATTTGGCCCGCCAATTAAAAAAACTCCTTGCCACACCCCGCATAACACTTGAACGCCGCGCTAAAATCGGACAGGTATATGTGAACAATCTGTTTAACTGGGATACTATCACTTCAGATACGCTCCACCTCTACGAAAAGCTCGTGGCCGTAAAACCGGGCAAAAAACGCCGCGCCGTGGCCGCTGCGTTCCGGTTGGCGAAATAAACTTCTAGGNNGCGTTTAGGTTGGCTAAATAAACTTCTAGGGCAATAAAAACAAAAGCCGGGAACGCAGCGGGACAATTTTTGAGGGTCCTATGAGGTACTCCGAATCCGGACCCGAAAAAATTCTGTCCCGCGAGTCCACCGGTTTTGTTTTTATTGCCCAAAACTTATTGCCCAAACACCACAATCTCGGCACGGCCGTCGCCGTCAATGTCAACAGCGTCAAGTGAGCGCTGCCCGCGCACGCCATCTGGCAATTCAAACGATGAAATAAAAACCAATTGTTTGCTGTCATAAAGCTGAACCATACGCTTTTTTTGATCAAGCGGGGCAACAATCAATTCCGTACGGCTATCGCCGCTCACATCCCCCAATGCAACGTCAAACCCGCCTTTGTACTCCGCGCCAAAAGGCCGTAAAAAACCGTTTATGCGCTCACCTTTTCCGGTTAAAAGTTGAACGCGAGAACCCTTGCCACGCTCTGCCACCACCATTTCATCTCCCAGCTTGCCGTCAATATTACCAAGCGCTATATGCGCTCCACCTGTCGCAACACCAAAAGGAAAAACACCTTTTAACACTGTTTCTCCGGCTATGGAAAACACCCGCACTTCAGGCCGCCCTGAAAGGTTGACTGTAACGATTTCGTTATATCCGTCACCATCCAGATCACCAACTGCAAGGTCAAATTCTCCTTTGTACTGTTCACCGTACGGATAAAACGAAGAACGAATATTCCAATAACCGCGCGTGTACACGCGTACTTCAGGGCCAAAAATACCCACAATTTCATCAATGCTGCCATTATCAAAATCAGTAACCAATAATGGCGTTCCACCATCAAATTTTTTTTCAAAACTAAAGAAACCATTTCGCGCCGGTTGGCCGTTTGCGTCAAGCACGCGCACAAATGAACCGTTTTGAAATAACCGTCCGCGTAATTCCGTAACCGGACGCAGCAATATGCGCGCATCTTGGGGCGCGAGCGTAACACGGTCCACTATTAAACCACTGTTGGCTGCAGTGTCTTGTTTCCCCTTAATGTGTTCAAATTCACCGCCCAAACCAACATCTTGTTTGCTAGTGGTCTCATTAACCACCACAACACCGCCCTCATAGTCACGGCGCCACACACCGGACCTGAAAGGCGTGCTGTTTTTCTCATCGCCAACAAGCATCGCTGCTTTTAGCGGTTTTCCCAAAGCAACGTCATACTCGTCATACCACCAGGTCTGCTCATGGCTCCAATCACCATAATCAAAAGAATAATAACCGTCGGAAAGCAAACTGCTTCCATACGTAAAACGCACCAGTTGGTAATCATCACGGTTGCCGGTGTTGTGTGTATTTGCATTTAATAAACCAATTGAAGGAGAAAAACTTTCATCAATGGAACGTTGATATTTACGCATGGTTTCTGACCACCCGGCTCTTGGAAAACCTTCTAAGAGCACACCATTTAATTCCAGAAAAATATCACCATTGCCAAACAAAATAACATCTTTGCCGTATTTTTGCCGCGTCAACGTAAAAAGCTCTGACATACCTTTCTTCCATGCCGCGTTGGTGTCATCCCAGCCATCCATCTGCCCATCACGATTGCGATCAATATTATAATCAATAAACATAATATTGTCCCAGGTATTATCATAAAAAACGCCATCCCACAAATCCGTTGATAAAATATCATTCACTACAAATGATGACAAATAATCAATCCAACGCTGTCCGTTTGCACGTGGTGCGTCAAACGATACATTCAGTAGCCACGTACGCGGCCAAAAAACAGCATGACTGCCGGTCACGGTTTTGAGCCACCACTCATCCTGAATGCCCGCGTACAATTTTGAACGCACTTGCGCCGCTCCCTGAAACTGGCGCAGTGAACGATACACTTCCTGGGCAGGAAGATACGCCAGAATAAGAATATCGGGATTTAAACGACGCAATGCTTTGATCATTTCCGGATTGTGCGCTTGATTCTCTATATCAATAACCACCATATCCCACTTGGCAAGCTCTTTGATTACTGCTTCGTTTAGGGTCCAGCTCAGATAATAGTTTGACAACCGCGGGGCCGTCTGTTTTGCTGCAATCGTTTTGGCAAAACTGATTTGGCTTATGGTGTGCAAACCCGCAACCACAATGACCAACATCAAAAATCCAATTCCATATCGGGTGTATTGTACATAGCGCAAAAACAATTTATTTTTTTGCTGATTTCCCATAGACACCTATCCAAGCAAACATACTATAGTGAGGAACATGCCGCAGCCAAAGCATAGCCCTCCGCCTTAGGCGGAGGGCTTAGCGACGTGAGGACGTTCCGAACTGTAGTATGTTTGCTTGGATACACGCCCATAAACCTTCATCAACCGGTCGTAAAATTTGGCTTTACTAAACGATTGTTTAACAAATTCAGCGCCTTTTTGAGCTGCTTTTTTACGGCCTTCAACATCCCCCATTATAGTGTTAATCTGCCGGGAAAAGCCCTTTTGATCACCCAGCGGATACACCCACCCGCCACCTGATTTTTTGAGATACTCCGGTGTGGGACCAATATTACTGGACAGCACCGGCAATCCTGCGGCCGATGATTCAATAACGCTGTACGCAAATGCTTCATAAAATTCAGATGGAATCACCAACAGCCCTGCTTGCACCATGACTTTGATCAATTCTTGTTTACCAAGAAATCCTAAAAATTCCACGCGGTCTTTGAGTCCGTGCTTCCTAACAAACTCCTTCAATTCAATTTCAAGTGGCCCTGAGCCTGCAATGCGCAGTCTGTACGGAATATTTTGTTTTGCCCATGCGGATAACAAAAATCGCAACCCTTTTTCCGGCGCCAAACGTCCGGCAAACAACACAGTATCGTCAGTTTTAAATAATCGTGCTGCTCTTGCACAATTAGGTATCTCAACAAAATGAGGAACCACGGTAATGGGAGCACCATGCCAACCAAGCGACTCAAATTTATCTTTAACAAATTGCGAGGGTGCAATAAGCGCATCAATGTAGCGGTACCATCGCTTACTCAATAGATACTCGGCAACCGCAAGTGTACTGGCCAAAAAACTGTTTTTAAAACAGCGATAACGGATGGCATTGAATACAGAGCCGGCATAACTTTTTTCACCACACGCGCCTTCTGGGTATAAAATATAATGAGGACAGATCAATTTCCAATCATGTATGGTGTATACAATAGGTATCTTTTTGTTATGTAAAACCCGCAAAACAGCATGGGACAAATGGTAATAAGCCAAATGAACATGCGCAACATCCGGCTTGGTTTTATCAATAAGCGCGGATAATTTCCGCGCCGCTTCACGAGAATAGAGAATGCGCCCGGCTACGGTAAGCGGCGTTTTTTGTATATCACCCAATTCAAGATGCGAAACAAAATATGTACTATAGGGCGACGGTCTGTTACGGGAGTCCTGCATGGAGAAATGAATAACTGTATGTCCTTTTTCTTCAAGCAGGTCAATGACATCAAAATAGTGGCGCTCGGCGCCGCCGCGAAGATAAAAAAATTTGTTGATTTGCAATATGTTCATACGCGCTCTCCCCCGCCCTCAAGTCGCCACAAAGCCAAAAATATCCACCACACAACAATATATACATTAAGCTCCCAATACGTGGCAAAAAATGATGACAACAAAAACAAAATCATGGAACTTTCCGACCAAAAACGGATGAGATTAAACTCTTTGGCCCTGTCGCGTAACGCCGATTTGGCCAAAAGCACAAGCCACAAAGCAACGACTACGGCACCCACAAACCCCATTTGGAGCGCCACGGCAATATAAAAATTATGCACCTGGCGCACAGGCGCTTCAAACAAATACCCGGCGTCATTGGCCGGCAGCCATCGGCCAAAACCAATACCAAACACGGGCTGTTTAAAAAACATTGAGTATGCGGTAGACCACAACGCATACCGGTATCCAACACTTGTATCCGTGCCGCTTTGAAACCATTTTGAAACATCAAAACGCTCTTCAAGCGCATACTGTACACGATCAAACCCCCGCGTCTCAAGGCCATAGGATACAAAAAACGTGTACACAAAAAAACCGGACACGAGTAATATGCCACACGCGCCGAACATCAATTTTAGTATATCTTTAAACACCGGCCTTTGCAAATATATAAACCAAATAACACCAAGCGCGGCAACCGCAACCCAGAGATGGCGTACCAGGCCAACAAAAAATACAACTATGCACACAAGAAAAAGGGACAGTAAAACCCACGATCGCATGGTAATACGCTTGCGCACAAACCACAAACCACTTAATAACAAAGAAAAAATGACGGTAAAAAAAGTGTGCCCCATAGCGACAAAACGGCTGCCAAAGGTTGAAAGCGGCGTCAAAGCGGCCCAAAATCCTTCACCGCGGATAATGCCCGCAATCGCAATACCCAAAACAACTATACCCGAATAAAAAACAACACTCATAAGTTCCTCACGTTTGTGTTTTTCTTTAAACAACAGCATCACCAAAATATATACAACCGCATACAAGCCATAATTTTTGAGCGTGCTGAAATTGAGATCAAATATACTGGCAGGTAAAAATAAACTGCGCACAAAGGTAATTAACACAAGTGCGACAAAAAAGGACACTACGGTCTCAACAGGAGTCCAACGCGGCAGATGTTCTTTAAGGGTGAAACGTTTGTTAAGCAACCGCCAAACAATGGAGAGTACGGTAAAACCAATAATAAAATCCACCAGATACAATTTAATTTCAACACCGCCCAAATACAGCGGGTGCAATGAAAAGGCGTTAATAAATACAAACGAACCAAAAATCATGAGATACACCCCTATTTTAGGGTACTGAATAATGGCGACAAAAAGCACCATAAGCAGCAATAAATATAAGGGCGTAATGGGATGTTGAACAATGCTCCAGATAATCAAATAAACCGTGGTGGCGAGCACGGCTAAAAGCGTTAATTGAAGATCATTGCGTTTTTTGAGGTCCTGAAATGTCAAAAGGCGCATAGGGCCTTATACAGACAATAATTACCAATGTTCGGTATGCTCATGAAAGACGCTCGAGCGGCGTTTTAAATATGTATTATTTACTTTTTTAGAGGCAATCTCGGGATACGAATTTTCCTCCTCGCGGCTCGGAAAATTGTATCCCTGCGATTGCAAGAGCAAAAAGTAAATAATACATATTTTCCAGCAAGTCGAGCCGCGTCTTGAATGAGCATACCGAACATTTTCACAACTTTTACCTGTAAAGAGTATAGCATATTTAACGTATTTAGAGCAAAAAAACAGCGCGACATCAATTCCCCCGAGGGAATCAATGCCGCGCTACATCTCCTAGTGCAACTCACAAAGAGTCGCGAAAGAACGTCCGAGATGTTTCCAGTAAATTTTAGCCCCGCATGGAGCCCCTCCTGCCGTGGGTCACACGGGAGGACCGCGATGAGAAACACGCGGCAGAAGGGGATTATCCATGCGGGACTGGGAACGACCTCCACTGCTCAAGGGCAAGCAGCGGTTCCGGAGGCAACGGCCGGCGCTGGGAAGAGTGAACGGGACACTCCCCGTCAGCTCCGCGGCTTGTGGCCGAGAGCTAGCGGAGGGACCCGTCACTCGTAGCAGAACCAGCCACCCTCGTTCGCCACCGCGTCGAGCGGGGTGCAGGTGTGCGGGAACTGCGTAGGCTGGCACCGGTAGGCGCGCTCTGCGTCGAAGTTCGCCGCCGCGATGCCAGTGGTGGCCTCGCGGTTGGCGTCGTCGCCACGCAGCACGTAGTCACCCGCGTTGCAGCTAAGCGACACCGGGTAGGGAGCGTTGCTGGCGCAGCCATCCGCCACCGCCGCAGCGAGCGTGGTGAAGAACAGCACCGGCCACTCGTCCGGAGAGCCGGCCGCCGGGATTGCCCACTGGCCACAGGCCTGCACGCCGGAGGGGCGGCAGAGATCCTGACCGCCCACGTTGGACGGCACGCCGTTATCCAGCTTGCCATCGCCGTTGTTGTCACGGCCGTCGCAGACCTCGTCGCAGGTGAGGCCTTCGGCGACATCGCCCAGGCCGTCCTGGTCGTTGTCCTTGCCATCGCAGGTCTCCTGCGCACCCGGAAAGACCATGGGGTCCGCGTCGTCGGCATCCAGGATGGTGGACCACTCGCCGCCGGGCACGACCACGAGGCCGACGCAGCGAACGTAGTTGTTCGGGCCGGCGTCCATGTCCGTGTCGTAGCAGTTGAAGCCCTTGCTGTCCTGCCAGCAAAGGATGAGACCGCCCTCGCCACGGATGAGCACGCCGTTGACGTCGCGGTTGCATGTGAAGCCCTTCTGCGCGCACAGGCCCGTGCCCGCGTTGCAGGTGGTGCCGGCCGGGCAGATGGCTTCGTTCTCCACGCAGGAAGTGCCTTCGTCCACGCACTCCCCGTTCACGAGCACGGTGCCCTCGCCGCAGGTGATGGCCGGATCGCAGGCACCGGTGTTGACGTTGCAGACCGTGCCGCCCACGCACACCACGGGGTTGACCGCGGCGGTGCAAGAAGGCGGATTGGGGTCGCAGGCGCCGGTATTCGCGTTGCACGTGGTGCCCGGAGCGCAGTTGTTGGCCGCGCGGCAGTCGCCCGAAGCGACGCCGTCGCACTGGCCGGTCTCGGCGTTGCAGACCGTGTTGGGCCCGCAGTTGTTGTTGACGCGGCAGTCGCTGTTGCCGTCGCCGGCACCGACGCAGGCGTTTAGGTCTTCGTCGCAGACGCCGTTGATGCAGCTGGGCACGTTGACGTTGCTGCAGCCGGTCACCAGGTCGCACTTGGGCTCGCCGTTGCAGTACAGGCCGTCGTTCTCGCAGGCGCTGTCGTCCGCGATGCGGCGGCACCGGTCCTGCGACTCGTCGCAGAAGTCCGTAGTGCAATCCACCGGGTCGGCGCAGTTGGGCGGAGTACCCGGCGCGCAGCCCGTGTTCGGGTCGGCGTTGGCGTTGTCCGGCTCGCAGACCTCGGGCCCGTCGCAGAACCAGGGGTTCTGGCAGGGCGCCGGGTCGGGCGTGCCGCCGCAAAGGCCGATCTGACAGTCGTCGGCCAGGGTGCAGGAAGCGCCGTCGTCGCAGGGCAAGCCGTCAACCGCGTGGTTGTCCACGCAGCCGCCGCTGCCATCGCAGG
>DNQG01000004.1 GCA_003501255.1 Candidatus Magasanikiibacteriota bacterium
CACTCGCTTCGCTAGATAATAAAAGACCTATTCACTATAAAACGCTCTATCTTCCTGGGTAATTTCAAATGATTTTTGCATTGTTTATATGATTTTTGAGTCATATGTGATCCGTCCACTTGACAACATACTTATACCCGTTTATACTAGACGATTCACCTTTTATGCCCTATACGCAAATGGCAAAACCTATTCATAATTATCTCTTGACTAAAGCCAAGGGTATTTTGCTATTACCCCACCAAAACCCGGATCCTGATGCACTTTCTTCTGTGTGCACTTTCATGTATTACCTTGACCGCATCGGCAAACCATATACGGCATTTTGCGGAACCTCATTTAAGACCAGCGTTGATTTTTTACCCAACCTTAAAAATATTCAAACTGACCCCGCTGTTTTGGAAGGCAAGGAGTTTGATACGGTCTGCACTTTTGATGCCGGTGACTTAAAGCGTGCCATTTCAACACCGGCGCTTGAAGCTGTAACCAAAAACGTGCTGGTCATCAATTTTGACCACCACTTCTCACGCGAGCACTGGGGCGATATGCGTTTGGTTGATACGGACGCCTCTTCAACCACCATGGTACTCTATAACTACCTCAAATACAATCATATCACCATTGACCATCATCTTTCAACCTGCATTTTGACTGGTCTCATTTCTGACACGGAAAACTTTACCAATGCGGCTACACGCGCTTCAACACTACAGGTCGCGAGCGACCTTATGCGCCGCGGCGGGAACATTAATCTCATTAAAGAAGAACTGCTGAAAGATAAAACTATTGCGGGCCTCAAGTTTTGGAGCGTCATTTTTGAACGCCTGTACCACAACCCCAAACACAAACTTGCCGTAACGTATGTTAAAAAAAGTGATGCGGAACACTACACTATTGATGAAGATGAGTTGGCAGGCGTTTCAAACTTTATCAAAATGATGAAAGACGCGGACGTGGTTCTTTTTTTGAAAGAAACGCATGACGGAAAAGTAAAAGGCAGCTTGCGCACGACCGGTGACTTTGACTGCGCCGGACTTGCCATGCAGCTGGGCGGGGGTGGACATCGGAAAGCAGCCGGCTTTGCCGTGGATGGGCTTATCAGAGAGCATAAAGACGGCTACATCATGATTGAAGGCGACTCTGAAGAAGTAAAAAAACTCAATGAGTTGATTCAACTTGTGTAATAAGGTATACTTTTAATGCACATAAATTAACACATATGACTTTTGATGAACTACACAGGGGACACCCTCATGACGAGGGGGAGATTACCCATCGCACAACACGCGATGCACAAAAAAAAGAACCAGCAGAACAATTAAAAGATGAAGCCCTTGTACAACGCTGCCTCCAAGAAGGTGGACGTGCATGGAACGAATTCTTTAGACGTTTCCACGAAACCATCAAGAAAGCAATAATGACCAAGCTATCTGCTGCCAACAAAAAAAGAGATACAGTAGATGACATTACCCAGTACGTTAAAATATCAATTGTTAATAACTTAAAAAATTGGGACTCCCAACGTGGTGAACTAAAAGGATGGTTGCATGTGCTTGCACAACGCCGTGTTATTGATTGGTTGCGGACGTATGACCTCCATGCACGTGCAGAACGCAGGAAGAAAAGAAAAAATGAAAAAAATCCAGAAATGCCTGGTATAAAAATACTTTCCCTAGACGACCCTGACAGACCTCTTAACGTTGCGGATACTGCCACAGACGCAGAGACAATGCTTGCGGATGCTGATTTGTCAAAAAAGTTGGACACCTTGGCTAAACAGATTCTTGATAAGAGAGAATTATTCATATGGCAAAAGGCAATAAAAGAAGATCTAAATTTAAGAGATATTGGCAAAGAGCTGAATCTGACGGAAAGCATGATAAGCAAACTAGTAAAAGGCATAAAAGAAAAAATGACTGCGGCAGCGCAAAAAGAATGGGAAGACACAACTAAAGCCGCCTAACTTTACTATGAACAAACAAGAAACAACCTCACAATATCTCATCCCAACTGTCATTGAAAAAACAAGCCGCGGCGAGCGCGCGTATGACATTTACAGCCGCCTGCTTAAAGACCGCATTGTTTTTTTGGGCACACCTATTAATGATGAAGTGGCCAACGTGATTATCGCGCAGTTATTGTTTTTGGAATCACAAGACAACAAGAGCGACATCAAACTCTACATCAACAGCCCGGGTGGATCCGTAACGTCAGGTATGGCTATTTACGACACCATGCAATATATCAAACCGGACGTTTCAACCATTTGCATTGGCATTGCCGCCTCCATGGGCGCCACGCTTTTGGCAGCCGGGAAAGAAGGCAAGCGTTACATTCTTCCCAACGCTGAAGTGATGATTCACCAAGTCATGGGCGGCGCTGAAGGCCAGGCGTCTGATATCAAAATCCAGGCCGAACGTATTTTGCGTATGCGTGACCGGTTAAATAAAATATTGGCTGCGCACACAGGCAAAGCGCTTTCAACCATTGAAAAAGATACTGACCGTGATCATTTCATGACTGCAGAAGAAGCAAAAAAATACGGCCTCATTGACAAGATCATTGAGAATCCAGCGCTTGCACGAAAAAAATAATGAATAAAAATACCCCTGTCCAAGACGGGGGTATTTTTATTCAACAAACCAATTAACAAACCATCCAACAAAACGAGAAAGTACCCCTGGCTGACGGGGCGTGAGAGAAACATCGGCACGAAGAATACCCGGCTCTTTAAGCACTACAATACCGCTCGTAAAGGGCTCGGCATCCTGTGCCTTTATTGTCAAATAATAATATCCGGCAGGCACTGAAAGCACATACTCACCACGTTCATCTATCATAAAGGGGGTTTCCTGACCAAACAGGGATCCATCCCATGACCTAAATACCTTATCATCTTCCTGGCGATACACGGTTACTTGCGCACGACTCACTACTCCACCCCCCGCAACCAACACACGCGCCGGCGGAGCTACAACAAGCTGCTTGGTAATAATGGTGCGGTCACCGCCCTCCCTATTCAATGTTAACTCAAGATCAAAAGTTCCACGCAATTGACTTGGAACCGCAATGTCATTGCTAAAAATAAATGTTGCCGGGTCACGTTCAAACACAAAGGTATCAAGTAATTGCTGGGCGCTATTCTGGACATCATCCGTGTGACGATACAGCCGCGCCACAACACTCTGTAAATTCTTCTTTGATTTCACATATATGGTAATTGGCTCTCCTCCTTGTACCTCCACTGAATCAAATTGGTCACGAAAAAATTGCGAAGTACGCTTTTTTACCAACATTAAAAATTCTTCTCGTGTCTTCACTGCATCCTCAACAATATCTTTCACTTCTTGCACCGTAGGGGAAACAAAAACCAATGGCGTGCGCAACGTTGTACCTGGTGATGACGGCACCGGCACCATTGCCACATCTTGAGACCCTTGCAGTGGTTGCGGTATTGGTTGTGCATCTTCTTGAACGGACGATATTGTTTCCAATACCGGTTGATACGCCACCACACGCGTCACGTGAAAAATTTCACTCCCGTCAAGTTTTAAAAAGGAAACAATCACCTCATACGCACCCGGCGCCAACTGGTCTAGCACGGTAACAGAAAAAGTACCATCTGTTGTAGCCCACGTTGCATACTGTGTTGAGCCAATAGTAACACGAACCGGATAACCGGGTACGCTCGTGCCGCTCACTTCTAGTGGTAACGTCGTCAAAATATCATTCTGAAGGGGCGCCAAAACAACATGCTGATATACAGGCGTTTCTGGTTCACCTGATTTTTGACTTTGTGGCACAACCAGAGGTTTTTGCGTGTTCTCCGGGACAGAAGGCACATTTAAAACAGGCACATCAGAACGCCCGGCTGTACATATAGATGTTGTGCCACTTAACGTAGTCGTGGTAAAAGCACCTTCTACGGAATTACCATTACGCGCCTTGACGCGATAACTATATGCGTTACCACACAATAAACTGCTTTGCGTCCACGATGTTGACGTTTGCCAACCGGATGTCTGCCCGCTGGTGGTGTTTTCAACATAATACGATGTTGCGCCGGAGACGCCGCTCTCATCCCATGACACGCGCAACCGGTTTTGGTCAACCGTGGCAACCACAGTGCTTGTAGGCGTGGGCGGTGGAGAAAGCATAATATACGTTTGCCCTGCATCGAGAAATGCTTGATCATTTAAATAAGCGCCGAGCAACAAATCAGGAGAACCATCGCCGTTAATATCCGCATTACCGATAAACTCCCGTGAAGCGGAGTCGCTTTCTGCCTCACCCCAAAACGACGCGTCGGCTTGAGACAGTGAAACATTACTTGACCAACCGCTTGCTTTCCCAAAAATAACATATCCTTGTCCGGCAGCGCTGTGTGGCTGACCGTCAGCACTCGTCAACATAAAATCACCATACCCATCATCATTCACATCCCCGGCTTTGCCAGCGCGACGCACAAAAGCGCTCGCGGTCTCACCGCAATAAGAAGCATTGGCAATAGTGATAATGGAAGTATTTTTTGTCCACCCTGCTGCGCGACCAAAAACAACATATGCTTTGCCGCTATCCGTAAGAGCCCCGCAATCAGCGCCCACAGAAGTAATGACCATATCACTGATGCCATCACCATTAACATCACCAACACCCTGCACGTCAGTGCCCAAAAAATCGCTATTCGCGGCTCCCACAATGGTCGCATCCGCTACGGAATATGCTGTTGAAGTGCCACTCCACGGAAGTGTACTGCTACTAAAAAATATGTACACCTGCCCACGGTCAGTGCCTGCGTCATCATTGGTCTCGGCACCCATGGCAAAATCGGGATAACCATCATTATTAATGTCACCCAACGCGCCAACACGGCTGCCAAAAAAATCACCGGACGCCGAACCGAGAAAGTTAATGTTGAGTGCGCTCGTTGAACCCAAAATTTGATTGGCGCTCCAATCGGACGCTTTTCCCAAAATGAGATAACACTGTCCAATGTTGTTGCCCCCCACCGGATCATCGTGCGTGGAAGAACACAGCATCATGTCGTCATATCCGTCAGTATTAACATCACCGACGCCATTCATTTCCAAACTGTAATTATCATTGGCCACCCAACCCACAAAAGAAGCGTTAGCACTTACATTAACGGCTACGCCCTTTGTCCAACCAGAGGTTTTACCAAATATAACGTACACTTTGCCACCATCGCTCACATACGTGTCATTGCCCATTANNCACCCGTTACAAAATCATCAATACCATCGCCATTGACATCACCAACGGATTTGGTATCTATGCCCACAGTGTCCCCTGCGGCTTCACCGACAAATGATGCGTCCGTCGTTGCATCAGAAAGCGCATTATCCATGGTCCAACCGCTTGCCTTACCAAATACGATATAGAGTTTGCCGGCCGAAGCGCCATTTTCATCATTAAGGGGAGCGCTTATGGCAACATCGCCATAACCGTCATTATTCACATCCCCTATCATAACCGTACCGCGCTCGCCGGAATTATCGGTCGCCGCCGCGCCCGTATATGATGCATCAACACCGGACACATCAATATCATTAATCCAATCATGATCCCAATCATTATCAAGCGTTACGGTAAAGGTGGTTGGATCAGAATAGGTGCTGGCATTATATGCCGTAATGGCGCCACAATAAGTTCCGTCAACATTGGGAGCGTCTGCAGGACTGTCCCACGTAAATGCGACCGTGTTGGCGCCTGATGTTGTAATAATTTTTTTGCCGGTCTCACTACCCAGCTGATATTCAAGCGTGGTTGAAACCGTGGGTGCGCCGCCCGTGTCATTATACGTAGCACTCACCGTGCTCATGAGCGTTGAGGTTGATGTACCGCTTAAACACGTGCTCCCTGACTTAAAGTGAACACGCAATGAAACGGCTTTGTCATTGGCATCATCAATGGTGGATGTTACCGACACGCGGCCGGTGCCATCAGCAACAGCGGTTGAGCCAACCGTGACGGTTGGCGACGCGGGACTCAAAACAACATACACTTGCCCTGATGTAGTACCATTTTCATCATTACCATTAGCACTGAAAATAAAATCATCAATGCCATCATTATTTAAATTGCCGCTGCCAATACCAACACCAAGCTGGTCGCTATCCGCCTCACCAAAAAATGACGCAGCCGCAACACTTGATATTCCGGTACTCGTGGTAAAACCGCTTCTACGACCAAAAACTAAATACGTTTGCCCGGCGTTGGGATCCGCATCATCATTCTGATACGCACCCGCCACAATGTCAGACAAGCCATCATTATTAAAATCACCGGAAGCAAGAGAGTACCCCAAAGCATCACCAGCTGCTTCCCCGGTTAAACCACCGNNCAACACTATTAACGCTTACGTCTTTAGCCCAACCGCTCGTTTTGCCGTACACAATATATATTTTTCCCGCACCCGCTCCGGTTTCGCTGTTATCCGTGGATGAAAACATAAAATCATCAATACCATCCCCATTCAAATCTCCCAGTGGCGCAATATCAAAACCAATAAATTCAGAATTACTTACACCAACATATGAAGCATCAGCGGCGCTATATGCCGTAGATGTTGGAGACCAACCCACGCTATTTCTTCCAAAAAAAATAAAAACGCTTCCGCGATCAGTGCCCCCCGCGTTATAACCCGTTGCGCCAATAGCAAAATCATCAATGCCGTCTCCGTTCACATCTCCAATACCAGCCGCACTTTGGCCCAAAAACGCATCATCTTCTCCTCCGTCAAAACGCACGGTCGTGATGGTGCTGGTGGTTATGGGCATATCCATTTGCCACCCGCTTGATTGTCCAAAAACCACAAAGCACCAACCGGCATTACTTAATACTTCATCTGACGTATTGTCACACAAAAGAAAATCACCAAAATTATCATTGTTGACATCACCGGCTTTTGCGACCACACGCGCAAACACAGATGTACCATACGCACCCAACAACGATGCATCAACCGTTGTGGATACAACCTGGTCTTTCTGCCAGCCGCTTGTTTTGCCAAAGGCAATATATACCTGACCGTAATCAACGCCGGCTTCATCATTAAAAAAAGCGCTCATGGCAAAATCGTTTCTTCCGTCACCATTAATGTCACCAATACCACCAACTGCATTGCCCAGATAGTTGTCTGATGCCTCCCCGGTGTAGGAAGCGCCATAAGCCGATGAGTCAGACAAAAACGTATTCATGCTCCAGCCGCTTGAAGAACCAAAAATCAAATAAATCTTTCCTGTATTATTTCCCGGCGTGTCATATCCTTGAGCGCCCAACAAAATATCTTTAATACTATCGCCATTGACATCATCAATAACGGTAATGAGGCCCTTGCCAGCAAGGGCTTGGGAAGATGTCTCGCCAATAAATGAAGCACTTAAAGCCGAAGCATCTACATCACGTGCCCACGCATTTGCCCAGACAGCCCCGTCAACGGCCTCAACGCGATACAAAAAAAAGAACATGCTGCTTAAAAACAACAAAAATACGGTCACAATGGTATGCGCGGCCAAGTAATGCTTGTGCGCTTTGTGCATATATATAGTATACCACATCCGTAAATATAGGTCCCCACGCCAAGAG
>DNQG01000002.1 GCA_003501255.1 Candidatus Magasanikiibacteriota bacterium
CGGGATGATCACCTGCGCCGTACCGGCTTGGATGAGCGTCAGCGTGACGCGATCGTAGTCCAGCGCTCTCCACGCCTCGCCCACGATGATCTCAAAGCCGGTCACCTGCGCGCCGTAGACGCCGGATACGAGTCGAATGCGCTGGGTGGTGAGATACTCGTCGTCGAGATCCGCGTAGTTCACCACGTCGGGCACCACGCGCGTTGGTTGCGATGCGCACAGACCCCAATCGCAATGATCCTCTTCCGCGGCCGGACATGCGGAGCACGCACACGCAAATATGCGTTCTTGCGTCTGACACTCCTCACCATCGCACACCTCGTTGCGGCAGATGCGGTGCTCAAAGTGGCATTCGTCGAACAGGGAGCACATGGGCTCGGTGCACACGCCTTCCTCACACGTGCTACCGTCGCCGCTGCAGGGCAGTTTATCCCAGAATTCCGTCTCGTGGTAGCACACGCCGAGCACTCCGCAGGAATCCTGCGTGCACGGGTTGTTGTCATCACAGTGCGTGTTGTCCGTGCACTCGTAGCAACCGCGGTCGTCGTCACCGCATCCGTGCGGACACAGCTCGCCGTGGCCATTACGCACGCAGTTGTTGGCCACGCAGTGGCCGGTAAAACCTGTGCACGCCCAGTACTGATCACCGAGATCATCCTGAACGCACCCGCACCCGCCGCCCACGCCACAATCATCGTCGGTGCGGCATTCGGGCTCGGGGCTGGGGCTCGGACTGGGCTCGGGTTCCGGCTCAATGGTGGGCAGGATGCCCACGATGCCGGGCAGTTCATCCGCCTTGCTTGCACGCGGAGCACCGGGCCGGTACAGAATTCTGCTGCGCGAGCTGAGCTCGGCCGGATCCGACACCAGCCGGGGTGCACCGCCGCTTGCTGCGGGCGGGGTCTTGTTGCCACCGCGCACCTCCACGTCGCCACAGCCCACCACACACACCACGGCCGCCAGCGCCATCGTTCTATTCATGACAGATCCTCCGGGAAAACTGCACATTTTGAAACGGGTTTGTTGTAAAAGAACGAATATATCAGAATATCACGAACATGACCTCCTGTCAACCAGGGGCCCAAAACCAACTATATTCCGCACAAATGTGTACTGCTAGCGGGTTTCGCTGAACAAAAGCCGGAGCAGGCACATTTGTGTGGAATACACCAACCGCTCATTCCTCAATCACGCGCACAGTATCCCCCACATCATATACAATATGTGCACCGCGTTTGAGTTTGTTTTCTAAAAGCAATGACGCCAATTTATTTTCCACGTGATCCTGAATAACGCGTCGCATGGGTCGCGCGCCAAACTGTTGGTCATATCCCTTTACGGCCAGCTCATGTAACACTTCCTGTGTAAATTCAAGTGTAATGCCACGCTCGTCCAGTTTTTTCACAATGCTCTTTAACATCAAATCTGCAATGCGCTCAATCTGTTCCGGCAAAAGCGGTTTAAATACAATGACTCCGTCAAAACGATTCAAAAATTCCGGTCGATAAAACTGTGCTAATTCCGTTTCCAACAAACGTTCACGAATACTATCAACACTCGTGCCGCGCGCCACTTCTTTTTGAATATATGCGGTCCCCGCGTTTGACGTGGCAATAATAATAACATTGGTAAAGTCAACGGTGCGTCCCACACTGTCGGTTAATCGTCCATCATCAAACACCTGCAAAAATACATTCAAAATATCCGGACTTGCTTTTTCAAGTTCATCTAACAAAAGCAACGCAAATGGTTTTTGGCGAATTGCTTCTGTCAGTACACCGGTTCCCTGCTCGCCAGGCCGGCCAAGCATACGCTGTATGGCGGACGTATCCTGATATTCACTCATGTCAAGGCGCACCATGTTGCTTTCATGTCCAAAATATACTTCAGCAATGGTTTTGGCGAGTTCTGTTTTCCCCACGCCGGTCGGACCTAAAAATAAAAAGGTGGCAATGGGACGTTTGTCAGAACGCAACTCCGCCCGCGCGCGGCGCAACGCATTTGCCACATGATCAACCGCCTCATCTTGCCCAATCATGCGTTTGTGCATCTCCTGTTCCAATTTTAACAAACGTTGGCCTTCATCGGCAGTAACGGCTGTCACAGGAATGTTTGTCTTGCCCGCCACAATAGTGGCAACATCTTGGTCGGTAACCAGCGCATTTTTGCCTTTGGTCTGACGCGCTAAATGCGCGGCTTCCTGGCACACCTCAATGGCCGGCGCAGGCAAAAACGCATCAAACATAAATCGTCCGGTCAACTTTGCCGCTGCTTCAAGCGCGGCATAAGAAAACCACACGCCATTTCTGTATTCCATAGCGCCTACTTTTGCTTCAAGCACGCGTATGGTTTCATCCGTTCCCATTTCAGGAACATTCACGGTTTGCATGACGTTAGCAATGGCTGTGTGTGAAACAAAACGTCTGAAGTGTTCCGGTTCTGTAGTAGCGATGGTATAAAAATATCCTTTTTGCAATTCTTGAGCAAGCACCTCTGACACATCCAAACTTTGTTGACCGCCACTGGTAACACCACTCATATCTTCTATACCTTCAATGCACAACACGATATTGCCGGAACGCGCCACTTCATTAAAAATTTGCAGTAGACGCTGACCCGCTTCCGATGCCGTAGCGCCTGAAAGAAGCGCCGGTACCGAGACCTGCACAAAACGGCTGTCTCTCATGACTGCAGGCACAGCATCTTCAAGCATGAGCTCTGCGATGGCATACAAAAGAGCGGTCTTGCCAACGCCGGCCTCACCTACCAAAAGTACGCTCTTGCCACCGCCTTCTATAATACGAAAAATTTCTGCAAGTTCTTTTTCACGTCCGATTGAAGGCGGAATACCGCCACGCATGATTTCATTCGTCAAATCAATGCTAAATTGATTCAAAAACGGAGTGGCAATAGAAGTCATGGCACGGTTGGTTTGCCCGCGCGGCCGATGCATGGCCGCCTTGTGACGACGATGGCGCAATTCACGCAACGTTTTGTGCACGCGCACCCATGCTATAACGTTATTTACTTTTTGCGCTTCAACACCCAAATCGTACAATACACCCTGCAAACGTTCGTCGTGGCGCACCGTCGTAACCAGGAGCTCTGCAAGCCCCACCTCTTCTTGCCGCGCGCGGTATGCTTCTTCATACGCCTGCATAAGAATTTCCTGAACCGCGGGTGAAGCCGTGGTACGATGCGCAAGATCGCCGCGCTGTTTTTTAATTGCCTGTACCACACCTTTCTCAAAACCGAGCGCCTCTTCAATCATTTCATGCCACAAACCAAGACGCACTAAAATTGATTCCACTTCTGAAAATTGCACGAGCGCAACAAACATATGACGCGGCTCAACCGCCGCGGCGCCGGTTTTAAGCGCGATGGTGTACGCCACATCAACGGCATCCAATGCATCGCGCGCATAGCTCAAACTCACATTCACACTTTTTTTTGTACCAAATCTGCACGCCACATCCCATGTGAGTGGCCCGCCGGGCGACGCGACATCATCCTCTTGCCCAAATGCCTTATAGGTAATCGCAAGCTCAACCCGTCTGGCGCGCCACCATCGGCTTATAATATACAACAGCACCAGGAGCCCTATAAAAAACCACAGTGACAACACGCTGCCCTGCGTGTACAACTGCGCGTCAGTAAAAGCAAGCGCGGGGTCTTTATACAGGGTATACCCCACAAACATCCAGCTTAAAAATACTACGATCAATAAAGACATCTCAATAACGACATTCCAAATGTGTCTCATTTTTTCAAGTATCAAAATCCGGCCGCTCACGCGCCTGCCCCAATAGAAAAATTTTTCACGCGCGGTATAACCCCACAATTTTCCGCCGCACGTCTTGCAGGTGGTCCACCGCATCTGCGGACCGGTAAGACATTCCGGACAGGTCAACAACGTGAGGGGAGGATTTGAAAGTTTTTTTGGCATATTACAACATCGCATCGGTTATACTCACGACCAATCCAAAAACCGTGAGCGGTACTATACCAAGCCAAACCACCATAAGCGCTATAACGATTATCAACCACACCACAAACGCAATGGACCGTCCGATAATCTGTACCAGCCGCATAAAAAAACTGATAATACGACCCTCCCAATCGCTTTGGCCATACATGGGTGTAAAAAGATTGCTTATCCACAACCCCACACCCATATTTTCATTGGCCCGTTTGACGCTGTGGAGCAAAATAAAAAAAACCTCTTTGAACCCGCGGGAATACCACCACAACGGAAACGTTAAGAGATCACGAACATTTTCCCAAATAAATTTTTGGAGTATCAATAACATAACTTATACTCCTAGTATACAGTATTTCAGGTATTTTCCAATGGTTACCTCCGTGCGACTGCGGCTGGAGCCGTGGCGATATACTGCACTGTTTTTTGCGGCTGAAAGCCCAAACGCGTGGCCTGTACGCGTAGTTGCTTTGATGCTGACAACCCGGCAACGCTCAATTCTATTTTTTGTGTGTCTTCTTGCAATATTCTCACCGTGCGCTCCAACTCTTTCATGGTATACCCTTTGCCGGACACAGCGTTGGTTTCAACTACGTACACGACGCCCAAAACAACTACCAACATACTGCACACCACTATGCACCGCGTTGAAATGAAGTAATCGGCGATGCGTGTTAGTAAACTTTTTTTATTGCGTTGGTGTTCAAACGGTGACATATGGCTGCTAAATTTTTTCAAAGGTGCGCATTAATGCGCTACGTGAGCGCGGGTTACTTTTTATTTCTTGCGCGCTCGGCTTAATAGGTTTTTTAGTCATTAATTTTACGATGGCGCTCTGGCTGCTCATCACCTCTTTTACAGTCCTGTCTTCAAGTGAATGGAAACTGATAACTGCCAGACGTCCTCCCGGTGTTACTATATCCGGTGCCTGTTTTAAAAACTGTTCAAGACGTTCAAACTCATGATTTACCTGAATGCGCAATGCCTGAAACACAAGTGTTGCGGGGTGTAATCGACCGGTGCGTTTTTTAACGCTCTCAACAGTATCAAGTAAATCCTGCACAGTTGTGAACGGCTTATGTTCACGCTGCTTTACCATGGCGCGGGCTATTTCTCGCCACTGTTTTTCTTCACCAAACCGACGCAACACATCACCAATCTTTATTTCATGCGCGCAGTTCAGAAAATCCGCGGCTGTCTCCCCTTCTTGCGGATTAAAACGCATGTCCAGAGATTCTTGCGGAGCGTCAAAGGAAAATCCACGTCCGCGTTCTGCAAACTGCGTACTGCTCCACCCTAAATCCGCAAGGATAAAATCAACCGGCGCAAACTGTGCGTTGCGAGCAAACGTTAACACATCAGCAAAGTTGCCGTGTACAACATGCGCACGTTTTCCAAAACGTTTAAGCACTTCTTCCGCCATCGTGACTGCTTGCGGGTCAGCATCCAACCCTAGCAGTTCTACGTTTGGAAAATGTTCAAGCAGCGCTTGGCTATGACCCGCATCGCCAAGCGTGCAATCAATCATGCGCTGCACAGTCGGCGGTACAGCGGCAATCACTTCTTCAAGGAGAACGGGTATGTGGGCCATATTACACTCCCAAGCCACTCATTTGTTCTGCAATGGCATTACTGTCTTTTTCTGTGCTCGTCTTGTAACGCTTCCACGCTTCTTCATCCCAGATTTCAACACGATTGTACAAACCGGCCACCACCACGTTTTTGGTAATGCCGGCATACTCGCGCAAATACTCAGGGAGCATGACGCGGCCCTGGCCGTCCGGGGTTGCGTCCATGGCGCCTGCAAGCATGAGACGTGAAAATGCGCGTGTGTTTGACTGGGTTATAGGCAGTGCAGCCAATTTTTCTGCCATGGCTTTCCATTCTTTGGCCGGATACACCACAAGTGAATTATCAAGACCCCGCGTCACGACAGCTCCGCGACCCAAGTTTTTTCTGAATTTGACAGGAATGGCAACACGGCCCTTCACGTCAACGCTGTGGTTGTATTCGCCGATAAACATAACGCGTGAGAGTACGTTAAATGAGGGAAATTGGATTCACCACTTTTCCCCACTGCGATGCACACGTCTCCATTATACCCCACTCTTAAATACTCTGCAACCACTTCAAGCCCTGTTGCTGTGGATAACTTTTATCACACGCAAAATAAACCCCTCCCTGCGCCAANNACCGAGGTTGCCTCTGGAAAAGCACTTTAAAAAATTATACTTCCACGCACAGCCCCTCTTCCGGCACCACAATCTGTGTATCAACAGGCATGCGGTCACGCAACCGGTGCGCGAGCTCTGTTGCCGCGTGCGGTTCNNCCGTGAATCATAAAAACTTGTTTAGGTGGGTGTTTGGGTGCGGTTGTCCACTCAATGATTTTACGTTGGTCCGCGTGTGCGGAAAGCGCACCGACCGCAACAACCTTTGCGTGCACGCGCTTCCGTACTCCCATAATATTCACTTCGCTCGCGCCTTCATACAAGCGCCTTCCCAGTGTGCCTTCTGCTTGATATCCTACAATTAAAACCGTGGACTTGGGGTCTTCAATATACCGGGACAAATGGTGCACAATGCGGCCGCCATTCATCATGCCCGAACCCGCAATAATGACTTTAGGATTTTTTGCGCTGTTAATCATTTTTGATTCATCGCGCGTGAGGGTCATTGTCAATCCGGGCACCTTAAAAAAATCTCCACCCATACGCTTCAGCAATTTTGCTTCAGCATCATAATATTCCGGATGTTTTCTGTAAACTTCAAGCGCCTTAATGGCAAGCGGCGAATCAATATAAATAGNNGAGGAAAACCTTTGTTTTCACGAATAATTTGTTTAAGTTCGTAAATCAACTCTTGTGTGCGCTCAAGAGAAAAAGCGGGTATCATCACCACACCGCCGCGCTTTACCGCGGTTTCAACCGCTTCTTTAATAATATGCTTGCGCTTGGCATGGCTTTCATGAAGCCGGTCGCCGTACGTTGATTCTACTAAGAGTATGTCCACGTTTTCCGGCAACGCTTGCGTGTCGCGCACAATGGGCGCATTTCTATTCCCCAAATCGCCTGAAAAAACTAAACGCTTTCCTTCCACTGATAGTTCTACAAAACTGGAACCAAAAATGTGACCTGCGTCATGCAACCTAAAACGCACACAACCTTTTACTTCAATCCACTCATTGTATTTAATGGGGCGACACGCATGTCGCGCTGGCGCCAGGTCATCGGTATGAAAGAGCAGTGGTGCCCCAAACTTGCGGTGCTCATACGCCATAATGGCAAGAGCATCTTCCCACACCAAATGTGCAAGCGCGAGTGTCCCCTCGGTGCCGTACACCGCCCCTCTAAACCCATCGTGCACCAGTTTTGGAACGCGACCCGTGTGGTCAAGATGAGCGTGGCTCAAAATAACCGCGTCAATTTTTTTTACGTCAAAGGCAAAATCATCGTGATTGCGGGCTTCATTAAAATCCGTTCCCTGAAACATTCCGCAATCAATGAGCACTTTACATTTTTTTGTTTCAAGCAAAAAAAGAGAACCCGTAACCTGACGCGTTGCTCCTAAAAAAGTTAATTTCATATATTAACGAACCTCAAGTGACTGAAACAATAAATCCATACCCTGCGCTCCAATCGCGTCAAAGGTGGTATCAATGGTTGAAAATTGACATCCGTGAACGGTTTTTGATTCCGCGTCAACAAGCCGTGTGCGATCTCCGGCAATGGGGCCGGCAAAAATGAATGAGCGTGGCACCGTATCTGCTGCGCGTGGGGTCCCCTCCCATAATTCAATGCGATAAGGCACACCACTCTTTTCAACCGTACGTGAACTTTTTTTAAAGGACCATGCGTCAAAAGGAAACGTTTCTGCAAATGGGCAGTTCATGCTCACCAAACGCCTGCCATTTTCATCCTTAAACAATACCCTAAAACCGTTGCCACTATAATTTGGGTCCCGCTCTAATGTCCAGTTTTTAGGATAGGTTACCGAGTATTCATTATAATTCAACCGATGCGCATCATTGGTTTCAATTTGAAAAATAATATGTTCGCGCGTTGTGACGTTTTGCCCTGTGGTGCTGCTTCCACCTTCTTTTAATTGCTTGGTGAGCCGGCTCACTTCATTGTGCAGCTGCGCAACAGCCGCACGCGCTTCATCCTGCAGATTGCGCACAATAATATAATGCCAACGATAGATGATGCCGCCCGTAAGCGCGGCGGTCAATACAATGGCAAGCAACACAGCGCCAGTTGAACGGCGTTCTTCATGTTGACGCGTGTTTTGTACGGTGTGCGAAGACATATAAGAGTATGATACCAAGTTTTAAAACAGTATACAACAGTGCAATGCATTGTTGTACCCACGTTTGTTACATCATTCTTTTTTTGGTATACTATCTCCATGCCCCATGACAGCGAATTAGACGATGTTGAAATACGAGAACCACCCATAAAAGAATTAACCCGCGCACGCCGGCACAGACGACGCTGGCTACGCCGCCTGGGATGTTCACCCGGTTGTTTTATTATTGTTCTTCTCTTTTTTGGTGTTTTGACTTTGCTCTTCTTTGTTACCACCGGCCCGCAAAATGTTAGAGCAATTCCTCCTGAATTTCCCAACACCATCCCCATTTACAAACCGCAGAGTATACAAGATATTGTGCATCTTTCTGCGCGACGCAAAAATCGCGGACTTGAATTTGCCGCTTTTGTGCCTAAACTTATATTATACCCCATTGCCCGCGGGCTTGACTACCAAGCGCACAAAAAATTCAACAAACTTACGCCGCACATTAACTTACGGACAGATTTGGTCACCGCAAAAAATTTCCTTGAATTTATTAAGACGCCAGTCGGGCCGCAAACAAGCACCACCGGCATTGTGTGGAAAAAATTAACTGCCGATTCACCATTTTTGATTGATTTCTATCGCGGTGAACTTGAACGCGCGGGTTATGCGGTTGATTCAATACAGGTGTCCCCTGATTTTTCTTTTTTCAGTTTTAGAAGCACGGGCGCGCGCGGTTGGGTGCTTGTTCAGCCCGCAACGGTTGAAGAATACGCCACTGAAGAAATGATTGTCATTGTTGAGTACGAAACAAAATAAGTATGCTTCGCTTATTTGCACGCCCTATTCACTCAATCACCGGCGCGGCCATGGTCATTGCCGGAGCCGGATTTGCAAGCCGTCTTTTGGGCGTTGTGCGCGATAGGATTCTTGCAGGCACGTTTGGGGCGGGTGATCTTTTGGATGCGTATTACGCGGCGTTCCGCATCCCGGATTTGTTGTTCAAGGTAATTATTGCAGGCGCGCTTTCAGCCGGTTTTATTCCTCTTTTTCTTGAACTGAAAGGAAAAAAAGATGAAGCTGCCTGGAAATTAACGAGCCGCGCCATAAATGTGTTTGGCACTGTGCTTATTGCCGGCGCTGCTGTGTTGTACGTGTTCACTCCTTTTATAACACGTCTGATAGCGCCCGGATTTGAGGGCGAACAATTTGATTTGACCGTGCGTTTGACACGTCTCATGTTTCTCTCTCCTCTGTTTCTAGGGCTTTCCAGTATTTTTGGAAGCGTGTTGCAAGCGCAAAAATTATTTTTAATTAATGCGCTGGCGCCCGTACTGTATAATGTGGGTATTATTGCAGGCGTGCTCGTGCTTGCTCCTTACTATGGTATTTGGGGAGCAGCATACGGCGTGATTGCTGGCGCGTTTTTACATTTTATTGTCCAGATTCCCTCATGCATACGCGCGGGTTTCCGCTACCGTTTTATTTTTGGCATACGCGACAGCGCATTTCTTACGTTAATACGTTTGATGATCCCGCGCGCACTGACGTTGGCGGCCTATCAAGTTACTATTATCGTCGTGACACTTTTTGCAACGCTTTTGACCGATGGCAGTGTTGCCATGATACAACTTGCTGACAATATGCAAGGCGTTGCAGTCGGATTGTTTGGTGTTTCATTTGCTCTTGCTGCCTTTCCAGCCCTGTCTGAAATGGCAAGCAAAAAAGATGTGCGCGGTTTTATTGATCAGTTATCTTCTGTAACGCGCCAGGTGTTATATTTGGTGGTGCCGGTCAGTTTTTTGTTTATTGTTTTACGCACAGAACTGGTGCGCGTTATTTTAGGTTCAGGCCATTTTGATTGGGAAGATACTATTTTAACCGCAGATACCATGGCGTTTCTTTCCATTGGATTATTTGCTTTGTGTCTGGTTTTGGTGTTTGTGCGCGCGTTTTACGCTTGGCAAGATACAAAAACGCCGCTCATGGCAGCTGTTTTTGGGACGCTTGGTGGTGTTGTAAGCGCTTATTTTTTTAAAGATTTATTTGTGGTGTGGTTTAATGATGCTGATGCGGGCGTTATTGGCCTTGGCGCCGCACTTTCACTTTCACAACTTATTAATCTTGGGTTTCTTTGGATAATGCTGCGCCGGCGATTTAACACGGCAGAACCCCGCTTCCAATTTTTGGGTAGCATTACCAAACGATTCTCCGGCACAGAAAAAAATATTGTTGTGTCATTGTTAAAAATTGTAGGGGCCAGCGTTGTAATGCTGCTGGTAGTGCAGGCCTTAAAAGAAGTAATTGGTGTGCGTGTTGATTTGCAAACGTTTTGGGGTGTGTTTGCGCGGTTGGTGGTGCCAGGCACGGTTGGCGTGATTGTCTATTGTGCTTTAACTGCACTACTTAAAAGCCCTGAATGGGAAATGTTCCGCGAAAGCGCGCGACGCAAATGGCTGCGGCTGCGTGCGGGGCAGGAAATTGAAGGTTAATAGTTATAAAATACCTTCCCCGTACTCTGCCAATGGATATCCTTCTAAAGCATTAACATCTTTTCTTAAAGCTACAACCTCTTCTACAATGGCATTCGTATCCTGACGCGTGCGCTCTTCAAGCCATTTAAAATCACTTTTTGTCACCATTTCTGAACGAAAATTATTAAGTTCATTCTGTAAATCTGATTTAGTAGCAAAACCCGCCAGATCCGCCTTGGTGGCAAAGT
>DNQG01000021.1 GCA_003501255.1 Candidatus Magasanikiibacteriota bacterium
CGCGCTCCTCCCGCCCGAAATGCCTGGCATCAACCAGCAGACCGCAATCCAAGCACTTGCCGAAACAGTTCTCCTCTCGACATACACTTTCGAGCACTACAAAAAACAAAGCGAGGAGGCCGCACCTCTTAACGAGATCTTCATTGTCAGCACCTATTCAGGCGGGGAAAAGGCTTTGAAAGAAGGCGAAATCCTCGGTCGCGCGGTAAACATGGCTCGCGACTTAGGCAACCACCCGAGCAACGTTGCGACACCCTCTCACTTGGCCAAACACGCACAAGAGCTGTCTAAAAATTTCCCGAAGATCAGGGTCCGCATTCTGGACCGCGCGGGTATCAAAAAAGAGGGGATGGGTGCCCTGCTCGCAGTAGCGCAGGGTTCAGATGAGGAGCCGCGATTCATCATCCTCGAATACCATGGAAAAAAATCCGGAGCTCCGGTGGTGCTGATTGGTAAGGGCGTAACTTTCGATAGTGGCGGACTCTCGCTCAAGCCATGGGAAAAAATGGATGAAATGAAATTTGATATGATGGGCGGTGCTGCGGTTATTGGTGCATTGCGTACCATTGCTGCGCTTGATCTTCCGGTTAATGTGGTCGGGCTCGTTCCAGCAACAGAAAATTTGCCATCAGGTAGTGCGTATCGGCCCGGCGATATTTTGCGCGGCATGGGAGGCAAGACCATTGAAGTGCTTAATACTGATGCTGAAGGTCGTGTCATTTTGTCTGATGCACTTGAGTATGCAAAACGTTACAAGCCGGCTTTGGTTGTTGATGTGGCGACTTTAACGGGCGCCTGCATACACGCTGTTGGAGAAGAGTATGCCGGGTTGTTTACGCGTGATGCGAAAATAAAAAAATGTATTGAGGATGCAGCCGAGATGACTAACGAACCGGTGTGGCAATTACCACTTGATGATTCTCATGTGCATTCCATTAAAAGTTACGTTGCTGATGTTAAAAATATTGGCGAACGTAAGCCCGGCGCTTCAACTGCTGCTGCGTTTTTGGAATTTTTTACTGACTATCCATGGGCGCATTTGGATATTGCAGGGCAGATGGCATATGGCAAACCACAGCCATTTCAACGCCAAGGCGCGCGCGGGTTTGGCGTGCATTTGCTGACGCAGGTGGTGCGCAATTGGTTTAAGGTATGATCAATTATTTACATGGTACCATTATCAGGAAGACACACCAAACCATTACGGTGCTCGTGGGTGGTGTTGGGTATGAGGTGGCTGTTTCGCCCGTATATTTGGTTTCTCTTAATGTGGGTGAAGAAGTGCGTCTTTTCACGCACTTATATATCCGTGAAGACAGCCATGAGTTATATGGTATGCCGGATGAACATTCATTGGTATTTTTTAGGCAATTGATCAGTGTTTCCGGTGTCGGCCCCAAAAGCGCACTCCACATTTTTTCTTTAGGCAGTGTGGAAGACATTAAGAATGCTATTGCACGCGGAGATATTGCCTTTTTAACCAAGGTTTCCGGCATTGGTAAAAAAATAGCAGAGCGTATTGTGGTTGAACTTAAAGAAAAAGTAGGCGTTGCGGGCACGGACGCGCCTTCAGGTGGCGTGCTCGGCGATGTGTTCGATGCTCTTGTGGGTATGGGATATGCAAAACCAGACGCGCGCAGCGCCGTGCAGGCGCTTAAAGATGCGCAAGGCGATGTGCAGACACTTCTTAAAATGGCTTTAAAGTATTTGGCGCACTAAGTATGTACCTCACAGAGGTTAGCAACAAAGACGAGTGGAATCGTTTTATTTTTACAATACCGCGCACGCCGTTTCATCAAACGTGGGAATGGGGTGAACTGGAAGCGTCACGCGGTGAGGCGGTGAAACGGTGGCAGTGGCTTGAAGGCGAGCATATTTTAGCTCAAGCACAAATGTGGTATCACAAAATGCCCGGCGGTTTTTGGTATGCGTATATGCCACGTGGGCCAGTGTTTGCAGATGGTCTTGGCGATGACGTCAAACACACAATCGCACGTGCGTTTGTGCATGAGGTGCAAAAAGAATATGACCCTATTTTTTTATTGTGGGAGCCGTTTGAGGCGCACTCTATGCCTGCTGAATTGCGATGCGTGCGTAATCGTTTGCCACAGCATACTATTTTTATTAATCTTGAACAGTCAGAAGACGCCTTGAGGAGCGCGTTGCATGAAAAGTGGCGTTATAACATTGGACTTGCACAGCGCAAGGGCGTGGAAGTTATTTTTGATGAGCGCGCAGAATTTTTAGAGCATTTTTTTTCTTTATCGGAGCAGACAACACAGCGTAATAATTTCCCCGTGCCCCCGCGGGCGCATTTTAAACAATTGTTTGAAAGTCCTGTACGTACGATTTTGGTTACAGCACAGTTTGAGGGGCGGTCCATTGCTTCAAATGTGCTGCTTGCTGCTGGCGACACAGTAACCTATTTGCATGGCGCTTCCGGAAACGAATTTAGAAATCTCATGGCACCTCATTTATTGCAGTGGCGCGGAATGCTTTGGGCGCGCGAGCAGGGCTTTAGACAGTATGATGTATGGGGAGTGGCGCCAGAGGGGTCTGCTAAAGAACAAGAATGGACTGGAATTACGCGATTCAAGCGTGGGTTTGGTGGTGAAATGCATGTATATCCGGAGGCAAAAAAATATGTTTATAGAGCCATTCCTCATGTTTTGTACTCTCTTTATAGGCGGGAAATATAACAGGTTTGCTTGACATCGGCGTCCTGCGTGTGTAGAATGTCCCCAGCTTGCGTCTTCCGAGGGGGAAGGCGCACATACAAAACCGCAACCGGAGAACCTCCAAATGAGAGAGATCCGTCTGGTCGTGAAGGGAAGCAGGCAGTACGCCAAGGGGCCGTGGAAGGACAACCTGCCCACGGAGGACGGCGATACCGCGGAGGTCACGGCCCTCAACGTGGTCGTGAAGCCGTGCGAGGGGGCCTTCGTGCTCGTGGACGCGGGCGGCAAGCTCGGCCTGCTGCCGCCCAACGCCTTCATGGGCGAGCTCGAGACGGGTGACGTGTTCGTCTGGTGGTGCGAGTGCCTCAAGACCGGCGGCGCGGTGGAGATGCGCCTCAAGCCCAACCAGCGCTTCGGCACCGGCGAGTACAGCCACCTCGCCGGCTTCCCGACGATGGGCACCAGCGAGATCGTGTACGCGTGCGGCACCCACGAGCGCGGCAGCGTCACCATGGTGGAGTTCTACGACTACCGGCCGCGCCGCGTCGGCAACCACATCGCGCTCGGCCGGAAGTGCTTCCTGATGGGCAGCATGGCGCAGGCCTGGGTGGCCGCGCGCAGCGGGGCGGCGATGCCCAAGTCCGCCACGTCCCAGCCGGCGATGGCCGCGGGTGTGGCGTGATGAGCACCAACATCGACGGCACCAACATCATCAAGGTCTTCACCAGCTCGTCCCGGCTCCTGGAGGAGCCGGTGTTCGTCAGCGGCTACCGCTCGCGGGAGGAGAAGCGCGCCGCACGGTGCAAGACGCTGCGCCCTCGCCGCGAGACCGGGAACGGCAAGTTCGACCGCCACACGCGCATGCACGCGCACCGCGGCGCCGTCAACATCGTGCGCTGCTAGCGCGCATCGCACGTGTCGTTCCAGGCGCGCATGAGCTGGCTTCAAGCCCCGTGAGCGCCCAACTGTGGCACGAATTCTTCCCTCTCTATTGCTTGAGAGTGGAGAGTTCGTGCCTTTTTTAATACTTGAAAAAAAGAGATGCGCGGAGTATGATAATAAAACATCGCGCCCATAGCTCAGCTGGATAGNNGCCGGGTTTGACCCACGCATGGACCAGATCCCGGCCGGGGTGCTCGGCCACAACAATACCGCGCGCCTCTTCAACTTCTGCGCGCCTGTGGTGGATGCGCTGGCCAGGCAGGTGTGTGCGTTCAAGCCCAACTTCTGGTTCTGGGCGCGGCATCTGGAAGCGCTCAAGGCGCTCATCGACTACATGCACACGATGGCGCCGGACGTGCCCGTCATCCTGGACTTCAAGTGTGGGGACATCGGCGACACGTGTGAAGAAGCCGCGGCGCTCGCATTTGATGAGCTCGCGGCTGATGCCGTAACCGTGAGCCCGTACGTGGGCCAGAAGGGGCTTGCGCCCTTCCTGAGGCGGCCGGACAAGGGCGTGTTCGTGCTGTGCCGTACCTCCAACCCCGGGTCGGACGAGTTGCAGAAGCAGTTGGTGCGGGTACAGTTCGGCCTGGATGACGAGCGCTACATCCCGTTCTGGGAGTCCGTGGCGCGTCGTGTGGCCGCTACCTGGAACAATCTCGGCAACTGCGGGCTCGTTATTGGTGCCAACCACCCCGACGAGCTCAAGGTCGCGCGTGAGTTGATTGGCGACATGCCCATCCTCATGCCCGGGATCGGTAGCCAGGCCGCGGCGATCGAGCCGGCCATCATGAACGGCCAGACCAGCCATGGCACCGGGCTTGTTGTGAATGTGTCGCGCAAGATGCTCGGTGCGTCCACGGGTCCGGATTACGTGGAGGCGGCGCTGCACGCGGCCATGGACTACAACCATCAGTTCGACCCGTTCCGCCACGAGCAGTGAGCGGGCAATAAAGGAGAAGGTTCGATGAGTTCATTCAGTTGTGTTCAAGATCTGTTGGCCCGTCGACTCTGGGCAGTCGGCGCGGTCAAGGACAAGATGCACCCGGACGCGGTGCAGCGTCCGAGCGGTGAGCGCGGGTTTCTCCTCAAGCTGCATGAGAAGGACCCGGACGCACCGCTCTCGCCCGTGTACTTCAACCTGCGTACGCCGGGCAACCCCAAGCCCGGACCACTGGTGCCCGCGATTGTGGAGATCGCCGGCCGTGCGCTCTATGCACATTGCTATCAGGGTGGGGCGAGTGTCGCGGAGCCAAACTTTCGACTCATCGCAGGCGTGCCCAATGCCGGTGACCCGTTCGCCGACGCATTCGCGGCTGTCTTCAACGAGGATCAAGTGTCCAACGTGCCCATCATCCGTATGGGTAAGCAGACGGCTCCGGACGGTTCGCGGCAGGTGCTCGGCATCACCAACGGCGGCGTGTCCACGGGTAGCAGCGTGTTCCTCGTGGATGACCTCATCACGGGTGCGGACAGCAAGCTGGAGGCCGTGAAGGTCATCCAGAACGCCGGTGGCTGCGTGTACGACGTGGCCGTGCTGCTGGATCGCGAGCAAGGTGGCGCGCAAGAGCTCAGACGGCGTGGCATCAACCTGCACAGCGTGTTCAAGATCAGCGAGCTCCTTGCGTTCTACGCGGTCATCGGTCTCATGGCGCGGGGCACCTACGACGAGATCATGGCCTACATCAAGGCCAACAGCACGGGCTGATCGTGCGCATGGTCGTGAGGATTCACCAGAGGGGATTCAAGCAAGCGTTTCATCATGCGGGGGCAATGGTGGAGCGCTTTTTTCATATACGGCGAGTGTCTCCTGCGCCATCTTTTTCCAAGAATATTTTTTGAGTTGCTCTGCTCCTTTGTGTTGCAATGTTTCACGTATGCTTGGTTCTGTAATTTTTGAAAATACCTGCGCTAATTCTTCTGGCATGCGCGGGTTAAAAAACAAAGCCGCATCTCCCAACACTTCCGGCAGTGATGCGGCGTTTGATGAAATGACAGCTGTGCCATGCGCAAGCGCTTCAAGCGGCGGCAGGCCAAAACCTTCANNTTAATTCTTGTTCAGTTGTCTTACCAAAAAATATTACTTCAGGTGTTGTTTTTTTCTGTAAACGTTTGTAAAAATAATCTGTTTCACCAACAAGCACAAGTTGATACATGCCTTTATTCCATGCTGCAAAACTATATATCAAAAATTCAAGATTTTTGTGCGGATAAGCAGAGCCCACATATAGGAAATAGGGTTTTTGTATGAGCGCGTTTTGTGTTTGTGGATAAAGGTCATGGGGGTCAACACGCTGGCTCTCCGCGTCTTCATACGTTACGCTGATGCGCTCAAGCGGCACTGCGAGTGTTTGTGCAATATCGCGTTTGGAAAATTCAGATACGGTTATAATATGTTGCGCTTCGCGTGTGGCTTTGCGTAATATTTTTTTCAGTATGAATTGTTTGAACCAGTACGTGGGTAGTGCGCGAGTAGTGGCGCGATAACTGCTAAAATGGAGTGGCGTCAAATCGTGTAATGTTACCACAAAATTACCTTTCCACAAAAGTGGTATATTCCAGTGTGGAAAATGGACGACGTGCGGACGAAGGAAATAAAGTATTTTGGGTAATTCTTTTTGTTCTTGAATTCCATACCATGGAATGTCACGCTTGAGAAGATAAAAACGTTTTGAAAGACCGCGGAAGAGGTGCTCATCTTGTGGTAGCGTCAAAAGTGTGAAGTGGTGTCTATGTTCAAGTGTATCAAGAGCATATACCAGTTCACGTATGTAGCGCCCAATGCCGCTGGTGGTTCCTGCAAGCCGCGCGTCTAATAAGATATGCATAGAGTGCTCTTGTTAGTTTGTGGACATCAAAATATCTAGCAATTTTTTAACTGTCGTGTCCCACGTAAATGATTGCGCAAAAGCAATGCGCGCTGCACGAGGATGTAATTCTCCGTGACAGGTCAGATATTCAGGCAACAACTCTGCGAGTTCACCGGGCCGCCACGGGTCAATCAAGAGGGCGTTATCGCCAAACACTTCTCCCATGCTTGATGTGTGCGATACCATCACCGGTGTTCCTTGCGATAATGCCTCAAGAGGAGGGAAGCCAAAACCTTCATAAAAACTGGGGTACACAAAACAAACCGCTGCGGCATAAAGCGCTGGTTTTTCTTCTCTTCCTATATAATCAATATACCATACTTTGTTGTGTTTTGTCCGCAGTGGTGCGCTCCAGCCCTGTTTGCCGGCAATAACAAGTCCCACATCAGACGGGTTCCACAATTCAAACGCGCGCACCAAACTCTCAATATTTTTGCGTGGCTCATTGGTTCCCAAGAAGAGTATAAAACGTTCAGGGAGGTGGTAACGTTCACGCACGGTGCGCACTGCTTCTGGTTGCGCCTGTTTTCTAAACAAAGGATCAAGACCCGGATACGCGACCGTAATATTTTTTTCTTCAATATCGCACAGCGCTTGCAGGTCCTCTTTGGCACTTTTTGATACGACCATAAAATGGTGTGCTGTTTTAAAACTGTGCGGGTATATAAAGCGGTTTAAAAAGCGCATTTTGGCAGAAAAAAATTCAGGGTACAATACGGGAGTGAGATCATGGACAATTTGTAAAAGTTGGGTGTTGGGGTGATATGCGGCAAAGTGAGGATTGGGTGAAATAAACCAATCAAGGTTTTTTAACGTCATAGCATCAATGTGTGGCGTATGCAAAAAAGCAAGCGAAGCATTAAGCAGCTTATTGGGTATGTGCGACGGTTTATGGTGTACGTTTGGTTTGTCATTCCACAGATGCGTCATGTGTGGCGGTACGTGGTAGGCATTGTAAAAAAGATGATACTCATTATGAGTATCTTGTTCAAAGAGTGTGTTCAAAAGGTGGTAGGTGTATTCGCCCACGCCGGTTAGCTGTGCATCAAGCAAGGGGCGAATGTCAACGCCTATGTTCATATGAGTGTTGTCTGACGCAAACCGCGCCGTGTTTCTTCCCACGCATCTTCAACTAGGCGTTTCATATTTTCTTGAAATTGTTTTTTGTTGAATTTTGAGGCATATTCTTTCAGTAATTCAGGACTAAACGTGTGGGGGCTAAAATGAATGAGGACGTCTAATAATGATTCCCAGTTTTGTTCATTAAAGAATACACCGGTTTTGCCCTGTTCGATGGTTTCAGACGCGCCGCCCTCGCGGTAGGCAATAACGGGCCGGCCGGATGCGAGTGATTCAACCGGTGTGATACCAAAGTCCTCAACTTGCGGGTGGATAAAGGCAAGACAGTGGGCGTAGAGTTGTGCTTTTTCATCATCCGTAATATTACCCACAAACGTGATATTGCTACGTGCATTGTTTTTTAATTTTTCTTCTTCAGGGCCTGTGCCGAATACTTTTAATTTTAGATGCGGCAGGCGGTTAAACGTCTTTACGACAATATCAAATCGTTTGTACGCCATAAGTCGGCCGCCGGTCAGATAATAATCTCCGAGCGCTGCCGCAGGTTTGAAGCGGTCGGTTTCAACCGGCGGGTACACAACGCGCGATTCACGCCGATAAAATTTGTGTATGCGACTGCGTACGGTTTCAGAGTTTGCCAAAAACATATCAACGCGGTCTGCCGAAAGTTTGTCATAGAGGCGCAGACGTGAAATGAGCGGTGGCAACACTATGCGTTTGATGAATTTGTTGTACTTTAGATTTTCAATGTATTCGTGCGTTTCAGTCCATAAATAGCGTGGCGGTGTGTGGCAATAACAAATGTGCAAACTACCCGGGCGTGTTAATACACCTTTGGCGAACATACTTGAAGAAGAAAGCACCACATCAAACTCGTCCAAACGATGGCGTTCTGTTGCGGTTGGCATGAGCGGCAGATACCATTGATAATTTTTTTTCACACCCGGCATTTTTTGTATAAATGACGTTCTGACATCTGCGTTTGCAAATTCATTTCTGAATTTGCTGGGATCGTAAAACCAAACAAAAATTGGCGCGTCAGGCCATATTTCATGGAATGCATGAAGGACCTTCTCGGCACCGCCAGATTGGGCGAGATATTCATGTACTAAAGCAATTTTCACACTTCAGAGAGCTTTACGTTTTTTAAGAAGAATGAACGGTGTTTTTAAGAGAATGAACAGATCCATAAGGAGCGACCAATTTTCCACATAAAAGGCATCCAGACGAGCTTCTTCTTCAAACTCCAAGTCGCTGCGGCCCGATATTTGTGCCAAGCCCGTGATGCCGGGTTTAATGGTTAATGATACTTTGTGGCGTTGTGCATAGTGTTCAACTTCACGCGGTTGGTGAGGTCGCGGCCCCACTAAACTCATGGTACCTTCTAGTACATTAAAGAATTGTGGCAATTCGTCAATACTGGTTTTGCGGATGAAATGGCCCACGCGGGTAACACGGGGGTCATTTTTAATCTTGTACACCGGGCCTGCTTTGGTATTTTTTTCTTTAATGAGTTCTTGTTCAAAGGACAACGCTTTTTCTTGTTGTTTGAATTGAGGACCAATGCAATACTGCTGGCGCATGGAACGGAATTTAAAGGTGTTGAACGTACGTCCCTCTTTACCCACGCGTTCATTTTTGAAAATAATAGGGCGTCCGGTTTCAATGAGGATGGCGAGTGCGGTGATTATCATGACAGGACTGGTGATAATTGTCAGCAGCAATCCGCCTATCATATCAACAAACCATTTTATGATACTGCCCCAGCCGCCGAGTTTGGTTTTTTGCAATTCTATGACCGGTACGCCCGCAATGGTGGACACTGCCATGTTAGTTGAGAGCGCTGCAAACAAATCTGCGCTGTATTTAAAGGTAATATGGTTGTTGTTGCACCACTCAATGCAGGCGAGCGCAATTTTTCGGTCAATCGCGGGGTCAGCAACTATGATTTCATCAATGGTTGTTTTTTTCATGATGCGACTAAGTGCATCTTTTGAAAATGATTCAAGCTGTTCTACAATGGCGTAACCAAGTCCTTTGTGTGTTGTAAGTGTTTTTTTTAATACAGCTGCCGCGCCATTTTTTCCTATGAGTACTGTTTGCCGTGCGCCAATACTATTTTTGTATAGTATAATTTTAAAGAGGCGAATAAGAGTGTGGCTTATGATGGTATAGATAATCGCGCAACCCCATGCAACAAGAACGATGAAGCGTGAGTTAAATAATTCGCCGCGAAAAAAAATGTAAATGGTTACTGCGCCCAATGCGGTTCCGCATGCAAGGAATATTTTTCCCACATCTGCTCCCAGTTTGCGGTTGGGATTGATGCTGTAGAGTCCTGCAAAAGCAAAAATAATAAGCCAGCCGAGCGCAACGATAGTAATGAGTGACAGGTACCATGAAGCGCTAAAATTAAAGAGCGGGGTTTTGAGCGCGACAAAATAATCTGAAAAACGAACGGCGTATGCCGTCCATCCGGCCGCTACGAGTGCAACAAAATCAAGCGGTACTTGCAAAAAAGTAAGCACCAGTTCGGATCGCTTCATAAACGAGTAAAACGAGTGAAGACAAATGTTTACATTTGTTTTCCGAGTGAGCGCAGTTTATATGGACGAAGTCCATATGTATAAATAATAACTGTTTTTTGGCAAAAAGTCAACCTTGACAACACAAATTTTTTGTGCTATGCTATTTATGTTCTTTTATAAAGCCGGAGCAATCGCCTTTGTGGTTTAAAAGCCACAGGGGAGGAAAGTCCGAACACCCTTCCCGACTTAGTCGGGATGTCATGACCGTGGGTAACGCCCACCCTTCCCGACTTAGTCGGGAAGAGGGACAGTGCCACAGAGACAATACTAGTGAGAAGGGCACCCGCCGATTCGACGGGTTGCTCGTCCCGACTTAGTCGGGACTCGCAAAAGGTGAAAAGTGTACCGATGTTTTTACTCTCGAGATAAAAGCTACGGTGCTCGCCTCATGGTGACATGAGCGCGTGGTAAACCCGGTTTGGTGCAAGAGCAGCGTTCTCACGTTTGGTGGGTTCGAAAAGGTAGCTCGCATGAGCTGCACAGCAATGCGCAGCCAAGATACATGATTGCGTCCCGACTAAGTCGGGATACAGAATTCGGCTTATGAAGGCCTTATAAGAGAACATTAAAGATACCCCGGCAAGGGGTATTTTTAATTAAATAAGCCCTACTTTTTTGCGTACATCAGTTAAAGTTTTTGCAGCAACCGCATGTGCAGCACGCGCTCCTTCTTCAAGAACGCTCGTAATTTTTTTGTCAGAAAGCGAATGATATTTTTCTTGGAGTGGTTTTAAGAATGCATTGACGGTATCGGCTAAGTCGATTTTAAAAGCGCTGTATCCTGCACCTTTATACTCTTTTTCAAGAGCAGCAATCGCACGGCCCGTGACCGCAGAAAAAATAGTCAACAAATTGGTAAGTGCTGGTTTATCCGCACCACTTTTTATTTCACTGCCGGAATCCGTAACTGCGCGTTTTATTTTTTTCTCAACTGCTTTTGCATCATCAAGTAAAGCAATGGCATGTCCGGGCACCGTTGAACTTTTGCTCATTTTTGCCTGCGGGTTGTCTAATCCCATGATGCGCGCACCGTGTTTGGGGAAATATCCTTCCGGTGCTTTAAACGTTATGCCAAATTGTTCATTAAAACGGCGTGCCAATATACGCGTCAATTCCAAATGTTGCGTTTGATCTTCACCCACCGGCACTAAATCTGTTTGATACAATAAAATATCCGTAGCCATAAGTACGGGATAGGAGAAAAGGCCCACGTTTACGTTCATTTTATGTCGTAACGCTTTATCTTTATACTGTGTCATGCGTTCAAGCTCACTCATTTTGGTTATGGTGCTTAAAATCCATGAGAGCTCCGCATGCTCTGGCACATGTGACTGCACAAAAATGGTTGACTGCGCGGGATCAATGCCGCTTGCGATATAGAGTTTGGCCACCTCAAGCGTTTTGGCGCGCAATATGGCTGGATCTTGCGGTACAGTTAAAGCATGCAAATCTACAATCATGAAAAAATTATGATAGTCGTTTTGCAGCGCTACCCATTGGCGGATGGCGCCAATATAATTGCCAATAGTTAAATTACCGGACGGTTGGATGCCTGAGAGCATTATTTTTTTTGACATAGGTATTTCCTTTAGTATACCAAAAAAATCACTTTTCTACAACAGGAATAAGTTGACCGGAGCACTAAAAACCGATATACTAGGACTAACATTCTATGCTTCAAAATAGACCTAAACCAGTTGTTTTGGCCATTCTTGATGGTTTTGGTGTTGCCCCGGATTCTGAGGGCAATGCCGTAACACGTGCTGAAACTCCCAATATAGACAAATGGTTGCGGATGTATCCGGCCATGACGTTGATTGCATCAGGCAATGAGGTGGGGTTGTCTTGGGGTGAAATGGGAAACAGTGAAGTGGGTCATTTAAATATTGGCGCGGGACGTGTGTATTATCAAACCTTTCCGCGCATTCAAAAAGAAATCAGTACCGGCGAATTTTTTGGGAACAAAGCATTCTTGCAGGCCGTGGAGCATGTGAAAAAAAATAAAAGCGCATTGCATATTGTTGGCATTGTTTCCCCGGGCAATATCCATGGGAGTGAAGAACACGTGTGGGCACTTTTGAAGTTGGCAAAGGATAATGCGCTTAAAGATGTATATGTGCATGCCATTGTGGATGGGCGCGATGCAGCGCGTGATAGTGGTGTGGTATTTGTTGATCGACTTATTGCGAAGATGAAGGAAATAGGTGTGGGTGCGCTTGCATCATTGTCTGGCCGTTATTTTGCCATGGATCGTGATAATCGTTGGGATCGTATTGAAAAGGCCTACCGTGCCATAGCAGAGGCATCCGCAGAACACAGTACTGATGATCCGATTGGGCTCATGAAAGCAGGATATGAGAAGGGTGTCTATGATGAAGAGTTTCCGCCCACGGTTATTTTAAAAAACGGCCAACCAGTAGCGCGCATGAATGACGGGGATGCTGTCATTATTGCCAACTTTCGTGCTGATCGCGCGCGGCAATTGACCGCGGCGTTGGCGTTGCCAAGTTTTGCAAAATTTAATCGTGAACCAGACCATCATAATTTTTTGGTGGTTACTATGACCGAGTATGAGAAAAATTTGCCGGTGGTGGTTGCGTATCCGCCGGTGGTTGTTCGTAACTGTTTAGCAGAAGTCATTAGTAAGCAAGGACTTAAACAGTTTCATGTTGCGGAAACGGAAAAATATGCGCATATCACCTTTTTTTTGAACGGTACTATTGAAGATCCTTTTCCCGGTGAAGACAGAAAAATTATATCATCGCCCCGCGTGGATTCTTATGATCAAAAACCCGAGATGTCAGCACCTGATATCGCTAAGGTGGTTATAGATGCAGTCGCATCTGGTGACTACGATTTTATTGCTGTCAATTTTGCCAATGCCGATATGGTGGGGCACACGGGCGTTTTTGAAGCCACAAAACGTGGTATTGAGGCCCTTGATAAGGCATTGGGTAAAATTGCGGATCATGTGCTTGCAAAAGATGGTGTGCTTATTATGACGGCGGATCATGGTAATGCCGAAAACAAAATTAATTTACAAACTGGTGCTGTGGATAAAGAGCACACCACCAATCCTGTCCCGTTTATTGTTATTGGTAAACAGTATGAAGGGCAGCAAGGTCCGGGTGGCGATGCGCCTGAAGGAGATTTGAGTTTGCTCAAGCCTGTTGGCATGCTTGCCGATGTCGCGCCGACCGTTTTATCTATCATGGGCCTTGAACAGCCCCCTGAAATGATAGGTACGCCTCTCATATAATATATGTACAGCGTTAACGAACGTTTATTGTTGACCCTGCACAAGTGTGCACATCGTAATCATATTTTAGACGCCACAATTCTTTTTATTGCTCGTTTTTTTATTTTTTTTCTTGTGGCAGGTTTCTTTATTATCATGGGAGTTGCGCAACCTGAAGCGCTTCCTTTTGCCACACTTGAGTTTGTTGTGGCGTTTGTGGTCAGTTTGCTTTTTAGTGTTTTGATTGGTTATTGGTATCACATGGAGCGCCCCTGTGAGCGTTCAGATGTAAAGGCATTGTTTAAGCCGTTTCATCACGGTAAGACCTTTCCCTCTGATCACACGACGGTTATTTTTGTATGTGCCGGGTTGCTCGCGCTGTGGGGTATGCCTATTTTTTCACTTGTGATGATTGTCTGCGGGCTGCTGGTGGGCGCGGCACGCGTTATTGCGGGCGTGCATTATCCGGTTGATATTTTTGGAGGAGCACTCTGGGGTTGGTTTGTGGGCGTTCTTGTTGGTATGCTTGGTCAGTGGTTTACATAATATAGTATTTTATATGAAGTGTATTATTTTATGCGGTGGGGTGGGAAAGCGCTTATGGCCTCTTGGCCGGCGTAGCCGACCCAAACAATTTCACACTCTTTTGAATGAGAAGACGTTGTTGCAAGAAACATACGCCCGTTTGCGTAAGCATTTTTCAATGGACGATATTTTTATTTCAACAAGTCGTGATTTTGTTGAAGAAATTAAGCGTGAAATTCCTGCTGTACCTGCGGATCACTATAGTATTGAACCCGCGCGCCGTGACACGGCTGCGGCCATGGGATATGCAGCGCGTTTTCTTTTTCGTTTTGCGCCGCAGGAGCCATGCGTCTTTGTTCCTTCTGATCATTGCATTGATGACGCGGTACGATTTTGCAAAACTTTGACCGTAGGTGAAAAATTAATACGTGAATATGGCGTCATGGTTGATATTGGTGTACCTCCTACCGCGCCGTTGACATCACTCGGGTATACGCGTATCGGCAAACGGTTAAAAACTATTGATGGTATTGCTGTGTATCAGTTTGAAGGGCATACGGAAAAACCAAACAAGAGCGTGGCGGCGCGTTACATGAATGCAAAAAATTATTTGTGGCATGCTAATTATTACATGTGGACGCCGGAGAAGTTTTTGAATGCACTTAAACGTTATGTGCCTGCAGTGTACAATGGGCTTTCCAGCATCAGTGCTTATAAACGCATCAAACCTATATCGTTTGATTATGCGGTGACTGAAAAAATGGATTCAGATGATGTATTAATTTTGAAAGCTCCTTTTGCCTGGAGCGATGTGGGGAGCTGGAGTGAAGTGTGGAGTGTTCATCCGGCTAAGACCAAGCAGGGGAACGTGGTGCATGGGAATGTGTATGCACTTAATAGCCGTGATAACATGATACTTTCTTCAGGTAAACGTTTGGTGGCCGTTACCAACGTGCACAATATGATTATCGTTGATACTAATGACGCGCTTTTGGTATGTCCCCAATCATATGCGCAAGAAGTGAAAAAAATTGTTGATTATCTTGAAAAACGAGGCGGACAGTTTATATAACTTGACAAAACCCCAATTTTGTGCTATACTTTAAAGTAATCAAATAATCCCATTTTATGAGAGAACAAGAATCTTCAGAAGCCCGCATTGCGGCAATTAAGGCCGAAATGTTGGCTTTAAAGGGGCAATTGGGCAACGAATCAACGCGCGTGGAGGCCGCGAAAAAGCTTACGGAATACGCCAAACAGCTTGAAGAAATGGGCGTTGTGGAGCGTGATGACAGTCACGATATAGACCACATTCATATTCGTGAAAGGGATATAGAATCTGCAGTGCCTGCAGAAGAAGACCTTGAGGAAGCCGCATAATATTAAAATAAAAAGTGCCCCCTTTGCGGAGGCATTTTTTTATGCTGATCGTTTTTGTGTTTCTTTTTGGACGCGGCGTATGAAGGCGTTTTTTTTCATAATTTTTTGTGTGGCTGGTTTTATTTCACCTTTTGCCGTGCGTTTTCCACGAACACGCACCTGCCAATCACCACCGGTGCGTTCTTTTTCACCCATCACAATCATGTAGGGAATTTTTTGTGTTTCAGCGTTACGAATTTTTTTGCCAATGGTTTCAGACGAGCTGTCTACTTCCACACGGATACCTTTTTCTTTAAGCTGCCGTGCTTCTTCCAACACAAAATCATTGTGCTGGTCAGAAACGCTTAAGAGTGCAACCTGCACCGGAGAGAGCCACACTGGGAATGCGCCTCCGTAATGTTCAATAAGAAAACCGATAAAACGTTCATGCGAACCAAGCGGGGCACGGTGAATAACAGCGCACAGTTTTTTGTTACCATTTTGGTCCGTATAATCCAGATTAAATCGTGTAGGCATGTACAGATCGAGTTGAACAGTTGATATTGCAAATTCCCGGCCCACTGCAGAACGAATAATAAAATCAATTTTAGGTCCGTAAAATGCAGCACCTCCAACGTCGTTAACTGATCGTATACCTGATTTTTCTATTGCGGATCTCATGACGGTTTCTGCTCGATTCCAAAGTTCTTTATCGCCGTGATACTTGTCCCTTTTTGATTCATCAGGGAGACCTATAGTGATATAGTAGTCCTCTTTTCCAAGCCCCAACGCGTTGTAATAATACTCATGAAGTTTGAGAACCGTCAAAAATTCTTCTTCTGCTTGTTCCTGGGTGCAATAAATGTGAGCGTCATTCTGTTGAAGCGCGCGTACTCGCATGATACCAAACAAGGTCCCGGATTGTTCGTATCGGTACACCATGCCATATTCCGCATAGCGTAATGGCAGATTGCGATACGATTTGGGACTTGATTTATAAATCATGTGATGGTGCGGACAATTCATCCCTTTCAAATAGTAATTCTCTCCATCAATATCCATAGGGCTGTACATGTCATCTTTGTAGTACGGTAAATGGCCTGAAATTTCAAAAAGTGTGTGTTTTGCGATGTGTGGTGTTGAAACGCGTTCATACCCCCATTTTTTTTCAGTTTCTTTTGCCCATGTTTCAAGTTCTTCCCTGATGGTGGTTCCTTTTGGTTTCCACAATGGCAAACCAGGGCCTACCTCATCAGCAAATGTAAAAAGATCCAAATCTTGGCCAATCTTACGGTGGTCACGCTTCTTTGCTTCTTCAAGCATGTGCAGGTGTGCGTCCAGTTCTTTTTTGGTGGGGAAGCAGGTGCCGTAAATGCGTGTAAGCATTTTATTTTTTTCATTGCCACGCCAATACGCGCCGGCAACGCTCAACAGTTTGAAATGTTTGAGAGCATTGCGCGGGTGTTCCACATGTCCGCCGCGGCACAAATCCCAATACGCGCCGGATTTATAAAAACTCACCTTGCTGCCGTCTGCAGTAAATTCATCAATGAGCTCATGTTTAAATTCATTGTCTGGATATTCTTTTTTTGCGGCCTGTGCATCAAGTTCATGACGTTCAAATCCTTTCCAGCTTTTTAAGAGTTCGTTCATTTTTTGTTCAAGGGCAGGAAAGTCGGCCTCTGAAATTTTTGTGGCACCAAAGTCAAAATCAAAATAAAAGCCGTTTTCAATGGCAGGACCAATGGTGCGTTTTGCATGTGGCCATAATTCCATGACGGCAGCTGCCAACAAATGAGCGCATGAGTGACGTAGGTTGTCTAAATTTTCTGGCATATAAAATTGTATTTGTTCAGTATATAAAAGTGAAGACGCTCGAGCCTGCGTATTAAATATATGTTATTTGTTTTTCAGAGGCAAACTCGGGGTACGAATTTTCCTCCTCGCGGCTCGGAAAATTGTACCCCTGCGTTTGCAAGAGCAAAAACAAATAACATATATTTACCAGCACGCAAGCCGCGTCTTCACTTTTATATACTGAACAATCGTTGTTTAACTTGAAGTAATTTTGTCAACCAACGTAACCGTAATTTTATCCGGGTTGCTTGGCGCATTTTTAAGCCAACGCGGGAAAAATTCAATGGTTACGGCATCAATACCTGGTACCTGTCCCAGGTAATCTTTAATGTCTTTTGCAGTTTTTCCCACAAAGGCGCTTTGTTGAATAAGCACATTGTCTTTATCAAGGTGCAAAGATCCACTTCGGGTGACAATGAGTCGTGCCTCTTTGTTTCCTTCAGTCAGGGCATCAAAATGCAGCTCTGGAGCAGCGTCCGGAATGGTTAAGGTGAGCCGATTTTGGCCTATTTTTTCTTTTAATTTTGTGTTTGCCCACTCGGTTAACTCACGGGTTTCGTATCCTATGGCAATGATACGCGCTTTTCCGTTTACTGTAAAGACATCAACTTCTTTACCCACTTCTCCTTCTACGGTGATTTCTTGATCTTGCATTTCTACCACTACTCCTGAAAAATCAGGGAGCAACATCTTTGCTTTTTCAGTTACAAAGTCGCGGAAAACCGTGGTAAATTCTTCCTGTGCTCGTTTCACATCCGCTTCACCCAAAATACCAATGCGTTTGACTCCGCCGGTCATAGGTGATTCGTTTTTGGCGTAAATGACTTCCTGTTTGGCTGGAGTTAGGCCCGGTATGGTAAACTGGGTGGGGTTGATATTATTTTTTTCTCCTGTTTGGTCCGCATACACATCTGCCTGTATTGTTCCACGCGCCGGGATGGTAATTGCCGTTTTCAATCTAAAGAGCAATCCGTCTTTGCTTAACAGGCGTGTGGTGGCAACAAGTGGTTGCGCACGATCAGTATCGTTGTAGAGCGTTGCTTTTCCTGCAGCGATACCCGGTTCTTCTCGCACTGACTGCGGGTAAAATTCTTTTGTGTATGTATCCTGCCATACTTGCACTGAACCGCGTATTGAATTTAAGTCATTGCGCTGTTCCGCAACAAGTACCACGGCTTGCGCTTCAATGGTTGCTGGACGAGTTGCCAAGGTGATGGTAACGCGCTTTAAAGACATGAGGTATACCGCTCCAAACAGCAAGAGGGTGAGCCCCAAAAATCCAAACGCTATATTTCTGTAAAATCGTACGTGGGTGTTGTTGGTAGTATCGGATTCTTTTTCATCATCCATGCGGTGTGCTTCCACAATTGGATCCTGCACATCCATGACTACCGCTGCCGGGATCGTTTTTTTAGTCGGCAGTGTTTTTTTGACCACACGTTTTTTTACTGTTGGTTTACGAATCGGTGCTGCAGTTACCACATCAGTTTGTGGTGTGGAAGCTTCAGCTGACTCAATTTTTTTCTTGGGGGGCATGTGAGAGAACTTATAATATATATAGTATACAGAAAAATGAAAGTTTCGGCAACTACTCTGCCACCTTTAACACTTCTGCCAAACTGGTGATACCCTGCAGTGCCTTTAACACGCCGTCTTGCGCCATGGTTATCATGCCATTTTTGATGGCGTTGGCCTCAACCTCATGTTCAGTTATCGCTTCTTTACTGATAAGATCAGCCATTTCCGGTGTTATATCATATATTTCATAAATACCCATGCGTCCTTTGTATCCAAGATTGTCACAACGAGTGCACCCCATAGGACCATAAAAAGTGCTTGTGTCAAAAGCGGGGACTGACAAGCCCGGTGCCACTTCAGCAAAAATATTTTGTAGACGTTCGCGTTGCGTTGTTTCAAGCGCTATGGGTTTTTTGCAGTATTCACACAACTTGCGCACAAGGCGTTGCCCCATGACTGCGCGGAGCGCCGGTGCCAGGAGCGCTGATTTGACTCCGAGCGATAAAAAGCGGGGGAGAGCGCCCGATGCGGTATTGGTGTGGATGGTGGAAAGGATGAGATGTCCGGTGAGCGCTGCATTGATGGCTGTGTCTGCGGTTTCAAAATCACGAATTTCACCGACCATGGCAATATCAGGATCTTGACGCAACATGGCACGCAATCCTTTGGCAAACGTAAAATCTTTTGACGGATCAATTTGGCTTTGACTGACACCTTCCAGTTTGTATTCAACAGGGTCTTCCAAAGTAATGATTTTCACTTTTTGTGTGTTAAGACGTTTTAAAATGGCGTAAAGTGTTGTGGTTTTACCAGAACCCGTGGGGCCGGTCGTTATAATCATGCCATAGGGCATTCCGATGGCTTTTGTGAGTATTTGTTTTGTGTGGTCATTTAAGCCCAGCGCTTCAATGGCTATTTCAGACATGCTTTTGAGTACACGCATAACCACTGATTCACCATGAACCGTGGGGAGTATTGAAACGCGCACGTCAATTTCTCCATCTTGCAATCGAATGGTAAAGCGGCCGTCTTGCGGTTTGTCTGTGACGTTGATTTTAAGCGCTGATACCAGTTTGATGCGGGAAACGATTTTGTCCCAGCGGTCCTTAGGGAGTGTGGCAATATCTTGGAGCACACCGTCCAGGCGAAATCGTACCATAATATGATCTTTTTCGGCCTCAATGTGGATGTCAGACGTGTTCAAGTTAAGCGCGGCTGCAACGGTGAGAGTAACCATGTCTGTGGTTGAAACGATTTCTAATTCTTTTTTGAGTAACTCAAGAGAGTGTATTACTTCTTTAAAGCGGTTAAGATCATCTTCCGTAATGGAGACGCCTTTTTGGATTGCTGCAATGGTGGGGAAGCGGTCATACAGCTTGAGTGCATTGTTAAAACTTTCCTGTGAGACGAGATATACTTTTCCTTCCGCGTGATGACGTTCTTGTAACTGATGGAGTAGCTCATCGATGGCTGGTCGTTCTGGCATGACCGTGCCCAACCGCAGTTGGTCTTGGTTAAATAAAAAACAGACGGCTTGCAACTGTTGCGCTTGTTGTTTGGGTATGAGCATGAGCGCTTCCGCAGCTATGGGGAATGAGCGCAAATCAATGTAGGGCATGGCGTGCGCCGCTGCATTTTTTTCAGTTTCAATTTCGCGTTCTTTAACGCGCACTTGTGCCATCTTTGACTGGAATTTTTCTAGTGTGTCATCAGACGCAATATGCAACAGGGGTTTGTGCCCGGCCGGAGGATTTTGATTGGTTGTGTTTTTGTCCATAAAAAGCAGCTCGTAGGTACGGTGCGAGTTTTATGCTCGTGATGTGTGCGGTATTATTTTCGTGTCCAGTGCAACACCCGGCTTAAAAGTGCGCCGCGGTCCATGTGTAAAAACAAACTGGTCCATGCTGAAACAACCCACGTTGTGTAAGCAGCTATGACAAACCCAATGACCACAAAAAGGAACACTGTGAGCAGTAAAATGGGAATGAGGAGAATGGAGCCGCTTGATAAAAGGTAGAATATGGTGAGAAACGCAAGAGGTACCATGACTAGCACACTGGCTGTTACGGCTATAATCAGCGCCGCTATATTCGCCAAGAGCATGAGTAACCCCGCTTCGCAAGAGACCAACCAGTGTTTGCAAAAAAGTGAGAACGCTTTGTGGATACTTTTTACAAAACCATCCCCATGCAACATAACATAGTTACCGGCGTAGAGACCAATAAATGAGATAATGGTCCCGACGAGGAGTATGAGAATGGTTAGAATCAACGCGCTGCCCCATCTCATGATTTTTTGTCCGGGGTCAACAAATGCTATTAAAGGATAGGTGAGTGAAACAAGGAATCCAAATAAGAGGAACATGCGTAGCACATTGACACCAAAAAGCGGCCAAAAGCGCTCACGTGCAGTGTTCCATGTTTCTTTCAGATCAATATTTTTTTTATTTTTCAAGTATGCGGCTGATGCGGTAATGAGTGTTCCTTGCGCATTTACAAAAAAGTAGAGCAAGAACAAAAAGATGATGGTGCTGGCAACCAGGAGTGAACTGGCCATAGCAACCGCTTTGCCGGGTTGTGAAGCGCTTGTTTCTATAATAGTACTCCAAACGCTTACCAACACATTTGAAGAAGGGGCATATTCAAGCCGCAGGCGGTAGTATGCTTTAATAAGGAACTCAAAAACACTGGCGCTTCCAATGAATGAGGCAAGCAAACCAAACCAGAGCAGTTTTTTGTGGTGCCACATCATGTGCCACGCTTCTTTGAATACTTCTGTGTATAAAGGGCCTTTCATATAATAAAGAGCTTATTAATATAATGTTTGTGCTTCATTAGTATACTCCTTTTGCCTTTTGAAGGCAAACGAAAGTGCATATACTACCGCCGCAACAATGACGTACGCGCCAAACCACCACAGCGTTATGATAGAGACCTTCATGATCTGTTCGGTTAATAGCGCGATTGGTTGTATGCCGAACCATGATTCCGTAGTCGTTTTATTGAGACCGGCGGCCAGTACGCGCTGTAAGGTTGCTCCAAAAAACAAGAGCGGTATGGCACTGATTAACAGGGGAATTGCAAGAAAACGCAGGGCGATTTTTAGACGTTTTCTGAATAAGAGTATCTGCGTAAGAACAATCATAACCATAAGTACACCCAATACGGTTACAACAGTGTTGCCGGTGCGGTATATTGTTTGCGCCTGGAGGAGTTGCTCTGTTTGCTTTTGATTAAATTTAAGATAGGATACTATATCAAGTCGGTCCGGTAATTGTGTGATTGTTTTGGCGTAGGAGTCAACCAATTGTTGAGGCAGGCCCAGTTCATTTGCAAGCGGAAGTATGCGTTTTGAGAGCGTTAGTTTTGCGGCGGTAATGCCAACCTCAAGTTTTAATTGATCCGCAGGCGCTGTGCTGTTAAGCCATGTAAAAATAACAGCAACGTTCTGTTTCAGTTGTTTTTTTATATCTTCAGTTGGCAGTAGTTCTGTGAAGACTATTATTTTTATTTGTTCCTGCGTTTTTGCGGGTATTTTAAGCGTTATGAATGCAGGACGAACATTTTCATTCCAGGCGTTTTCTTTGAGTGTTTCAAAGGGTATTGTATCAATTATGGTGTAAACAAAGTCCGCTGTAGCAACCTGCTTGAAAATAATGCTGTTTGCTGCAAAGGCGGTGGCAATGACGAAAAACAAAAGTGCAAGAATGATGCCAAAAAAATAACGCATAATCAAGTGAGCGAATAAAGATGAGCGCTTGCGCTCAATTTTTTGAGCGAGCGCAGAATATGTCCTTGGATATATGGTAATCCATATATATAGTATTAAACACCATTTTTTAAAGTTGTGCAATAAGATAAAAAACACCCCCGGGTTACGGGAGTGTTTTTGTGCGCGCTTAATTTAGTAGGTTAATGTCTGAACTTCCGGGGAGAGAGGTATACTATTGACTTCTTTGATATTGGTGAGTATTCCATCACTCCACACAACTTGGCCCTGGTTCACTCTGACCGTAAGGCGACTGTTGATTGTGGCATCGGTGGTATCAGCCGTAATGATAAACGTGCGCGATGCGCCAGCTGCAATGAGCGTGTCATTAAATATTCTGTTAGAGGATTCAAATCCAGTGCTCCCTTCATACGTTGACCCTGCGGCCCATGTATTTTCAGCAACTTGATTTGCACTGACTATTGCATCTTTGTAGGCCCTGACACGTCGTGGTTCAGTATGGCGGAACGTTCCGTTGAGGGTGACATCAAGTGTAATGAGTGTGGCGTCATAGGAACCTACATTGGCTGTATTGCTGACCACAATTTTGGCTACTGTTTGTTCCGAGGCGCCGTTAACCGCACGGCTTGGGGTGTCAGCTGCCCATCGCAAACCAAGTTTTGTGCGATAAATGGTCATTGTGTTGGCGTGTTGGCCGGTATTAACACTCTCCTGTTCACCGTACGTGATAGCGTTTTGTCCCAGTGATGCGCCTGAAGCAGCGCCTGATGCGCGTATTGACGGTTGGTTACCGCTGGTTTGCGGGTCATAATCATAAGCGGCAAGGAATATTTGATGCTGCTGACCGGTTTTTGGAACGCCCGATTCTAAAAAGTTTGTAATGTCAGCTTCCACGGTAAAGCGTTTTGTTTGCCCGGCAGCTATGGTCTCTGGTCCGTTAACAAAATTAAAACGTGCAAAAGCGGTTGAGCTTCCTATGGCGTAAAGCGACCCAATCGTGGTACCCATTTGAGCACCCTGTTCGTCAACCAGCCGGATATTTTTAAGCGTAGCAAGATCACGGGCTTCACCTCGTAGAAGATCGCTTATCACAATTTCATCAAGGTTGACAGGTTCCGCGATGCCGGCTGTTATTTGAAACGTGGCCAATGGTACGCGCGTGCTTCCCATAACCAATTGTTGTGATACGGGGGTGTTGGCATCTACAGTCACGCGTAGTGTGCCATTGTTGACGATATAACCGGTTTGTAGATTCACATCAGATTCATTGGAGCTATCGCTGCCTGTGTCAAAACCTGTCGCATAGATCGCGTCCACAGCAATGACCGGGTTGAGCAGTGTTGCAGATGTTGTGGGGTTTGATTTTATGTCAGCGTAAACATCAACTATAAAACTTTCATCTCTGGCTATGCGCAACGCCGGTGACGGATCAAATGTGTATGGGTTTGTTGATACCCCGTTGTTTAATGTGCCTATTGTGTGTCCTATGGGTGTGTTGTTGCGCATGATTTTCAAGTTTTGGAAGTTTGCTCCCACTACAGGACCGTTAGGCGCATCTTTGAGGGCAACACGAGTTATGTCTACAGCTTCACTGCGCGATCCTTGGATGATAAAGGAGGCGATTTTAACGTTTGTCTGGTTTGCGACACCGGTCGGGTTGCTGGAGTTTCGGTCTGCAAATGCAATATTTTTTACCACTGAAATTGTGTTACGTGCGCTTGGTGTTTCCGGCTCTTGCAATTTAAGACGAATAATGGCATAGTCATCTGCTTGAACTACTTGTCCTCTACTGTTTGCCACTCCAGTAAAGCCGATAATATCAACATAAGAAGTTCTTTGAGCCGTGGGAGGGGTCCATGAAAGTTTTGTTGCAATTCCCCATTGTGCACGCCGTGCTAACTGGGTTATGGTGGCAGAGGATGGAACTGTTGTGTTGTTTGCCGGTTCAGAACCCTGTGGATAATTGATTAAAGAAAACGCATAACGGCGATTTTTTACCTGCGCTGATTTTTTTGCCGTTTGAATATAAAAAGCAAATCTGCCTTCTCTTTTAACCTTGTGTGTTTTTATATGTGTCGGGTTGGTACTTGCAATATAATCTGATTGCAAAACGTGAACTGTTTCCGTGAAGCTCCCGATGAGATGTTTTGCTGGCGTTGGGGTTACCGCTGAAGCGGCCATACCCATTGAAGCAAACGCAACAGCCCATGCGAGCGCCACGAGCGTGCTGGTTTTAACTCCGGTTTTGACCACAACTTTGGTTTGCGTTTTGGCCCCCTTTTTAGCTCCTCTGCTTTTTTGTTTTGTTGGCATAGTAATTGAAATAGTATGTATTAGTATACCACGGTCATGTTGCGACTGCAATCATATTAGATTTTTTTACCAGTCCAAGCTCGCACCACTTCTTTAATGTGTATCACATCCACGATAGGACGCCCCCGTAGCATGGAAAGACGGGACTCACAATGTTCTATTGCTTTGACGGTCTCTACAATGTGTTTTCTTATGTTTTTGAGTGCCGCGTTGCCCTGTGTGGCTTTTTCTTTTTTCTTGAGCTCCTCAAGTTTTGTCTGCAATTTTTCAATACGGGTGGGTAGATGTTTGTGGTCATGCTTTACCTGTGTTGCGGCTTTGTTCAGCAAATCAAGCGCATGTTTTGTGCTTCCTTGTTCCACTTTTACTTTGGCAGCGGCTTCATCAATGACATCTATCGCTTTGTCCGGTAGTACGCGTCCTTTAATGTATTTTTCAGAGAGGTCAACAGCAGCTTTAAGTGCTGCGTCGGTGAAGAGTACGTTGTGGTACTCTTCATAATTTTTTTGAACACCTTTGAGGATGGCCAATGTATCGGCTTTGTTGGGCTCCTTGATATCAACCACTTGGAAACGACGCTCCAAACTGGCATCGGGTTTAATAAATTCATCGTATTCTTTGAGAGTAGTGGCGCCGATGAGCTGGAGTTGCCCGCGTGCCAGTGAGGGTTTTAAAATATCGGTAAAGTTGATGGATCCTTCAGTGCCTTTTTGTTCAATGAGCGTGTGAATTTCATCAACAAAAAGAATTATGTCGCGGTTGGACTGTGCAATTTCATTAACGAGTTTGCGGGCGCGTTCTTCAAACTCACCGCGATATTTTGTGCCGGCAAGAATCTCTGCAACTTGGAGTGAGAGCACGCGTTTGTTTTGGAGTACTTCCGGTACATCACCTGTAATAATTTTAAGCGCCAACCCTTCAACAATGGCGGTTTTGCCCACGCCCGGAGGTCCGAGCAATATGGGATTGTTTTTAGTGCGACGTGCAAGAATCTGCGTAACACGGTCGATTTCTTTTTGGCGTCCAATGACCGGATCAAGTTCTCCTTCTTGCTCGCGTTGTGTAAAATCAACGGTGAAAGAATTTAAGATTGGGGTGTTTGATTTTTTACCCCATGTATTACTGGTGCCCGACGATTTTTTGTTTTTTTGCCAAAAATAAAAGGCCAGCACAATACAGGTGGCGGCGAGCGCGAAAAAAGTGTTTGTTGGCGCAAAAGAATCGAACATAGAAAGAACGCCTTTTTTAGTAGGTGATGATTTGTTTGACGAGCGGCAGCCCTTCAACTGTACGTATAACCGCAGTGCCAAAATCAGACCACGTGATGTTGTCTGTATTCAACTCCAATTCTAGACGGTCGCCCGGTGTGGCACCTTGTGTATCCAGTGTTACTATAAAATTTTTTGTTGCATTGTGGGCAATCGTTTGATCAGCCATATCCATGGTGGTTGAAAGGGTCAGCGGTTCACCTTTTTGGAATGTGTGGCTTGCCATTATGTTGTTATCGGCAACGGAGTCCTTGTAGAGGCGGAGCGTTCTGCTAAACGGTGTTGCCATGGTGCTTGATAAAGAGAGGACAATATCTGAAAGAATGGCAGAACGTTCTGTGAAGCTGTCAAATTTTATTTCAAATTTTCCAATGATTTGTTTTTCTCCGCCTTCCTTAAGACCTGCCGGTGTATCGCCTTTCCATGAGGCAGTCATGATTCCGCCCGCTACGGTCATGGGCGCGGCTCGTACCGCAGGTGCCGGGCTGAATGTAAATTGTTCTTGTGTAAGTTTTGTGTGTTGTGCCGATGTTTCTGCATCCGGAATATCTTGTAGCACGGTTTCAAATACGAGTCCGGAGAGCAGGGAGCCGGCTTGGGTGAATGACTTTGTATCCACATCAACATCAAAGGTATACGGTTGTCCGGGATCAATAGAAGCATCTTGAAGAGCAATGTTTGCCTTGAGTGTTGTTGAGTTTAGGAGAGTAGGGGGCGCACTTCCCAACAGATGACCGCTGCTGGTGAGCGTTACGTTGCTTAATGCATTTTTCATCATGTTTCCAGTTGCGGAGTTGCTTTCCCTATTTTTTGATTCAAACGTAACGGTGATGCCTTTGAGTAGTATGCGTTCAAAATTATTGGGGGTCAGTGTGAAACGTGCCACACGGGAAGATGGTTTGCTTACTTCAACCACGTTTGATGCAGGACTTTGTGGGCTTAAGCTTATTTTAATTTCGGCTTGTGTTGCCGGAGTTTCAAGTGGCTGTGTCTCACCCGATGGACTGGTTGGCTGCACTACATAGCGCATGACCGCAAAATCTTTCAGATACAGGCCTGTTTGTAATTGTCCTTTTTCCAAGGTGGTATAGTTGCGGCCGGAAAAAACAAAGATATCAACAACATTGCTTAATTGTGTCGGTTCTTGCGCGTAAGCAGGTGCTTGCCATTCAAATGAGGCAGGTTCTGTAGCAGAGATGGGTAACCACGCTGCTTGTTGGGCGAGTTTTCGCGCTGTTCGTGTTGAGGGTACCGCATCTCCTTGGGGAGATTCTTGTTTGGTGTAGCGCTGGATCACGTAGGCGTAGCGTGATCTAAAATCGGGGTCAGTAACGGTAACTTGTATGGTGTTTTTTGTGTTTTCAGCGATGGTATGAACGGGTGTTTCTGAAAGTCGTGGTAAGGCACGAAACCGGTATGCATCTGTCGCATCCGTTGTTGTGTCTTTAACGGATTCAATGGTGTGCGGGATGAGACGTGGGGCGGTGAGCCCATTTTCTGCGGCGCTCTGCGCGATACTGGCAATAATCACGGAGAAGGCAAGCGCTATGAGTACAATGCCGACGGCAATTCCAAGATCAAAGCCGCTGAATAAATGTAAGGCGCTTGTGTGTGTTTGATTATGATGTGCACGCGCGAGTCGTTTTGTTACGGTGCGTTTTTTTGCAGACGCGCGTTTTACTGTATGTTTTTTGGTTGGCATACAACGTATGTAGTATACCACACAATATATTTCTCACCAATCTTTTTAAAACATTGTTAAGAAATATCGGCGACAGAACATGGCGCGAGGTGCGCACGTATAGTTCTGTCGCCGGACGTCTTGCGTGACGCCGTTTAGGTCAGCGCTTGGGGCGCTTCCAGTGTTCCTGACTGATCAGGCCCACGAACAGGGGGCGCTCGAGGTGCTTGAAGCGCCCGCGCTTGGAGTTGTTGGCCATGACCCACAGGAAGATGGGTCTGCCTCCGTAACCGATCTGCAGCATGGGCGATCCACCCTTGGGCACCAGGGTGGTGGCAACGGCCGCCTTGAGATTGGCGCCGAGTTCGTCCATCTTGTAGTGGATTTCCTGGACCGCCACGGCGATGCGTGCGTTGCTGCTTTCCGGTGCTTTAAATTCAAGTCCCTCCACCCATGAGACACCACCGGTTGACGTAACATCCATCATGGGGAATGTAGCACCTGCGTACTGCTTTGGCTGTCTCGCTTGCCGCTCGCGCATCAGGTGGATGGCAAAGTCGGTCATCTTGAAGGCGGTATGGTTGGTGAGCATGTTTCCGTACCCAACCCCGTCGGTCATGCACGCCTCATAGCCATTTTGGGCTTCCACGCACACAATTTCAATGGAGCTGTTGGCAGCCCTGGCGTGGTAGTACGTCATCCCAGCGCCTTCCGTGAAATACATGGACACAAGCGATATCGTTGCGTCTTGCTCAACCCCGTACTGGTGTTCCTGTGCTTCGCCCGGGGTCTTCCAGGACATGTCCATCTGGAACACCGACCCCACACCAAACGCACCAATCGCGGTAGGGAAGGGCGGCAGAGTGATGCTGGCGCTTGCTTGACGCATGCATGCATTCACCTTGTTCGCCGAGTCCCCCACGCAGACCACGGGCTTGGTGTCCAGATGCTCAAGGTCACGGAAGTAGGCCCATCGATGCTGCTCCAGGAACACATCCTGTGTGCCCTTGTGGGTGCCGCTCGGCGTCATGATGAACCATTCATCCTGTGGCCGGTTCTTGTCGAGCTTCTTGAGGACCGCGTCCAGACCGCTGGCCATGGCGTGCCAGCTCTCCACTGCGGTATGCGTGTCTTCACGCGTGGCCGTGTCTGGCATGTTTGTGAGCAGACAGCTCGTGAAGGTAGTCGCAGCAATGATGACACTGAACATGATGCGCATGGTTGCCTCTTCTTGCGTGTTGGGTTGCATCTGTTATTGCCTGTTTTTTGTCACGCATTGACTGAAACAGGGTGATTTATCTATGTGAGCCGACACATAATTAAATCACCCTGTTTCAGGTTTTGATAAAGGGTATTAACTCCAGAACATACCATAATAGCCATGTACTGTCAAGTAAAGCAGGATAATAAAACCCCATTTTAGGGGGTTTTAGAAATACGATTTAGAAGTCCCATTCGTCATCAGTTTTTTTGGGTTCTTCTTTTTTAGGTACGAGTTTTTGTTCTGTTTCTTCAGGCGCCACTTTTGTTTTAGTTCCTTGTTGTCGTGCACCCACCAGAGCAACAAATTCTTCTTGTTCCAATGTTTCTTTCTCAATGAGTGTTTTAACCAATTTGTCCAAGAGCGATCTTTTGACTTTGAGTATTTTTTCTGCGATAGCCATGCCTTCTTCTATCAGATCTCCGACTTCCTTATCAATCATTTCAGCCCACTTTTCAGAATAGTCGCGCTGTTCGTGGATATCACGGCCCAAAAAAATGAGATCTTCTTGTTCGCCATAGGTGCGCGGTCCCAGTTTTTTGCTCATGCCGTAGCGCGTGACCATGGCGCGCGCTAACTTGGTGGCTTGTTCAAGATCGCTGGACGGGCCGGTTGAAATCGCGTCAAAACCGTACATCATTTTTTCTGTGGCATACCCGCCGAGCGCAACGGCGAGATCAGCGATAAATTCTGCGCGATAGTGATAGCGTTTGTCTTCTTCCGGCATTTTAAGGGTGTACCCGCCGGCGCGGCCGCGTGAGATAATTGAGATTTTGCGTACCGGATCAGCATCAGGTAAAAAGTGCGCTACCAAGGCATGTCCTGCTTCATGGTAGGCGGTCATTTCTTTTTCTTTGGGTGAGATGACACGACTCTTGCGTTCCGGTCCGAGCAACACTTTTTCTACGGACTCCAATATTTCTATTTCTTGTATTTCTTTTTTGTCGCGGCGCACCGCAAGAATGGCCGCTTCATTCAATAGATTGGCAAGATCTGCGCCGCTAAAGCCCGGCGTGCGTTCTGCCACTTTGCGCAAAGAGACATCTTTGGCAAGCGGTTTGTTTTTTGCATGGATTTTAAGAATGGCTTCACGTTCTTGAATATCCGGCTGGTCAAGCACCACACGGCGGTCAAAACGGCCGGGTCGGAGAAGTGCTGGGTCAAGCACATCCGGCCGGTTGGTTGCTGCTATGACAATGACGCCGATGTTGGGGTCAAAACCATCCATTTCAACCAAAATTTGGTTTAAGGTTTGTTCGCGTTCATCGTGGCTGCCACCCAAGCCGGCGCCGCGTCTGCGTCCGACTGCGTCAATTTCATCAATGAATACTATAGCCGGTGCAGTTTTTTTGGCGCGTTGGAAAAGTGAGCGTACACGGGACGCACCTACACCCACAAACATTTCAACAAATTCAGAACCGGACATGTGAAAGAATGGAACATCTGCTTCACCGGCAACGGCTTTGGCAAGCAACGTTTTACCGGTTCCCGGGGAGCCCATCATTAAAACGCCTTTGGGTATTTTAGCGCCCATTTTGGTAAAGCGTTTAGGATCTTTTAAGAAGTCAATAATTTCTTCCAATTCTTTTTTTGCTTCTTCCGAACCGGCTACGTCAGCAAATGTAACTTTATCTTTTTTGTCTTCTGGTTTTTGTTCATGTCCGCCTGACTGGCCAAACCCAAGCGCGCGGTTGTTCATACCTGACACCTGGCGCCCCATAAAATACAACAAGAGTCCAAGGATAATGAGTGGCGCCAAAAACGGCAATAACACGCCAAACCAGTATCCCGCGCCGCGTTCACTTTCTACTTTAATATCAATGGTTGTGAGTTTTTCAGGCGCGATGTTAAAGGGCCCCAAAAGATCTGTGAGCGATTGGGTTTGTTCTTTACGCACTTCATGTTTTTTTTCCGTATCTTTTAAGTCAGCTTCAATAAGCGATCCTTTGACCGTTAATGAAGCAACGTTGTCTTTTTGGATGTGTTGCACGAGCGTACTGATGCCCAATACTTCCGGCGTCTCACGTTTGCTTTGCCCATAGCTTATGGCTGCTGCAATAGCAAACAGAACAAGGAACACGAGGATAAAATTTTTGGTAAATGTTGACATGGGCTTATAATACACCTATACACAAGGCCCTGTCAAAAAGACAGGGCCTTTATGTTATGAGGGCTGCGCGTCAGGCGCAGGTGTTTCTTCAGAAGAGGTTTTTTCACTCGGTTTTTTTGTTTGTGCTTTTGGCTGTACTCCGGCGATGCGCAGTCCCAGGCGATGCGCTGCCGGTTCCAAGTTAACCACTTCAAAGTCAAACTGTTCGCCGGGTTTGGCAAAGTCATTGATGTTTTCAACCGTGTCGTCGGAGAGTTCACTCACATGTGCAAGACCGTGAATGTCTTTGTCAAGTTCAACAAACAAACCAAACGGGTTCACTTTGAGTACGGTACCGCGTACAACCTGTCCTGCTTTGTAGCGTTCAGACACGCTGCGCCAAGGGTCTTCAATAAGACGCTTTAGGGATAAGAAGATTTTTGATCCATCAATCTGAATGATTTGCGCGCGCACGTGGTTGCCAATGGCTACCACGTCAGACGGGTGGTCAATGCGTTGCCACGCAAGTTCAGAAATGTGAATGAGACCTTCCAGCCCATCGCCAAAACGCACAAACGCGCCAAAGCCGGTGATGGCCGTGATGTCGCCTTCAATGATGTCGCCGACTTTGTAGGCGGAGATGACTTCATGCTGCTCTTCTTCCCAGACATTTTTTTCAGAGAAGATAAGTTTGTTTTCACGTTCATTGGCATCAAGCACTTTGACTTTCATTTCTTTGCCCACAAACGAGCGGAGTTCTTCCAAGATTTTTGTTTTATCGCCGCCTTGCACGCGCGGATAATTTTGCGGGCTCAATTGTGAGACCGGCAAAAAACCAACCACGCCGTTTAAGGTCGCCAAGAGCCCACCTTTATTTGCTTCAGTAATTTTAACATTGAGTGTTTCTTTGCTGTCAACCAATGCGCGGAGCGCATCCCATGCGCGCATGGAACCGGCCACGCGGAAGGAAAGTTCAACTTCAGCGTTTTCATTATCAAGGTCAAGCACGAGTGCTTCAACATCGTCGCCCACTTTGAGCGCGGCGGTGCGGCGCGGATCATCGTAAAATTCTTTTCCACGAACCACACCTACGGCAATGCCGTTGATGTCAACGCGTACTTCATTGCTGGCAACGGAAAGAATTTTTCCGGCAATGGCGTCGCCTACTTTGGGGAGGCCCACAAAGTGTTCTTGGAGGAGCTCTTTAAAGTTAGTTGCTTCTGTCATAGAGAGTTGAAAAAAGGCCTTTAAAGGCCAAACAATATATGTTAGCCCGTTCTAGCGTTTTTTATGCTAGAGGAGCCCCGGAGGGGTGAATAAGTAAGATGGTGGTAGTATATATATAAGGAGGGGGGGTGTCAAGCCCACTTGACTTTTGGTTAGGGTTGTAGTATATTTTAATGCTCCCAGCTTTCCTTGGCATACTTATTGGTGTGTGAAGGAAGGCCGGGAATCCCTCCCGGTCAGTAGGGTAAGCTTCTCACGTGAGAGGTAAGCCCTAAGGGGAACGAAAGTGAAGAACCCGATTGATCAGTGGGCCGAGTTCGCAGGCGCGGTAGTGCGGCAGTTGCCACGCGACCTCCCGCCGGCCGAGATGCAGCGGTACATTCGGGATCAGGCCGCGTTGGCACAGGCGCTTCGCAGCGGCCTCGTGCTGTCAACCCCGAATAGAAATGTCCTAGTTCGTGCCGAATAGAAATGTCCTACCTCGTAGTTTGTAATGTTAATGTATCCAATAAGATTTGTCTTCTCCAAGGATGGTTGGCCGGTGGTTTGTAGGTAGGCCTGCCGGTAGTCAGAGCAGCAATTTTAAGCTTGTATGCTTTCTCCGGTCGCTTGGGTAAAACAGTGTAATACAATTCTTTTCCTCGCAGTTTAAGTTTAATACTGCCGCCGAGATGCTCTTCAACCATAATTCTGTCTTTCCGGCACACAATCACCGGCTGCTGTTGGTTAAGTTGAAAGTATTGGTTTTTAAACTGTACCGTAAAGTCGTTCATCACCACTCTTGTTGAATGNNCCCGCCGGCATCCTGGAGGCGCTTATTGCGCGTTCCGGCATCAAGGACGTGAATTACAACGTCACGTCCGTGAATCTCGGCGTCACCGAGGAGCCGGACAACCGGCCGCTCGCCCTTGCCCACCCCAACAAGCTGCTGACGACCAAGCAGGTGTTGGGGTACATCGGCAAGTGCCAGCAGCAGCCGGAGAGCCCGGAGCACCTCGTCCGGTACGCCATCGAGCACCCGGAGGCCGGCCTCGAGTACCCGATCGCGGCGCTCGGCAGGTTCTGGGTGCGCTCGGGCTGCGGCCGCTCCTGCCTGGTGCTCGGCGGTGACGAGGGTCGGCGTGGCCTCAGCCTGGGTTTGGCGGGCGGCTTCAGGTGGGGCGAGGACTGCCGGTTTCTCGTTTCGGAGGTCCCCCGCAAGTAGTAGCACTCGGTCCCTTGGCTTTCGGTCAGGGACCTTGGATCCTTGGAGCGCTGCAAAAGAGCGCATGCAATATACCAAAACACCGGTGTCCTGCATGCGCTCTTCTTAAATTTGTGATAAAACGATTGCACACCAAACAAACAGTTGACGAATACCTCCTTTTCGGAGTACAATTGAGCATATCATATGAATATACAATGGTTTGGAAACAGCTGTTTTCGCATCCAAACAAAGCACCACGGCGAGCCCGTGGATATGGTTATTGACTCATACAAACCGGCTAACGGTGATTTTCCGCGCAATCTTTCCACTAATATCGCTCTGTTTACCCACGGCGCGGACGGTACGGTTACGTTGTCCGATGAACCCATGGTCATTGAAACGCCGGGTGAATATGAAACCAAAGGCATTTTTATTTACGCGTATCCGGTTGCAAGCGGATTGATTTTTTATTTTGAATCAGAGCAAGTGACGTGTGCACATTTGGGGTATGTGAATAAAGAGTTGACTGATAAAGAATTGGAATTGGTTGGCGAAGCGGATATTCTTATGGTGCCGGTTGGCGGTGGGGATGCGGCTGATGCATCAACTGCCGTGAAGATTGTTACACAAATTGAACCGCGTATTGTTATTCCCATGTGCTATCATTCCGCAGCAGGTGAGACCTGGGATAAACTTGAAAAGTTTAGCAAAGCACTTGGGTTGCCTGGTGTGACACCGGACAAAAAATTTAAAGTCACCAAAAAAGAATTGCCTGAAGAGGAAACAAAACTCGTAATTATTGAGCGCAGTTAAGGTATGTCAGACGAACAAAAAGAACTTATTGGAAAAATTCAACCCATGCCGCTCGTGGATGAAATGCGCGAGTCCTATTTGGATTATGCCATGAGCGTTATTGTTTCTCGTGCTTTGCCGGATGTCCGTGATGGGTTGAAGCCGGTGCACCGCAGAATTTTGTATGCCATGAGCACCATTGGTTTGCATCCTAGCGCCAAGTTTAGAAAGTCCGCTACCATTGTTGGTGAGGTTATTGGTAAATACCACCCGCACGGAGATACGGCTGTATATGATTCTATGGTACGTTTGGCGCAGGATTTTTCCATGCGCTATCCACTGGTGTGGGGACAGGGAAACTTTGGTAGCATGGATGGCGATGCGCCTGCCGCTTACCGTTACACAGAAGCCAAGATGACTCATTTGGCAGAAGAGGTTATTGCTGATCTTGAAAAAAATACGGTTGACATGATTCCTAATTTTGATGGTTCGCTTAAACAGCCGTCAGTCATGCCTACTAAAGTTCCACAATTGTTGCTGAACGGCACCTTGGGTATTGCGGTTGGTATGGCAACTGATATTCCGCCGCACAACTTTACAGAACTGTCTGACGCATTAATTGCCATTATTGAAAATCCTGATGTTGATGTGAGCGATTTGATGCAATATGTCAAAGGCCCTGATTTTCCGACCGGTGGTATTATTTACAATAAAAAAGATATTGAGGCCACCTATGCCACGGGTCGCGGGCCTATTGTGATTCGCGCCAAGACCGACATTGTTGAAAACAAAAATGGTACGCACAGCATTATTGTTTCTGAAGTGCCTTACCGCGTGAACAAGGCCACATTGATTGAAAAAATTGCAGATTTGGTTCAGGAAAAGAAGATTGAAGAAATTAAGGACTTGCGCGATGAGTCAAACAAAGACGGCGTGCGCATTGTGATTGAACTTAAAAAAGATGCGTATCCCAAAAAAGTATTGAACCGTTTGTTTAAACTTACGCAATTGCAGGACACCTTTCACGTCAACATGCTTGCGCTTGTGGATGGCATCCAGCCGCGCGTGTTGAATTTGAAAATGATGCTTGAGGAATTTATCAAACATCGTGAAGTGGTCATTCGCCGTCGCACTGAATTTGAATTGGAAAAGGCGCGTGAGCGTGCGCATATTTTGGAAGGGTTACATAAGGCATTGAGCAAAATTGATGCGGTTATTGAGACCATTAAAAAATCAAAAGATCGTGATCAAGCGCGCATCAACTTGATGGATAAGTTTAAATTTACAGAGCGTCAGGCCGTTGCCATTTTGGAAATGCGTTTGCAAAGTTTGGCTAACCTTGAACGTCAGAAAATTGAAGATGAATTAAAAGAAAAGTTGGCGCTTATAAAAGAACTTGAAACTATCTTATCATCACGTAAAACAATTCTTGCTGTGGTCAAAAAAGAAATTAAAGAGATGAAAGAAAAGTATGGAGATGAGCGGCGCACGCAGGTCATGTCCTATGGTGTTAAAGAATTTTCCATTGAGGATTTGGTGCCCAATGAATCAACTCTCGTCATGCGTACACGCGACGGGTATATTAAGCGTCTGCCGCCTGACACGTTCCGCCAACAAGGACGCGGCGGCAAAGGTATTGTTGGTTTGACCACCAAAGAAGAAGATGTGGTTGACCAGATGATCGCTACTAATACGCATGATGATCTATTGTTTTTTACCAACCGCGGCCGTGTGTTCCAGTTGAAAGCGCATGAGATTCCTCAAACATCGCGCACGGCTAAGGGCCAAGCACTCGTAAACTTTTTGCAATTGGCGCCCAATGAAAAAGTAAGTTGTGTTATTTCCTTGAATGATATTTCTGGCTTCAAGTATTTAGTCATGGTAACCACTAAAGGCACGATTAAAAAAGTTGATATTAGTGCGTTTGAAAATGTGCGTCGTTCAGGATTGATCGCGCTTAAATTAAAAGAAGGCGATGATTTGGAGTGGGTGCGCCCGTCAACCGGGTCAGATGAAATTATGCTCGTATCAACGCTCGGGCAGGCCATTCGTTTTTCTGAAAAAGGTGTGCGCGCCATGGGCCGCACTGCGGGTGGTGTGCGTGGTATGCGTTTGAAAGATAAAGATCAAATTGTCGGTATGGATGTGGTAGACAGCAAACTCGTCAGTAAGGGTGCGCTTGAAACCTTGGTTATTTCTGAAAATGGTTTGGGCAAGCGCACAGCCATTAAAGAGTACAAGGTGCAAGGACGCGGCGGTTCCGGGATTAAGACCGCAAATGTTACGGAAAAAACCGGCCGTTTGGTTTCCATGAAAGTGGTTAACAAAGATGATGAAAGCGATTTGCTCTTGATTTCATTAAAAGGGCAAACCATTCGCTTGCCCTTTAAGTCAGTGCCTACGCTCGGTCGTGCTACGCAGGGTGTGCGCGTTATGCGGTTTAAATCAGAAGGGGATACGGTGGCCAGTGTAACCCTTATATAGTGTTTTTTAAGGGGACCTTGCAAAAAAAGCTCGCATCTGCTATAGTACAGCCACTTTAAAAATATCTATGGCCAATCCATCAAAGAAATTAAGCAAACAGTCGGCGCGCACCCGTGCCGCTCATTTTGCTTTGCATGCGCCTACACTTGCAACCTGTTCACAATGCGGCGCTGCCCGGCGTACGCATACCGCCTGTCCTTCCTGCGGCTCGTATCGCGGTAAGCGAACATCGGCCAAAAAAGTTTGATTTTAACGCAGAACTGCGGTACAGTTTAACTACTAGTTCTTTCCTTGTATGTCCAGTAGACATGTAGCACGAACGGTTGCGCTTCAATCCCTCTATGAATGGGATTTTAATGGCAAACACTCGGCCATTTTGCCGGCCATTCTTCAACGTAATGTGCAAGAGTTTGCAACAGGTGTAAAGGATACCAGTTTTGTAAAAACTATTATTGACGGTGTGTTGGATAACCTCGACGCTATTGATGCACTTATTGTCCACTACGCGCCTGAATGGCCTCTTGAACAAATTACCACTATTGATCGCAATGTGTTGCGCATTGGTATTTTTGAATTAAAAATGAATCCTGATATTCCGGCTAAGGTTGCCATTAATGAGGCCATTGAAGTTGCCAAGGCGTATGGCGGAATGGCATCAGGCAGGTTTGTGAATGGAGTGTTGGGCGCCATTTACAAAGATATGGTGGCCAAAGGGGAGCTTAAAGAAATTGATAAACAAAAAGAAGCAGTATGAACGGCGATGAAAAAAATTTTCATGAACTTGAGGAAAAAATTGGCGTTACGTTTAAGTCGCTTAATGTTTTGCGTCAGGCCTTGGTGCACCGTTCATTTTTAAATGAGCATCATGATTTTGAATTAAGCAACAATGAACGCCTTGAATTTTTGGGCGATGCGGTGCTGGAACTGGTGGTTACAGAATTTTTATTTCAAAATTACCTGAACCCGGAAGGTGAGTTGACCAACTGGCGCGCCGCGCTTGTCAACTCAGACATGTTGTCATCGGTTGCTCACGAAATTGGTATTGAATCGTTTTTGTACCTTTCACGCGGTGAGGCGCAGGACGCGGGTACCAAAGCGCGTGAATATATTTTGGCAAACGCCATGGAAGCTGTTATCGGCGCTATTTATATTGATTTGGGTTGGGACATGGCAAAGCAATTTGTGACACGATGGATTTTAGTAAAGCTTCCGGAGATTTTGGAATTGGGGTTGCACATGGATCCCAAGTCCCGCTTCCAAGAAGCAGCGCAAGAGTTTGTGGGCGCCACACCAACGTATCGCGTTCTTGAAGAAGAGGGGCCGGATCATGCAAAACATTTTAAGGTGGGTGTGTATCTGGATAAAGAAATGATTGCCGAGGGGGAAGGTTCAAGTAAGCAGGAGGCGCAAGTGGAAGCCGCGGAGCGCGCTTTGAAGATCAAAGAATGGAAAGGGCCGCGTGTTAATATCATGCAAAAAACTTCTGATGTGCCCAAGCACGCATAATTTTTATAATGACGGGTCGGTAGCTCAGTTGGTAGAGCAAGTGCCTCTTAAGCACAAGGTCCTGGGTTCGAATCCCAGCCGACCCACCATTCCCCCGCAGGCTGGGGATTTTTCAAAAGCACCCGTAGCTCAACGGATAGAGCGCTGGTCTTCGGAACCAGTAATGGGGGTTCGATTCCCTCCGGGTGCACCAGAAATAACTTCTGTTTGACAAGTGCATAAAACTGCCGTATCATTAATTTATAGATACACTAATTTTTAACCATGCTCTATATGCCCTCCTTGTTTTCAAAAAGTGTTGAAGAAATTGAACACAAAAATGATTCAGATAGCGATCAAGTTGATACCGTGGTAGGGCCGTCAGTTGTAGTTGAAGGCGATTTTGTCAGCCACGGTAATATTGTGGTAAAAGGTGTAGTTTCTGGCAACGTGAAAACAAGCCAGCATTTGTTGGTTGAAGAAGGCGCTAAAATTATGGCGCACGTCAAAGCGCGCAGCGCCAAGGTCGCCGGTGAAGTCAGGGGCAATATTAAAGTCAAAGATACGCTTGAGCTGACCGCAACCGCAAAAGTACTCGGTGATGTTGAATGTGGGACGTTGATTGTGGCGGGTGGCGCTGGTATTAATGGAAAATGTACAACGCTTGCTGTTGATTTTTCTTCGCTTAAAGAAACAAACAAAGAGGACAAGAAAATTTTAGGTCTTCGTAAAAAATCAAAGATTGAGCTTGCGGGGTTTGAAGAGCAGCAACCTATGGCGAGCGTCTAACACTCTTGCACGTTATGTACGTGTACCTGTATGATCCAGCGCTCAAAGAGAAGCGCTTTCAGTCAATTATGAAGACGGTAGAAAACCGTCTTACTGATTTTGGTATCACAGGTCGCATCATTCGTTTGACTCCCTTTACCAATGCCAAGCCCATTATTGAAGATGAAGTTGCGCGCGGCTCCAAGACATTTGTGATTGTGGGCAATGACACTACCTTTGGTCATATTATGTCAAGCTCTGCGGCATTGCCCGTGACGTTTGGTTATATTCCAGTGGGAGATGACAGCGCGGTTGCGCATAGTTTGGGTATTCCTTTGAATGCTCCGGCGGTGGATGTGTTGTCCGCGCGCAAAATAGAGCCGCTTGATATTGGCTGGATGAACAATCGTTATTTTATCTCTCGTATTGAAATTGAGCCCGCGCCTTTGTCTGTTGAGTACGATGCGCAATTTCGTGTGCGTGCGCGTGACGGTGAGATGGGGGTGACCATTTGTAATCTACTGCCGTTTCAAGGAGCGCATTTGGGTGCGCGTGATCACGTGGTTCATCCGCAGGATGTCCAGCTTGATGCATTTCTTGAGCCGGTTGAAAAGAAGCGTTGGTTTCGCAAACGCGTTACTACACAGGCGGCCAGTATTTTTCCGTTTCGTGAAATGGTCATACGCGGCCGCAGACCGTTTACGGTTGTTGCCGATGGCAGGCACTCAAAAGAGATTTTATTGTCCATAAAATTGGCGGACGTGAAGCTCAAAATGGTTGTGGGAAAGGAGCGGATGTTTGGGTTGTCTTAATTTTGATTTTTTTGTGGAGGGCTTGAAATGTGCGGTGGGCTTGAAAAAAAATGAAATGTTTTGTATAGTAATCACGTTTGCACGCGCGCGGGTGGTGAAACTGGTAAACACACCAGCTTGAGGGGCTGGTGCTCGCAAGAGCTTGGAGGTTCAAGTCCTCTCNNAGCTCAGCTGGTTAGAGCGTCTCGCTTACACCGAGAAGGTCCACCGTTCGAATCGGTGCGGGCCCACCATTGTTTGACTCTTTGTTTTTGGGTATACTAGAGGGGTAACACTATGAAAATCTTCTTCATGATTTTGGCTGTTGTGGTAGGGGCGATTTTGATAATCAAAACCGAATGGTTTCTTGAAAACTTCGGCCGTATTGCCTGGGCTGATGAACATCTCGGCAGCGAAGGCGGCAGTCGTCTCATGTATAAATTAATTGGTCTCGCCATGATTTTGGTTAGTTTACTTGTATTTACGGGTGGTGTGCAAAAAATTATTATTGGTATTTTTGGACCGCTTTTGGGTGGTGTTTAAAAGTATATGCAAACACACGGAGCACTTGGTATCGAACCAAAGGCACTCATGGACCTTGCCGGTATCCAAGAGGGACATCGTGTGGCTGATTTGGGATGTGGAAGCCACGGCGCTTTTGTGTTTGAAGCTGCGCGTCGTATTGGGAAAAGTGGCCGTGTCTACGCAGTTGATATTCAGAAGCGGGTTTTGGAAGCCATAGCCAGCAAACGCAAGATTTGGCCAACCACTGGACAAATAGAGCTCGTTTGGTCTAATCTTGAGAAGTATGGGGCTACCACTATACCCGCCGGCAGTTTGGACGTGGCATTTCTCATTAATGTGTTAAATCAATCACCCCATCATGATGCCATTCTTAAAGAGGCCGCGCGCTTGCTACGTCCGGGCGGGGTGCTTTTGGTGGTTGACTGGGAACGGTTAGATGCCCCGTTTGCGCCCAAAGGATGTTGTGTTGCAAGCCCTGACGAGCTCAAGCAATACACACAAGTTGCACATTTGCAATGTGATTCGTCTTTTGTTTCGAGTCCTTATCATTTTGGTCTTCGTTTCATTAAACAAGAAGAGGTTGTATAACCTCCATAACAACTATGCAATTAAATATCGCATCGCTTTTGACGCTTGATTATTGGTTTGGTCAGCCGCCATCATTCAGAAGTACAACGCTCTTGGTGTACCTGCTTGTGCTTGGTCTTTTGTTCTTGTTGGGTATTGTCTGCAAAGTTATTGCAAGCAAGCAGACATTGCCCGGTGTGCGGCGCAGTTTGTTTCGGCGTTTCGGTACATGGGCGATTATCGGAGCGTTACTTGGAATGATGTTTGTATTTTTCCGTTACGAATACATTCCTTTTTTGAGTAACCGGTTTTGGTTTGGGTTATGGTTTATTGGAATGGTGCTGTGGGCAGTGTCTTTAGGACGCGCCATGAAAATACGTATGAGTCGCGTTGAGTCAGCGGTTGCTCTTGATCCGTTTTTGCCAAAATCTAAAAAGTAAGATATGGCACAAGGGGGGAATACAAAGTTAACATTGGGACGATGGGGGGAAGAGCAGGCCGCGCACTATATTCGCGGGTTAGGGTTTAATGTGCTTGAGCGAAATTTTTTTGCACGCGTGGGGGAGTTAGATATTGTTGCGCAGCGTCATGGAGTGTTAAATTTTTTTGAAGTGAAGACGCGGCGCAATGCCTCGCATGGTACGCATGAGAGCGTAACGGCTGGCAAGCGGCATCGCTTTGCATGTGCGGTTCGTGTGTACTTGCAGCGCAGGCGTGTTCCCCATGATCATCCATGTCAGTGTGGTGTCATTACCGTGGTTGGTTTCCCGGGCGGGCCGTGTGCCATTACGCTGTGGTATTTATCCACCTTTGATTTGACATGGTTTTGAGGCCGTGTTATACTATGTCCAAGCTGTTCTAGTATGAACTGCTTTTTTTTTACTATTTTTCCTTCATTATGTCAGAAGTCACAAAAGCAATAAAACAAATTTGCGATGAAAAAGGTCTCAATTACGAGGTTGTTTTGGACGCGCTTCAAGCAGCGATGGCCGCAGCGTATCGTAAGGATTATGGCAACAAGATGCAGAATATTGAGGTCAAATTTGACCCTGATACCGGAGCCATGCAGGTGTGGGATGTCAAAGAAGTGGCGGAAGATATGGACCTTGAAAAGGTGCAGACCGATTTTGATGTTTGGGTCGCGCGCAAAGAAGCTGCGGAAGCAAAGGGCGAGGCGTTTACTGAAGAAGAGCCGGTTCGTTTTAATGGTAAAGTGCAAATTCTTTTAACTGAAGCGCGTGCCATTAATTCTGAAATTAACGTGGGCGAAACGCTCCGTCAGGAGCTTCCGGTGCCAGGTGATTTTGGCCGCATGGCAGCTCAAACCGCCAAGCAAGTCATCATGCAAAAATTGCGTGAAGCAGAACGCCAAACCACATTTGATGCCTTTAAGGGTCAAGAAGGTGAGATTATTGTGGGTACGGTTCAACGCCGTGAAGGTAGAGGAGTCATTATTGATTTGGGTAAAGTAAGCGGTTTTATTCCACCGGCTGAACAGATTTTTAGTGAACGTTATATCCCGGGCGCTCGTATCAAAGTATTACTCTTGAGTGTGGCGCTTGGACAACGTGGACCTGAAATTATTTTGTCGCGCGCTAATTCTGGTGTTGTTCGTCAGATTTTCACCACGGAAATTCCTGAAATTGCCAACGACACCGTTGAGATTAAAGCTATTGCGCGTGATGCAGGTTTCCGTTCAAAAGTTGCGGTTGCTACAACCGATGACAGTATTGATCCCATTGGTGCTTGTATTGGTCAGCGCGGCAGCCGCATTCAAACCATTATCGCGGAGTTGGGCGGTGAGAAAGTTGATATCATTCAGTATGATGAAGACACAGAAACATTCTTAAGCAATGCCATGGCGCCGGCAAAAGTTAATCGTGTTATTTTGGATGAAGATAACCATGAGGCCACGGTGTATGTGAATGAAGATCAATTCTCACTTGCTATTGGTCGCGGCGGGCAAAATGTCCGTTTGGCCGCTGAACTTATTGGCTGGAAGGTGAAAGTGGTGCAGGAAGGTGGAGAAGCAAAAGAGGTCTCAAGCGATGGTGGCGAGGCAGATGTAAAGCCCGCAGCAGATGAACCGGCCGCAGCACCGGTACTGGAAGAAAAGCAAGCTGCCTAACATATGTTTACTGATCTTTTTAATACCATTTTGTACAATCCTATTTTGAATGCCCTTATTGGCATATACAATGTCATACCGTGGCATGATTTTGGCTTGTCAGTTGTCATTATTACGCTTCTTATAAAAATAATTTTATATCCGCTCACCGCGTCTTCTTTGAAATCTCAAAAAGCGCTTCAGGATTTGCAGCCAAAGATGCAGGAACTTAAAGAGAAGCACAAAGGAAATCAGCAGGCGATAGCGCAAGAGACCATGAAATTGTATAAGGCAAACAACGTGAATCCACTTTCTTCTTGTTTGCCGCTTTTGGTTCAGTTGCCTATATTACTTGCGTTATATTGGGCGCTCCGTGACGGTATTGCGACCGTTGACCCCGCTCGGCTGTATTCATTTATTGAGTATCCCGGGGAAATTAATCCGCTCGCATTTGGTTTTTTGCAATTGAGTGCTCCCAGTTATGTGCTGGCAGTGCTGGCCGGTCTTGCACAATATGCCCAAGCACGCATGTTAAGTCATAAGAAAGGGCCACACGTGCCGGGTGCCAAAGATGAGAATATGATGGCGATGATGAATAAGCAAATGCTGTATGTGATGCCCGTGGTGACGGTGCTTATTGGCGCTTCCCTTCCTGCCGCATTAACGTTATACTGGTTTATAAGTACGGTTTTGACATGGTTGCAACAAATACTATTGTGGAAGAAACAGGGCAAACCGGGCGTTTCTCAAGTTTCATAAACGTGGTGTTTTTTGTTTTATATGTTGATACTTTCAATACATCTGCCGGTGTTTACTGAGCGTGGTCAATTATTGGGGTCCATTTGCGATCTCATGTGGGATACTGAAAGTTTTATTGTGGTGCAACTATGTGTCAAGAAAAATTTTTTTTCACGTGCACCTTTTTTAGTTCATGTAAGTCATATTGTTCGTGTTGAAGCTGACCGCGTGGTGGTTACTGACGCAACAGCTTCTGTCCTATCACAAAAAAAATCTTTCGGTTCTATAAAACCATTAAAATCGCTCGGTGAGCGGGGGCAAGCTGCGCCGGCGCAACGAAGAAGTGGAGAAGGAGCGTAATATGGATACGCCTCTTGCAAAAACCGTTGCTTACAGCAATGTATTTTCGTATCCTCTTACTCTGGTGGAATTGCGTCGTTGGTTGCTTGGCGCGTGTCTGGATGATGCATTTTTTGATTTGCGTACGCTTAAGTATGCCATGGATACAACAAAATATTTTTATCATGGGTTTATTTCGCCGTATATTTCCGGGGATGCGCCGGCGTTTGCGCACGTGTTTGCAGACCTGCAACGCAGCCGCCGGGCATCGTACCGCATTACACAAAATAAATTAAAGCGTGCGCGTCGTGCAGCATATTTTTTTCCCCATATACCGTTTGTTCGTTTTGTGGGCGTTGTTAATCGAGTTAGTTGGGGCATAGCACGTGAAACGAGCGATATTGATTTTTTTATTGTTGCAGCCGCGGGTCGTTTGTGGTTTACTCGTTTTTTGGTGACCGGCTTTGCAACACTTTTTGGATGGAGGCCCACTGCAGATGATGCGCAAGACGCCGTGTGTTTGAGTTTTTTTGTCAGTGATGACAGTCTTGATATCGGTGGCTTGCGTTACCAAGACCAGGACATTCATTTTGCGTTTTGGTTATACCAACTTATGCCGTTGTATGACGTCGGCGGCGTGTATGAGCAGATTATGGAGCGCAACCGTTGGCTTCTATCTTTTTTTAGGGCACCGCGCCATCGTCAGTATGCGCGCGTGCGCGCACCTCGCTCGCGCGTGCGTATATTTTTTGAATGGTTGCTCGGTGGCATCATAGGCGAATGGCTTGAACGCTCCACACGTCGTTATCAAACACGCATCCTTGACCAAAAATACGCGCGTCTTGAGTTGCCGTATCCAAGCGCTGTAGTGTATGATGATAATGTCATTAAGTTGCACTGGAATGACCGACGGCAGCATTATTTTAATGTATGGCAACAACATTTGAAACAGCTGTTCCCATGAGATTTTTCGCGTCCGTAGGCGCTTTTTTTGTAGCGCTGGTTCCGTGGGGGACACGATTGATGTATGGAGCAAGCGCGGTGTTTCCTGACGGTGAATGGGGTCGTTTGTCATGGTATGCAAGTGAAGTAGTGTTGTGGTTGTGTATCATCTGTTTTGTTGTGCGTGTTGTGTCCTCTAGTATACATTCAGGCGTGCCGCGTGCGGCGCCATGGGGGACTATGCGTTTAGCACTCATCAGCTTATTACTTTTTTTTATTTTTTTGTTCGTGCGTTCTTTGTTCGTGTCTGATTTTGATGTTGCGTTGCAGTGGACTGTCCGTGTGCTTGGCGCAAGCGTATTATTTCTGCTCATGTCATTTTTGAACGAACGAGAATTTCGTTTGTGGCTTGTTGTATTTTTTGCTAGTGCCGGTGCGGTTGGAGTGTTTGGTATAGGACAATTTTTGTTTCAAACATCACCTGCCAACACGCTTCTTGGCGTTGCGCTGCATGATCCTTCTGTGCTCGGTACGAGCGTTGTTGAAACCGTGCAAGGCCGTTGGCTGCGCGCGTATGGTTCCTTTGCCCACCCTAACATCGTCGGTGCTTATGGAGTCGTGGTGTGGTTATTGGTTATTGCGTGCTTCCCACGCGTGCGCAGTGCCGCAGCGCGTTACGGGTTGCATGCACTTGGTTTAAGTATGGTTGCACTTGTTCTCTTGAGTTTTTCTCGTGCGGCGTGGCTTGTAGGGGTTTGTGCTGTAGTGGTCATTGGTGTGTATGCATTTAGAAAACAAATGCGCATGGTGTACAAGACGTTGCTCTTTCAGATTGCACTTGTGTGTGTAGTAGTTGTACTTTTTTCCCCGTTATTTTCTGTGCGACTGTACGGACAAGCACGTTTGGAGCAGAGGTCTTTTGACGAACGTACCATTGGTTTACAAACCGCGGCAGTGTTGTTCAAACGACATTTGCTTGTCGGTGTTGGTCCTGCGCACTCGGTCGCTTTTTTATATCAAGAAAATCCTGGCCGCGAACCATGGAGTTATCAGCCCGTTCATAATGTTTTTTTGCTTGCGGGGAGCGAACTTGGTATTGTGGGGATCATTTTAATTGTTTGTTTTTTGTTGCTCTGGAGTATACATCTGCCGATGGGTGATCGTCGATTTTTTTTGGGCGCACTTTTGATACTTGGTAGCTTTTTTATATTTGATCATTTTTGGTATACCCTTCCGCAAGGAATGTTTCTTGCCGTACTTTTTTTGGGCTTTTTTCCTCGTGTTTCATTACTTACCCACAAGTAATACCCAGTTTGTCCACTAAACTGTATTGACATCTGTTGCGTAAAACAAGACAATAAAGATAGGGAGATTATGCGTGGTAGTACTTTTTGCTGATGGCTTTTTTGTCCCGCGTGTTTGTCTCTATCTTTGTTTTTGCGAAGTGTCGCTCAATACCCCTTTGGCTTCCTTTTTAGCGTAAACCAAATAGACACTTTGTTCTTCGAGCAAACAAGACGTTAGGGACAAGAAGGCCACCAGCAGCGCATAACTTCTGGGTTTGATTCTTTCTCGATTTGAATTGAGCTCAAAAAATGTGCTTTGAAGGCGTTTTTTTCGTCGTTTTTTTGTTTTTTGTAATTTTTATTTTTGTATTTTACTTTTTTGCTTTGTTGAGCGTATATTTTTGTGGATATGTTATGAATTTTTTGTGGGAGAAGGACCAAAAAAGTGGTATACTGTAAGCATACAATTTATAACCCATGAAGTGCATCAAGGGCGAAGCTCAATCGCGGTTTTTGAAGAGCAGAAAACACGAAAAAAAGCGCCTTGTTTTTGGCGTAACTCTTCTTGTATTCTCTCT